>CANQSK010000023.1 GCA_947626475.1 uncultured Lachnospiraceae bacterium
AGATGGGGATTTTTGCACCTGAAACCGTCAGCTGACAGTTGATAAGTTCAATTAGTTCCTTATTACTATCAAGCCAACGTGTAACTGTCCTTTCGCGACGGGCAGGCGGGTTATTTGTAAACATATGATCGCACTTTATTTTACTGTGGAACCCAATGTGGCTGAAAATTTTTTGAAACAGGCAGAAGAATGGAAAAAGAGAAAGAAAAAAGAGAAAAACAGCATTATACGAATCTTAAAAACTACGTAAACAGCTTATCAAAAGATGAACTTCGGCAAGAATTATATGGTGCGCTAGTCGAATTAGAAGATATAAGGAGCAGATATTGGTAATTATATTGTGAAAATGATTGTCCTAACCTAGAAAGCGAGTAAATCCTATGCAGGAACACCAAAAAATAGAATGGAAAGAATCATGGCATGACGAATATCTGGAATGGATCTGCGGCTATGCAAACGCATACGGCGGAACGCTTTATATCGGCAAAAATGATGATGGCGATGTTGTTGGCATAAGCGATAAGGACAGCCGGAAACTGTTGGAAGTCATTCCTAACAAGATTACGGACACAATGGGCATTGTGGCAGATGTCAATCTTCTATATGAAGGGGATCTGCAGTATATTGAAATTATTGTGGAAAAGTATCCTTCGCTCATCAGCTTTCATGGCAAGTATTTTTATCGTTCCGGCAGCACCATGAGAACAATTACTGGAAAAGAGCTGGATAAAGCGCTCTTGAAATCCCAAGGCAGGACATGGGACGGTATGCCGATTCCCAAATTGAAAGTCGAGGATTTAAGGCGAGAAGCGATAGAACTATTTAAAGAGAAGGCGGTAAGGCGTGGCAGATTGACACCGGAGGAAACGGGAGTTGAAGATTCTATTCTTCTGGATAATCTGCACTTGTTTGATGAAGACGGTTACTTGATTCGGGCGGCTATGCTGGCATTTTATAAAGATCCGGAGAAGTGGGTGACCGGTGCTTATGTGAAGATAGGTTATTTTGATCAGTCTGATGCCGATTTGAGGTATCAGGATGAGGTGCATGGCTCTTTGATCGAGCAGGTGGATAAGACGGTTGATCTGGTATATACAAAATATATGAAAGCGTTGATCACCTATGAGGGAATCCAACGGGTGGAGCAGTTTATGTTTCATCAGGATGCGTTTCGGGAGATTCTGCTGAATGCCATCGTTCATAAGGATTACAGTGCTTGTAATCCGATCCAGATCAGTGTGTATGAAGATAAAATCTATATCTGGAATGATGGGGAGATGCCGGAAGATTTGGATTCAACGGACAAGCTGTTTATGAAACATTCTTCAAAACCTTATAATCCCAAACTGGCAAATGTTTTTTTCATGAGCGGAATGATTGAAGCCTGGGGACGTGGATTTGATAAGATCAAAGAAGCCTGTGCCAGATATGACGGTCCGCTGCCGGAATATAATATAAGCAAGTCAGGAGTTATGGTGCTTTGTAAGGCGTGTGACAGATATCTAAAGTTGCTTTCGGATGAGGAAAATAATTCGCTCATTTCAAATGAGCGAATTATGAGCGAATTGATGAGCGGAAAAATGCAAAAGCCTGTGCAACAGATACTGGAGTATCTAAAATATAATGATACAATTACTACGATGATCGGAAAAGAGATAACAGGAAAATCGGAAGCGCAAGTTCGTAGATACTTGAAAGCGCTGGCGGATTGTGGAGTTGTCAAAAGTAAAAAAACAACAAAAGGAAATGCTTATACAAAAATATGAATAATTCGCTCATTTTAAATGAGCGAATTATGAGCGAAAAATTAAAGCCGGGGTAGTGGATGGATAGTTTCATTGATGAAATAAAAGAAATTGCATTACAACTGAAAAAATGAGATGGCATACTTTCAATATAATCGATGATGAGAACACTGAATGATAGTGGTTTCCGGGATTTCTATTTTGCTTTGATACTGAATCAATTATACCAAAACAGAGAAAATGAATAAATTGAACTTGACTATGAGCAAATTAAATGGAGCTCCGCTTATTCTGCCGGATGAAGATGACGCGAGCGCTGTTCGTTATGACACGAATTTTGAGGATGACATCCTTGCTGTTTCCTGACTTGCGGGTGTGGGCAGGTATCAGGCGAGTGATTGAGAGCATTAACGCCAATGCGGCAGCCGCGTAGGAGTGATACAGGCCCTAAAGAAAGTGCGTCCTGACAGTCTTATGGGTTGATAATTAGTATTGTCATGTTTCAAAATGGGTGTTATTATATTAAGTGCAGATACATTTATGTTAAGATATCGTATAGGGGCAGAATACGTATGAAGAAGCGCATTATTTTACTCACGTGCATCATTTCCTGTATATTTCCCACGACAGCTCTGGCAGGGCAGCTGGTTTATGATGATAATGGCTGCAAATACATCAACGATGACGGTTCTTTTAAGGCAGGATGGCATCAGGAGGGGGAGAACTGGTACTACTTTGATTATGATACCGGATACGCTCATCACGGCTGGCTCTCCTATAAAGGGGAGTCCTACTATCTCCGCAATAGCACCGGCGTCATGATCGCGGACAGGACTATTACGCTGGACGGCACGGTCTATCAGTTTGACCATGACGGGGCAAGTCTCAGCCTGGGTTCTGACTATCGGGGCTGGATGTGTGATGATGTGACCTGGTACTATCGGTTTTCCAGCGGCCGGTTTGCCGCCGGCGGATGGTATTATCTTGAGGGAGACTGGTATTATTTTGACGAGGCAGGATATATGAAAACCGGTCTCATTCAGGACAACGGCGCAGTCTACTATCTGACTGACAGCGGGGCCATGGCCCATGACACACAGGTGACCATAAACGGCGTCACCTATGATTTTGACAGTTCCGGAGCGGCCCGGTGGCCCTATAAAGCTTTATCGTCGGTGGCACCTGAGCAGCAGGAAATGTGGGATAATACAGTATCCGGCATGGCGGATTCCATTCTTTCCGGTCTGATCAATGACGGCATGACGCCGAGACAGAAGGCGGAAGCGATCTACGCGTGGGTTCGCGGAAGCTTTCGGTACAACGGGCATTCCGCTACCAGAGATTGGGTTCAGGAGGCATACGAGGGCATCCGCCGCCGTCACGGCGACTGCTACACGTATTTCGCTGTTTCCCAGGCTCTTTTGATGCGGGCCGGGATTCCCTGTATGGAGGTCATCCGCTATACGGATAATGACCATTACTGGAATCTGGTTCAGTTGGAGGACGGCAATTGGTATCATTTCGACACAACGCCCAGAAGCGCCGGCGGGTATTTCTGCCTGTGGACAGACGCGCAGATGCTGGCTTATTCCGCGGTTCACGGCGGCTGTTTTGCCTTTGACCGTTCCCTGTATCCGCCCACACCCTGACGAAAGGAGAGCCATTTTCTATGGATGAACTGATTGAGATATTAGAGGGAATCAACCCGGAGGTGGATTACAGCACCTGCGAGACGCTGGTTGCCGACGGGGTACTTACGTCATTTGAGGTGGTAATGCTGGTGACGCAGATAGAAGCTGTCTTTGATGTAAGGATTCCTCCCGCCAGGATTCTTCCGGAGAATTTCAACTCCGCGGCCAGGATATGGGCGCTGATCGAGGAACTGGAAGGAGAAGAGTAAGATGCTTCTGGTTTCCTATCAGTTTGGGCTGTTCCTGCTTCTGCTGACAGCAGTCTATTACCTGATTCCCAAAAGAGGACAGTGGGTGCTTCTTCTGGCGGCCAGCTATCTGTTCTATCTGTGCGGCGGACCGGTGTATGTTCTGTACCCCATGATCACCACGGGGACCACCTGGTTTCTTGCCCGTAAGATAGGGCAGATGACTGCCCGGGCCAAACAGTATGTAAAGGAGCAGAACTTTGACCGGGCGCAGAGAAAAGCCTATAACCAGACGGTTAAAAAACGTGAGAGGCGGCTGCTGATATCAGGACTTCTGCTGAATTTCGGAATCCTGGCGGTTCTGAAGTACATGAATTTTATGCTCCAGAATGTCAACGGCCTGCTGAGCATTCTGGGTGTGCCGGGAGAATTGGAGTACGTCGGCTGGCTTCTTCCTCTTGGTATTTCCTATTATACATTTCAGTCTATGGGTTATCTGATTGATGTGTATAACGGAAAATACGAGCCGGAGCGGAATCTGTTCCGTTTCGCGCTTTTTGTGTCATTTTTTCCCCAGCTTATCGCGGGGCCGATCACCCGGTTCGACCAGATTAAGCAGGAGCTTTTCGCGGAGCATAGATTTGACGCCAGACAGATCAAGCTGGGCGCGGAGCGGATGCTGTGGGGGTATTTTAAAAAGCTGGTGATCGCTGACCGTCTCGGTCCGGCGGTTACGGTGATCATTTCATCCCCGGCGGAATATAACGGGATCTACGCCCTGCTTGGTATGATCGGTTATACCGTCTGGATGTACGCGGATTTCGCGGGAGGCATTGACATCGTGATCGGCGCCGCGCAGCTGCTGGGCATAAAACTTCCGGAGAATTTCGACCGGCCGTTTTTGTCCGCCAGTCTTGCCGAATTCTGGCGCAGATGGCACATGACCCTGATGCAGTGGCTGAGGGAATATATTTTCTTCCCTGTATCTACAAGCCGGTTCAGCAAAAAGGTATCGCTGCTGGCAGATAAGGCCTTAGGCAAAAAGGCGGGGCAGAAAGCCCCTGTCTATGTGGCAAATCTGACTGTGTGGTTTGTGGCCGGCATATGGCACGGGGCCTCCTGGAATTTTATTGCATGGGGAATGGCGAACTGCGTCGTCATGCTGATTTCCGCCGAGCTTGCCGGAACCTACAGAAAATACAGGAAAAGATTTGCTTTTACCGGCACAAAAGGGTATCATTGTTTTGAGGTCGTCCGGACATTTTTCCTGTTCTGCTGTCTGGAGATGTTTGAGTATTACCCCTTTTTTACGGTGTTTGCCATGGTGGGAAATATCTTTACGGCCTGCCGCCCGTCTCAGCTTTTTGACGGGAGAATGGCCCTTCTGGGCCTCGGGAGCGCGGACTGGTGCCTGCTTCTGTTAAGCACAGCGGTTATGGCCTTAGGCGGCATTTTCTGCGGAAAAACAGGTTTTCGTGAAAAATTGGATCAGAAACCGCTGTGGGTTCAGTATACAGCTGTATTTGGACTGTTCCTGGTTGTGCTGATCACCGGCGTATACGGCTACGGCTACGACGCCAGCCAGTTTATTTACAATCAGTTTTAGGAGGCGCGTTATGAAAAGAAAATCATGGATGGCGCTTCTGCTGGTGACAGTTCTGGTATCCGGCCTTGTGATTGCCGGGCTTCAGCGCCTTTTGGTCCCCAAATATATGGGGCAGGTGGTAGAGGGCGCGTTTATTCAGGAATATTACAATGAGACCACGGATCACGACGTTATTTTCCTTGGGGACTGCGAGGTTTATGAAAATATATCTCCTGTCGTTCTCTTCCGGGAATTCGGCGTTACCAGCTACATACGTGGCAGCGCCCAGCAGCTGATCTCTCAGTCCTATTATCTTCTGGAGGAAACGCTGAAAAAAGAGACGCCCAGGGTAGTGGTGTTCAATGTGTCCGCCATGCAGCAGTATGAGCAGACGAACGAGACCTATAACCGGATGACCCTGGACGGCATGCGGTGGTCCTCCTCCAAGTGGAATGCCATTCGGGCGTCGGCTATGGAGGATGAGCATATGATAGAGTATCTGTTTCCGATCCTCCGGTTTCATTCCCGGTGGAATCAGCTGGAAGCAGACGATTTCCGGTATTATTTTCACAGGAACCAGGTGTCCCACAACGGATATTACATGAGGGCGGACATAAGGCCGGCAGGGGATTTCCCGGCTGTCAGGCGTCTGGCGGATTATTCCTTTGACGGGCGCGCCTGGGAATACCTGGAAAGGATGCGCGGGTTATGCCAGAGTAAGGGGATTACTTTTATCCTTATGAAAGCGCCGTCGCTTTATCCGGTCTGGCATGAACAGTGGGACGAACAGATCGTATCCTACGCGGAGGAGCATGGCCTTACTTATGTAAACTGTATCGACGCCGCTGACGAGATCGGAATCGATTTTGCCCATGATACTTACGACGGAGGCCTTCACATGAATGTCTACGGGGCGGAAAAAATGTCCAGGTATCTGGGGCCGGTACTCATAGCCGGCGGGGCGGAGGATCGCAGAGGCGACGGGGAGCTGTCAGCCGTCTGGGAGAAGAAGGGTTTGTATTACGATAACATGAAAGCGGCTCAGGAAGAGGAGTTCGCCCGGTCAGGTTATCTTAAGCAATTTAAAACAGAGGAATAGAGGAGGAAAATGCGATGAAAAAAGTATCAAGGTATCTGTTGACAGCAGGTCTGGTTGTTTCTATGGCGGCTGCGCCCATGACTTCCTACGGATTTCCGTGGAGCAGCAAGACGGAAACCAAGGCGGAAGAAGCGGCGTCCTACAATTTCGTCAGCGGGACGGTCACGGTGGCTATGGGCGCGGAAGCGGCTCCGATCCTCAATGCCCTGGGAGCTCCCGAGAAGACCTTTGAGCAGGACAGCTGCGCTTATCAGGGCAAGGACAAGGTTTATACATACAAAGGGTTTGAGGTGAGCACCTATCCGGTAAACGGCAAGGAGTGCATTGCCTCCGCCTATTTCCTTGACGATACAGCGGCAACTGCCGAAGGGATCAAGATCGGTTCCAAGGAGGATGACGTAAAGAAGGCCTACAAAGACAAATATAAAGAGGAATTTGGAGTATACCGCATGGTCGATGCCAAGACTCAGCTGAATGTCTACACTACGAAGGGTGTTGTTGACGCTGTGGAATATATAGTGATAACAGACCAGAAATAGAGGAACAGACATGGTAAGAAGTGTGTTGGAATTCCTGGAGGCGTCCGAAGGGCGCTTCCGGGAATGTTGTGCTTATGAGGATCAAAACAGGGCTTATACATTCGGGGAAGCGGCCCGCACGGCCAGAGCCATCGGAAGCAGGATCGCTTCGCTGAACGCGCATCAGCGGCCGGTGGCAGTCCTTATGGAAAAGAGCGCGTCGATGATCGTGGCCTTTCTGGGAGTGGTTTACGGGGGCTGCTGCTATTGTCCGATTGACGTAACCATGCCTTCCGACCGGCTTCATACGATCTTTTCGGTACTTATGCCTGCGGCAGTGATCACGGAAGCGTCTCAGTCGGAACTGGCAAAAGAGCTGTCTGCGGACTGTCCCGTGTTCCTTTTTGACGACCTGGCGAAGGAGCCGGTAAATGACGGGCTTCTGGCGGAGACGCGGATGCGGCAGGTGGACTCTGACCCTCTTTATATTCTGTTTACCAGCGGTTCTACCGGCGTGCCGAAGGGCGTTGTCGTCAGCCACAAGGTTGTCATCAACAATATGGAGTGGCTGGAAAAAGAGTATGATTTCGGTCACGAGGATATTCTGGGCAATCAGGTTCCTCTCTATTTTGATGTGTCTGACCATGATATCTACTGTCCGTTAAAATTCGGATGCAGCACAGTGATCATCCCGCAGGAATATTTTACATTTCCCGCCAAACTGATCGGGTTTCTGAACGAGCGTCATGTGACCGCCATTTTCTGGGTGCCTTTTGCCCTCAGCGTGGTGGCGAACCTGCACGGCTTTGAGGCGGACGTGCCCAAAACACTTCGCTATGTGTTTTTTGCCGGTGAGGTAATGCCTGTGAAGCAGCTGAATTACTGGAGACAGTATGTGCCCGATGCTCTTTACTGCAACATGTACGGCCCCACGGAAACCTACGTGTGCACCTATTTTAACCTGACGCGGGAATTTGCGGATGACGAGCAGCTTCCCATCGGCCGTCCCTGCGGCAACATTGACATTCTTGTGCTGGACGAGCAGAACCGGCTTATCCTTCCGGGGAGCAGCCGGAAAGGTGAATTGTGTGTCCGCGGCTGTACGCTGGCCAGCGGTTATTACAATAATCCGGAGAAGACGGCGGAACGCTTCGTCCAAAACCCGCTGAATCCCTCTTACCCGGAAATCATTTACCGGACCGGCGATCTGGTCAGCTATAATGATGAGGGAGAGCTTTTGTACCATGACCGCCTGGATTTTCAGATCAAGCGCCTGGGCTACCGGATCGAGCTGGGTGAGATTGAAGCCGCCGCCGGAACTGTTTCGGGAGTCGGGGAATGCGCCTGCGTCTACGACAGCGGCAGACAGATGATCCTGCTTTTTTACACCGGAACACAGACAGACAAGAAAGTTCTCTCAAAATCTTTATCGGGCAAAATCCCCAGATATATGATGCCCAACCGGTATATTTACCTGGATAATATGCCGCGCAATGCCAACGGCAAAATAGACAGAAAGCATTTGAAGGAGACTTATGTGCAGGGGTGATCAGCCGAAAGGAAGGAGAGAGCGGAGGCTGCCTTTTGTGATTGCCGCGGCTTTTGTGACAGTATCAGCCGGCGGCTGCGGTGTTCTTGGGGGAGACTATAAACCCTATCCTTTGGAGACCTCTTCTCATCTTGAAGAATCTTTGGGCCCGCCGTTTATTAAAGTGGAATCTGAGACGCCGCCGGATTCTGAAGAAGAAAAATCTGAAGCTTCCGCGGGAGAGAAAAATGCGGAAGGAGAGACGGGGGAAGGAGAGACCGGGGAAGAAGAAACGGCGGAAGATGCAGAAGAGGAGACCGCAGGAGAGGAGACCGCGGAGGTCCCGAAATTTTCGGATGTCAGCGCGGGAAGCATCCTTACCGGGGAGCAGATCGCCCGGGAAGGCGAGGATAGTTTCTTCCGGCAGAGCAAAATCACAGATTCCGTTTTCAGCCGAATTTACGGAAATTCTTATGGAGAGGACTGTACCACGCCCAGAGAGGACCTTCGGTATCTCAGACTTCTCCATTATGATTTTGACGGCAATATCCGCGTGGGCGAACTGATCTGCAATAAATCCGTCAGCGATGACATGCTCCGCATTTTCCGGGAACTTTATAAGGCGGAGTATCCTGTCGAGAAGGTTCTTCTGGTGGACGACTACGGGGCGGACGACGAACTTTCCAGTTCCGACAATAACACTTCCTGTTTTAATTACCGCACGGTGGCTGGGACATCCGCTCTGTCGCGGCATGCCGCAGGTGTGGCGATTGATATTAATCCCCTCTACAACCCGTATGTTACGCAGGAAGGACAGAAATGTTCTCCTGCCAACGGAAGCTCCTATATGGACCGCAGCAAAGATTTCGCTTACAAGATAGATGAAAATGATCTTTGCTACCGGCTTTTCACGGAGGCCGGGTTTGTCTGGGGCGGTGAATGGTCCCAGCCCGATTATATGCATTTTTCGCGGGATGCGCAGCCGGAGAGCTGAAAATGAGGTTGAAATGATGTTTTTAGATGGAAATAGACTTGTGGCCGGGAATCCAGCATTTATGCGGAGTCCCGGCCTTTTCATATGGCGCCGGGACTCCGCGGTTCGTTTGGGTCCGCGGCGGGAGCCGTCTTTTTGTTACGCCAGCGACCCCATGGGATCCCAGGGCTTCAGAACAATGGTTTCCGTGTCAAGGACGGCCAGCTGTTTTTCGTTCAGGAATTTCTTGTTTACCACGACCTGGTACATGTACTCGGAGAACCAGTCGTCGCTCATGACGTAGTAGCCCTTTTTGCCGGCGTCCTCGCCCCAGCTGTTCTCTACGCGCCAGCGGGTGGGGCGGCCGTCGCGGGTCAGGTTTACGCCCTGGAAGACCATGGCGTGAGTCATCTGGCTCTGGCCGTAATCCAGGCGTTCCGCCTTGGTCATGGACAGGTCGATCTGAAGGATATCCTTGAAATCATAAATGTCCAGGTCCATGACGCCGGTATCCCGGCTGATGCGGGGGCCCATGTCGCAGCCGAACCATACAGGTTCGCCGCTCTTCAGCTGGGCGATGGCGGCGGCCTTCAGCTCCTCGATGGGAAGGTTGATGTAGCAGACCGGGGCGCCCTCCTTTACGTTGCCCAGCATCTTCACGGTGTAGCGGTGGTAGAAGGGTTTGTCTTCCGTCGGGGCGTTGATCAGGCTTATGTAGTCGTGCAGGTCCATGTCCACGTACTTTTTGAAAAATTCCTGGGGCGTCATGTCGTATTCCTGGATGAAATTGCCCTCCTTGTCACGGACCTCCATGTTTACGGTTCTGGGCGGCTCGCCCAGGCAGATGCACAGGGTCCGGTAGACATCGCCGAGCATGCGCTCCTTGGACTGCTCCAGGGCCTCCCTGCCGGCGCCGTTCTTCGCGGCCTTGCGGAGACTGCAGGCGCAGCCCCTGAGAAATTCAGTCAGGATGCGGTTCATTTCTCTGGTGCCGCTGGAGACTACGGTTTCCGGCATGGAGTATTTGGGAACCACGCCGTATTTGTTGACCAGGTTGGCCATCATATCCCACTGGCCGCCGTCCCCCAGAGGATCCGTCAGCAGAAAGGACAGGAGGCGGCTGCCGTTTTCCTCTTCCAGAGTGTCCAGGATATTTTCCAGAAACCAGTTGGATTTCTCCAGCTTATCCCAGAACATCATGTAATTCTGAGACAGCTCGAATGTGTCGAGATTGCATTTCTGGATGATGCGCGCCCGCATGACATTCATGGCGGCGAATAACCAGCACCGGCCGCTCTGTTTCTGAGAGGTGACGGCGCCCTGCTTCAGGGTCAGGGAAAATTCATGGTTATTCTTCCAGGCGACGGCCGGGTCCAGACTGCTCTTGTAGAGTCCGCTGCCGGTTACGGCGTGGCAGGCGACCCGGCTGGTGCGGTCGGACTGAAAATCCTCGCTGTACTTTCCAAGAAGCTCCCGGGTGATAGATTGATTCATTTGTAAACCTCCTCTGAAATATATCTGCGTTAATAAATGCGCCGAAGGAGGCGCATGATATTGAAAAGATGACCGTTTACTTACTATAGCATGAAAATACCTTTCTGTAAAATCTTTTTTCGTCGGATTTTCTGTGGATTTTCCGTACGTTTTGGTTGCGGAAAAGCAGAAATAGAAATATAATACAGACAGCGGACGCAATTTCTATAACGAAAACCGGCAAACACGGTGCAAGAGAGGAGAAGCGGAGATGGCCGTTCACTTTGACCAGCAGCAGCTTTTGAACCTGGTGTCCAGCCTGTATACCCTGACCGGCATCCGGGCCAATATCTTAAACGGCCAGGGCCTGGATATCTGCCTTACGACGGACCACGCGCCATTCTGCGAGCTGATGAACGCCAGGCCGGAGGGACATGAAAGATGTATCAACTGCGACCGGGGAGCCGTTCAGAGGTGCGCCGGGAGAAAGGGATTTTACCGGTATCGGTGCCATGCCGGAATCTGCGAGGCGGTGCTGCCCATCCGGTCCGGCGACGAGCGGGAGCCTCTGGCCTATTTGGTCTACGGCCAGCTCCTGGACGATTCTCCCCTGGAAAAGCAGTGGGAGAACAGCCGGAAGCTGCTGGGCTGGTGGCAGGGGGATATGGAGGAGCTGCGGCAGGCCTACTTCCGGTTCCGGCAGTACAGCGAGACGGAGCTGAAGGCGTATTCGGAGATACTGGAGGCGCTGGCTTCCTATATCCGGCTGGAGCGGATGATACTGACGACTGAGATGACGGACATGCAGAAGCTGGAGCTGTACCTGAACCAGCACTATATGGAGAAACTGTCTCTCAATTCCATTTCTTCCCAGCTTCATATCGGAAGAACCAAGCTCTGTATGCTGGCCAAGGAGCTTTCCGGAGGCAAGACTCTGTCCCATCTGATCACGGAGCGGAGGATCGAGGCCGCCAGAAATCTGCTGATCCAGAGCGATATCCCAATTTCTTCTGTGGCGGAGCAGGTGGGAATCGAAGATTATAACTACTTTTCCAAGGTTTTTCGGGCAGTTGTGGGGACAACTCCCAGTAATTTCCGAAAAGCAGCCAGAAGAGGCAGATTTGTGTATAAAAAGTAATTTATTTCAATGTTTGTACGATTTTGCTATAATCTGTACGTTTTGTTCTATATATTTGCATTTTTGACAAGTATAATGAAAATTGCAAGGTTGGCTTTGTTAATTGTGCATATTAAAAAAGGAGGAAGTAAACATGAAGAAAATTCTTGCTATGACCCTTGCGTTTTCCATGGTGCTCGGCCTGACGGCCTGCGGCGGATCCGGTTCGTCCTCATCCGACTCAACGACTGCGGCTGCCACGGAAGCGGCGACCGAGGCCGCGACGGAAGCGGCTCCTGCCGAGACGGAGGCTGCTGAAGCGTCCGGAGACAAGCTGGCGCTGGATGTGATCATTTCCCAGTACGGCAACTACACTCAGGACTGGTGGTCTCAGTTTGAGAAGGATTTCGAGGCTGAGAACGCTGACGTTGACCTGAATATAGAGATTGTCTCCTGGAACGATCTGTACACCGTGGTCAATACCCGTATCTCTACCAACCAGGCCCCCGACATTCTGAACATCGACGTGTTTGCAGACTATGTGGCTGACGATCTTCTGATGGAAGCGGAAGAGTACACATCGGATGAGCTGAAAGCGAAGATCATTCCCAGCTTCTGGAACGCCAATGAGATGGACGGAACCGTGTGGGCTCTGCCGATCCTGGCTTCCGCCCGCGCCCTGTTCTACAATAAGGACATCCTTGAGGCCGCCGGCGTTGAGGCGCCGCCCGCTACCTGGGATGAGGTCCGGGAAGCCTGCAAGAAGATCAAAGAATATGACGCCAATATCGTTCCCTGGAGCCTTGATATCTCCACCGACGAAGGACAGGCCGCGTTCTCTTACTACACCTGGAACAACGGCGGCGGCTTCGTGGACGCTGACGGCAACTGGGCTCTGAACAGCGCGGCCAACGTAGAGGCAGTGGAATTCATGAAGGAGCTCATTGATTCCGGTTATGTAACCGCGGATCCCTACACCGAGACCCGTTATCCGCAGCAGGACGCTTTCGCGGCCGGCTCCCTGGCTATGATGCTTGGTCCCTGCAACCTGTATGACCTGGCTCCCGACATCAACTTCGGCGTGGCTCCCATGCCTACCAACGGCGGCAACGCTTCCGTACAGATGGGCGTCTGCGACCGCCTGATGGCCTTCCGCGACGACGAGGCGGAGGATCCCGAGGCCCGTACCGCTGCCATCAGCAAGTTCTTCGATTTCTTCTATGATACGGAGCGCTACTCTGATTACATGGTATTTGAGGGCTTCCTGCCTGTTACCACCGACTCCGGCGAGCTTCTTGCCGAGAACGCCGAGCAGTTCCAGAAGGGCGGCGGCGCCGGCGAGGGCAACAGCGAGTACTTCGCAACCTTCTGCGATATGCTGTCTTCCTGCAACTTCTATCCGACCGCGAAGGCCGAGTGGAATGATGTAAAGCAGGGCGTTATCAACGCGGAGCAGCAGATCTGCCAGGGCGAGGACGCGCAGTCCACTCTGGACGCTCTTCAGGATGAGATCATGGCGCTTGCCCAGTAACTGCAGATCATATTGTTTCCGATTTAGTCGCGTTGTCTATGCGGGACCGGACCTGGTCCGGTCCCGTATCTGTTATCTTTGTTTAGTGGAATTTCGCAGGTATTTCACAAAAGGAGGCGGAAAATGAAAAAGAATTCCGGGTTGAAGAAGCTTGCCCCCTATGTGTGGATGCTGCCCAGTATGATTCTGATGGCAGTCATGATTCTGGTTCCCATTGTGACAGTATTTCAGATGTCCATGTCCCAGATTACCAAGGCCGGCGTCATCAAGGGATTTAACGGCGGCGCCAACTTTAAGGCGGTATTTGCCTCGAATACATTTTGGCATACCCTTCAGAACACCCTGGTATGGACCGTGGTGGTAGTCGGCTTTTCCACCGTCATCGGTTTTATCGTTGCCATGGTGCTTAATCAGAATTTTAGAGGGCGGAAGATCGTCAGGGCGATCGTGGTCTTTCCGTGGGCCACGTCTCTGATCATTCAGTCCGTTATCTGGAAATATATCATCAACGCGGATTACGGTTCCCTGAACGTGATCCTGATGAAGCTTGGGATCATCAAGTCCGCGGTCAACTGGACTCCCGGAGCCAACGCCTATTTTGCCTGGGAGTGCTGGATCGGCATTTTTGTAACTGTACCCTTTGTAACCTTCTGTGTACTGTCAGGGTTACAGAGCATAGACGATACGTATTATGAGGCGGCGGAGATCGACGGCGCCGGATTCTGGAGAAAGCTGTTTGAGATCACTCTTCCCCTGATCCGGCAGAGCCTGACGGTTTCCACGGTATTGAACATCATTTACGTGTTCAATTCCTTCCCCATCATCTGGACGATCACCAAGGGCGATCCGGCGGACAGGACCCATACGCTGGCAACCTATCTGTATAAGCTGTCCTTCTACAGCGGCCGGTCCGGTCAGGCGGCCGCGGTATCCGTCATCGGCTTCGTGATCCTGTGCTTCTGTGCCGGCATATATATGATCTTGTCCCTGCGGGCGGAAAAGGAGGATCAGTGATGAAGAAGAATAAAAAAGAACTCATCAAGAAGATTGCCCTGTATCTGTTCGTGATCGTGCTGTGCGTGGTGATCCTGTATCCGTACTTTGTCATGTTTACCACGGCGGCCAAGGACCGGAGCGAGATGTACGCCCTTGAGATGACGGTTCTTCCCCTGAAGTGGAAGTGGTCCAACTTTATTGAGATCTGGTCCGCCGCGCCGGTGCTCCGGTATTTCCTGAATTCCGTGTTTGTGGCCGGCGGCGCCACCTGCGTGGCCATCCTGTGCGGAATCCCGGCGGCCTATGCCATGAGCCGCATGCAGTTTAAGGGAAAGACCGTTTTCCTCGGCCTGGTCATTATGAGCCAGATGTTTGCTCCGGTGGTGCTTCTGGTAGGCATTTACAAGCTGATGACCACCCTGAAAATGGTGAACAATCTGGTGGGCCTGATCCTGTTAAACGCCGCCTTCAACCAGGCTTTCGCCATCTGGCTGCTCAGGGGAACCTTCCTTACCATCTCTCCGGAGATGGAGCAGGCGGCCAAGATCGACGGCTGCGGCATGGTAGGCGCCCTGGTCCGGGTTTTGCTTCCCATGGCGGCCCCCGGCATTGTGACCACGCTGATCTTTGTATTCATCAATTCCTGGAATGAGTACACCATGGCCTTAACCCTTATGTCCACGGATACGCTGAAGCCCATTACCGTCGGCATCAACGTGTTCTACGGATTCAACATGATCCAGTGGCAGTACCTGTTTGCCACATCCCTGTTTGCCACGGTTCCGGTCATTATCCTGTTCCTGTGCATCGAAAAGCACCTGGTGGCGGGCCTGACCTCCGGAGGCGTGAAGGGATAAAGACCGCGCACCTTACAGGAAAAAGTCTCTGTTGGCGAACAGAAATATATTTTCGGCAAATTCTTCCGCGCCGAACTGGTCAGGCAGCTCCAGGTAGCACTTGACGGCGCTGATGTAGAAATCGACCAGCAGATAAGTAAAGATAGGAAGAGGAATCTTGGGGGCCAGTCCGTGGGACTGCGCCCCCTTCAGCTGTTCCGTCAGGATCTGGATCAGACAATTGCGGATGATCTCCATGAAGATCCCGTCCCGGTTGACCCGCAGGACCCGCAGGAAAGCGGTTTTTTGAGATTCCATGATCTGGATGATCTCCAGCATGAATTTTCGCATGGAATCCTCATTTTTCAGGTAGATAATGTCCTCGTCCAGTTTGGACTGGTCGAGAAAGTCCCGCATGCAGCAGTAGAGCAGGTCGTATTTGTCATCGAAATACCGGTAGAAGGTGGAGCGGGGCACCATGGACCGGCGGCACAGCTCTGTCAGCGTGATCTTTTCAAACGGAATTTCCTGTAACAGTGAAAACAGCCCGTTCCGAAGCAGTATGTGGGTGCGGCGGGCGGCGATAGTCTCCGGTTTCTTTTCCTGGTTCTGTCGGTCCAATGCGGCAAGTTCCTCCCTGTATGAAAATAGACAAAAACGCCAGATCTGTCTCATATGAAACAGACCGGCCTGTTTGATTATGGAGTATTTTACCACAATTTTCTATAATAAAGCAAGTGGTCATTATATGAAAACAGGAAAGGACAGAGACTTTATTATGGAAAAGACGCAGGATGGGATCATGATGAGGATAGCCCGTTTTGTTGTGAACAAGAGGAAGGCTTTCATCGTTCTGTTTGCGCTGGCCTGTATTTACAGTGTGCTGTCAGTCTCCAAGGTAAAGGTAATAGGCGAACTGACGGAATATCTTGCGGAGGATACGGAAACCAGGCAGGGGCTGGATATTATGGAGGAGGAGTTCGTGACCTTCGGCTCCGCCAGGATACTGGTCAGCAATATCACCTATGAGAAGGCGGAGGCGCTGGCGGATGAGCTGGAGGAGATCAAGGGAATCTCGGGAGTCTCTTTCTACCGCATGGGAGACGAGGATTATGAGGACGCGCAGATAAGCGATTCCTACCGGGACGCCTGCGCCCTTTTTGATCTGACCTTTGAGGAAGAGGAGGATACGCCTCTGTCCCAGGCCGCCATAGTCTCGGTGAGACAGGCGCTGGACGGATACAACGCTTACGTGTATACCACCGTTGACCTTGACGAAGAGGCGTCCCTGCAAAACGACATGAAGGGCATTGTGGTGGTGGTAGTGATCGTCATCATCGGCGTGCTCCTTTTTACGTCCAAAACCTATATGGAGATCGTGATCTTCATGATCGTGTTCGGCGTGGCCGCCATCCTGAACATGGGGACCAACTACTGGTTCGGCTCCGTGTCCTTTGTCACCAACGCCGTCGGAGCCGTGCTGCAGCTGGCGCTGGCCATCGACTATGCCATTATCCTGTTTCACCGGTTTATGGAGGAGAAGGAAGATAAGGATACCATAAACGCCATGACGGTGGCGCTGTCCAAGGCCATACCGGAGATTTCCTCCAGCAGCCTGACCACGGTGTCCGGCATGGTGGCGCTGATGTTTATGAAATTCGGGATCGGGATGGACCTGGGCCGGGTGCTGGCCAAGGCCATTGTCTTCAGCCTGCTGACCGTATTTCTGCTGATGCCGGCTTTGATCGTCATGTTTGCCGACCCTATTGAGAAGACCCGCCACCGCAGCTTTGTGCCGTCGATCCGGGCCTGGGGCCGTCTGGTGGTGAAGGCGCGCTACATAACCCTGCCCGTCTTCCTGGCCCTGGTGGCGGGAGCCTGTGTCTTTGCCCAGAAATGTCCTTATATCTATGACGTCAATTCCATTGATACCGACAAGAAAAATGAATACCTGACCTCCAAGGACCGGATAGAGGAGACCTTCGAGGTGACCAATACCATGGCGGTGCTGGTTCCCAGGGGGGATTATGAGAAGGAGGGCAAGATCCTGAAGGAGCTGGAGCGGATGGACGAGGTGGAGAGCGCCCTGGGGCTTGCCAACGTGGAGGTCAGCGACGACGGAAAATATATTCTGGTGGACAAACTGAATCCCAGGGAGTTTTCCGAGGTAGCCGACGTGGATCTGGATCTGGTCCGGGTGCTCTATCAGTTTTACGCCGCGGAAAATCAGCAGTACAGCGCGTTTATGAAGAATCTGGACGATTACCGGGTATCGATCATCGACATGATCGACTTCATTTATCAGCAGAAGGAAAACGGCGGCATCGATTTCGATGAGGAGAAATCGGAAGAGATCGACAGCCTTTATGAGCAGATATGCGACGCCAGAAAGCAGCTGGAGGGAGAGAATTACGACCGCCTTGTATTTAATCTGAAGGGGCCGGTAGAGGGGGCGGAGACCTTCGCCGTGATCGACCGGATCCACGGCATTGTTAACCAGTATTATGACGAGGCCTATGTGGTGGGAGACGCCACCAACAACTATGACCTGAGCAGTTCCTTCCAGACGGACAATATCATCATCAGTGTGCTGACGGCGCTCCTGGTAGGAATTGTGCTTCTGTTCACCTTCCAGTCGGCGGGGCTGCCCTTCCTTCTGGTGCTGACTATACAGGGAAGCATCTGGATCAATTTCGCCATACCGTATCTGACCGGCACTACCATGTTCTTTTTGAGCTACCTGATCGTCAGCGCCATTCAGATGGGCGCCACCATCGATTACGCCATTGTGATCACCAGCCGGTATCTGGAGCTGCGCAAGACCATGCCGGACCGGAAGCAGGCCGTGGTGGAGACTCTGAATCAGGCCTTTCCCACGATCATCACGTCGGGAACCATGCTGGTGTGCGCGGGCTTCGCGGTGGGCAACATGACCTACAACGGGACCATCGCCTCTCTGGGCAAGGCCCTTGGCCTGGGCGCCCTGATCTCCATCGGGCTTGTCATGACGGCTCTGCCCCAGCTTCTTCTGGTGTTTGACAAGTGGATCGACAGAACGGAGCTGACCAGGAACGAGCGGCCGGCAAAAGACAGCAGGCCTGCGGAAAAGGCGTCGGAAAAGGCTGTGGAAAAGACTGTAGAAAAGGCGGCGGTCTGCCTGCTGGCGGCGGTTCTGCTTTCCTACGCAGGATCCGCTCCGGTTTACGCCGAGACCGGCTCCGCGGAGCAGACCGCGGGGCAGGCGGCGGAGCAGACGACGGAGCAGGCGGCGGAAAAAGTGTATGATATCAGTACCGGGGAAGAATTTTGTGAATTCGCGAAGAATTGCGTGTCGGAGGAGTTTTCCGCCGGGGCGTCCTTTGTTCTGACGGACGATATCGATCTGAGTCCCTGGGAAAATGTGACCGTTCCGGTCTTTGCCGGGAATTTTTCCGGCGCGGGACATCATATCAGCGGAGTGCGGATCAGCGCAGGCGGCTCCAATATGGGACTGTTCCGCTATGTGACCCAGGGGGCGGTCATTGAAGACCTGAAGGTGGAAGGCCGGGTCAGCCCCCAGGGGAGCGGAACCAACGTAGGAGGGATCGCCGGAAATAACCGGGGAACGATCCGCTCCTGCCAGTTTGCCGGGGAGGCAGCCGGTCAGGAATCCGTCGGAGGCATCGCGGGATACAACGGACCGGAGGGAAGCATTCTGGAATGCTGGAACAAGGCGGCCATCTCCGCCGATCTGAAAACGGGAGGCATCGCGGGGTACAATGAAGGCTCCGTCCGGGGCTGCCGCAACCAGGGACCGGTGAACATGACGGAAGAGGAAGACACATCCGGCGGCGGAACCATGATGCAGACGGCGGGAAACGTGGATCTGGAGCAGGTTCTGGAGCAGGAGAAGGTCAATGACACAGGCGGCATCGCGGGCCTTTCTCTGGGCAATCTGTCGTCCTGCATCAACTACGGGATCGTGGGCTGCGCCCACACCGGCTACAATACAGGCGGCATCGCGGGCAGGCAGAGCGGGATCATCAGCGGGTGCGTCAACTACGGGGAGGTCCGCGGCCGGAAGGACGTAGGCGGCATCGTCGGACAGCTGGAGCCCTATCTGTCGGTCACCTATGAGGAAGATACGCTGAATACTCTTGAGGACCAGCTGGATTCCCTGAACCGGCTGGGCGACAGCCTGTCCCGGCTTGTGGAGGACAGCAGCGATGTGGCCGAGAACAATCTGGATCAGATCGGAAACCAGGTAGACACGATGCTGGATGTGGAGCGTTTCTTTAAGAACCTGCTGAAAAGCGATAAAAACGACTTCAGCGACGATATGGATCCCTATATGGATACCATTGACGATATTCTGGACGATATGGATCTGAGGCTGATCTCTCGGTCCTCCAAGGAGACCATGGCCAGAATACGGTATCTGGAGGATGAGGAGAGAAGGCTGAGAAAGGAGCTGGATCAGGGATACCAGGGGACACCGGGCGATCTGGAGGCCCTCAGGAAATGGCTGGAACTGGAGCAGAACAATCTGAGGCAGATAGAGAAAAACGCTGAGGAAATGGCACAGCTGACGGCAAAGCTGTCCAGAGAAGCGCCGGAGTATGCCATGGGGCAGGCGGAGGATTTTGCCGACGACGTTCTTGACCTGACGGCGGAGATCCAGGACATGGCGGACTCGGCCCGGTTTAACCTGGAGATCGTTGACGGAGATCTGGAAAACATGGACAGCGCCATGACCGTTCAGATGGATTCCCTGTCGGAGGATATAGACACGCTGACCGGCGATCTGAAGGACAGCAAAAGCCAGATCCGTGAGCAGAAGCGGATGATAGAGGAACAGCTGGACCGGATACAGACCACTCTGTCGGACGGACTGGAGGCAGAGAGGGAGGGCAGTTCCCACGCCCTGTTTGAGGATGTGTCGGATGAGGCCGCAGGGGAGGAAGAAACGGCCGACGGCACGGTGACGGAGTGCAGAAATGAGGGCGTTGTCACCGCGGACCACCAGGGCGGCGGCATCACCGGCATGATCGGCACGGAGATCAGCCTGGACCCGGAGGAGGATCTGGAGGCCGACGAGGAGCGCACCCTGAATATATCCCGCAGCGCTAACGCAGTGGTCCGTCTCTGCGTCAACCATGGGGACGTGCAGGTGAAGTATGACTGCGCCGGAGGGATCGCCGGGAAGACCAACCTGGGAACCCTTGCCGGAAACCAGAACTACGGAGATGTGGAGGCCGGAGGCCAGTATGCCGGAGGAATCGCCGGAAGCAGCGGCCATGTCCTGCGACAGAACTACAGTATGTGCGCGGTCACGGGAAAGGACTACGTGGGCGGCATCGCCGGATGGGCCTGCGATCTGTATGAGAACGGGGCGATGGCCGACCTTTCCGGAGCTTCCGGGGAATGGCTGGGCAGTGTGGCCGGCGACATGGATCCGGAGGCGGAGGCAGAGGGAAACAGCTACGTGGACGACGGCCTGGGCGCCATAGACGGCGTCACCAGGACGGGCCAGGCCCGCGGGCTGGCCTACGAAGAGTTCACGGCTATGGAGCAGGTGCCGGAGGAATTTAACCGTCTCACGGTCCTGTTCCTGGCGGACGGGCAGGTGCTGGAAAGAAAGACCTGCCGGTACGGGGACGGGATCCCGGCGTCGGATATTCCCGCCCTTCCCCAGAAGGAAGGATTCTACGGGCAGTGGGAGGATAAGGACCTGAGCTGCGTGCGCAACAGTATGAAGGTTCATGCAGTCTACCATCCCTGGGTCAGCGCCATCGCGTCCTCGGAGGATAAGGCCCCCCTTCTTCTGGCCGAGGCGGAATTTTACCCCGGAACCAGACTGGAGGCGGAGGAAATCAGCGCTTCGGAGCTTCCTGACATTCCCTCCGGATACCGCCTGGCCGGCCGGTACAGCTATCGTATCCTGACCCCGGAAGGGGAGGAGTTTGCCGGTCCGGTCCGCCTGCATGTCCTTGCCGGGGAAAAGCGGAAAACATTTGCAGCGGCCCTGCTGAAGGATAATAAGGCGGAACTGACAGACAGCCGAAGGGACGGCACCTATCTGGTGTTTGACGGCGACAGTCAGGGAGAGATCCTTCTTCTGGAGAGACAGAGGAATCTGTGGAAATGGATCTGGATTCCCATAGCCGTGCTGCTGGCCGGGGCGCTGATCTATCGGAAGAAATTTCAATGATTCCATTGACTTCCCGCTGTAAATCGGGTACAATAATTGTAAGCGCTTACAATTGAGGAGTGCCGGTATATTGGGGTGCAAATGACAGTTTCAGAAGGTGAGGAGGTAACCATGCAGGACGTAATCAAGATTAATCAGGAAGATAATGTGGCGGTGGCCCTTCGGCCGGTTGCCGCGGGAGAGACGCTGGATATTGCCGGAACGGCCGTGACGGCGCTGGAGGATATTCCCCAGGGCCATAAGATAGCGGTGAAGGATATTCCCCAGGGCGGAGCCGTCATCAAGTATGGGTTTCGGATCGGCCTGACAAAGGAGGCCGTGAAGAAGGGGCAGTGGATTCATGTTCATAATCTGAAGACCGGTCTGGGCGACTTGCTTACCTATGAGTATCAGCCGACCAACCCGAAGATAGAGCCGTCGGAGCCCGCTTATTTTGAAGGATTCCGCCGGACGGACGGCAAGGTGGGCGTGAGGAATGAGATCTGGATCATTCCCACGGTAGGCTGCGTCAACTCCATTGCCAAGGCTCTGGAGAAAGAGGGACAGAAGCTTATAGGCGGGAGCCTGGAGGATGTCATCGCCTTTCCTCATCCCTACGGCTGCTCCCAGATGGGAGACGACCAGGAGCACACCAGGACCGTTCTGGCTGATATGATCCATCATCCCAACGCGGCCGGCGTTCTGGTCCTGGGACTGGGCTGCGAGAACAGCAACATTCCTGTCCTGATGGATTATATCGGCGAGTATGACGATCAGAGAGTCAAATTCCTTCAGTGCCAGGATGTAGAGAATGAACAGGATGCCGCCATGGCTCTTCTGGAAGAGCTGGCCCGGTACGCCAAGGCGTTCACCAGGGAGAAGATCGATGCCGGCGAGCTGGTGATCGGAATGAAGTGCGGCGGTTCCGACGGACTGTCAGGCATCACGGCAAATCCTGTGGTAGGCGCGTTTTCCGATCTGCTGATCAGCAAGGGTGGCACTACCATCCTGACCGAGGTACCGGAGATGTTCGGAGCGGAAACCATTCTCATGAACCGCTGCGAGACGCCGGAGCTTTTTGAGCAGACGGTGAGTCTGATCAACGATTTCAAAAATTATTTCAAGAGCCACAACCAGACCATTTACGAGAATCCGTCCCCGGGCAACAAAAAGGGAGGGATTTCCACTCTGGAAGACAAATCCCTAGGCTGCACCCAGAAGTCCGGCAGCGCTCCCGTGAAGGGCGTGCTGGCTTACGGCGAGCAGGTGAAGACAAAGGGACTGAACCTGCTGAGCGCCCCCGGCAACGACCTGGTGGCGGCAACGGCCCTGGCGGTTTCCGGAGCCCAGATCGTGCTGTTTACTACAGGCCGGGGAACGCCCTTCGCGTCCCCGGTGCCTACGGTGAAGATCTCCAGCAATTCCGCCCTGGCAGGCAGGAAGAACAACTGGATCGACTTCAACGCGGGCCGCATGGTGGAGGACAGATCCAAGGAGGAGCTGGCCCGGGACCTGTTTGACTATGTGCTTCAGGTGGCTTCCGGCAAAAAGGTGAAGGCCGAGGAAGCAGGCTTCCATGATATGGCCATCTTCAAGCAGGGAGTGACTCTGTAGGCCTGCGCTTTACACAAAAGGAAGAGGAGTATTCTGATATATGAAAATGAACCGTACCGCCCAGAGAACGGTGGAGATTCTGAAGCTGGTGTCCAGACGTCCGGACGGCATTACTCTGGATGAGATCTGCAGCGCGCTGGATATGCCCAAGACCAGCGCATATGATATTGTGGCTACTTTGACAGAGATGGATATGGTTCATGTGAACAGGGGACAGAAGCAGACCTACACCATCGGGCTGGCGGCCTACCGCATCGGCGTCAACTACACCAACAACCTGGATTTTATCAGCATCATTGAGCCGGAGCTGCGGACATTTTCCAGAAAAGTGGGGAAAACAGTCTTCTTTGGAGTCCGTTCTGACAATGAAGTGGTGTATATATGCAAGTTTGAGCCGGAAAATCCCATCATAACCACGGCCACAGTGGGGACTAAGAATCCCATGTACTGTACGTCCCTGGGAAAGGCGATCCTGGCCTACACAGATGAGGAGACCAGGGAACAGATTCTGGAGCGGATCCGTTTTGCCCCCAAGACGGAGCGGACGATCCGGACCAGGCAGGAGCTGGAGCAGGAGCTTCAGAAGGTGAGGGAGGCGGGCTACGCCCTGGACGCCCGGGAGATGGAGGACCATATGGAGTGCGTGGGCGCTCCCGTATTCGGGGCGGACGGAAACGTTCTGGGAGCCATCAGCCTGTCCAGCCTTTACAAGCCGGCGGAGGATTATGACGCGCTGGGCTGCCTGATCCGCCGGAAGGCGGAGGAAGTCTCAAAAATGTTGGGATATTTAGGAAAAAGTGTCTGATTTCCTATTGACAAACAGAGAGAAATTGTATACAATATCATCATAACATTCGTGTTTACGAAAGTGATTCGTATATACGAACAAAAATAAAGAAGGGAGAAACAAGATGAAAAAAGAGAAGGTATTGTCAAGGATGCGTGAGGACTGTCTTGTTGCCGTGGTTCGCGCCAAGAACCTGGAGCAGGGCGAGAAGGTTGTAGACGCCATTATTGCCGGCGGAATCAACTTTATTGAGATCACCATGACCATGGATGAGGGCAACCCGGTAGAGTTTATCTCCGCTATGGCGAAGAAGTACAAGGATAACGACAAAGTGGTGATCGGAGCCGGAACGGTTCTGGATCCGGAGACCGCCAGACAGGTTATCCTGGCCGGAGCCAACTATGTGGTAAGCCCCGGACTGAATGTGGAGACCGTGAAGCTGTGCAACCGCTACAGAGTTCCCATGCTGCCCGGCGTTATGACTCCCACTGAGGCCATTACCGCCATGGAAGCCGGATGCGACGTGATCAAGATCTTCCCCGGCAACATTGTGGGACCGGCAGCCATCAGCTCCTTCAAGGGACCCCTTCCCCAGGGTGAGTTTATGCCCTCCGGCGGCGTAGATGTAGACAATGTGGACAAGTGGATCAAGGCCGGAGCCTACGCGGTAGGTACGGGAAGCAGCCTGACCAAGGGCGCCAAGACCGGTGATTTCGCGGCGGTGACTGCCAAGGCGAAAGAGTTTGTCGAGGCTGTGGCAGCGGCGAGAAAGTAACCGGCAGGACAAGTAAAGGAGGAGATTGCGATGGCAAAGATAGTGACAATGGGTGAGATCATGCTTCGGCTGTCCACCCCCAACAATGAGAAATTTATTCAGGCGGATGAGTTTGATATCAATTACGGCGGCGGCGAGGCCAATGTGGCGGTGTCTCTGGCCAACTACGGCCATGACGCCGAGTTCGTGACGGCGGTTCCGGCCAACCCCATCGGCGAGTGCGCGGTTGCCGCTCTGCGGAAGTACAACGTAGGCACAAAGCACATTGCCAGAAGCGGCGAGAGGCTGGGTATCTACTACCTGGAGACCGGCTCCGCCATGAGAGCTTCCAACGTAGTGTACGACAGAGCCCACAGCTCTATCTCCACTGCCAAGCCGGAGGAGTTTGATTTTGACGAGATCTTCAAGGACGCCGACTGGTTCCATTTCACAGGAATCACTCCCGCTGTCAGCGATGACGCCATCGTTCTGACCGAGGCCGCCCTGAAGGCCGCCAAGGCTCACGGCGTGACCGTGTCCGTGGACCTGAACTTCCGCAAGAAGCTGTGGTCTTCCGAGAAGGCCCAGAAGGTCATGACCAACCTGATGCAGTATGTGGACGTGTGCATCGGCAATGAGGAGGACGCTGAGAAGGTCCTTGGCTTCAAGCCGGGCAAGACCGACGTTACCTCCGGTGAGCTGGAGCTGGCAGGATATGTGGATATCTTCAACCAGATGGCGGACAAGTTCGGATTCAAGTATATCATCAGCTCTCTCCGCGAGAGCCACAGCGCTTCCGACAACGGCTGGTCTGCCTGCATCATGGACGGAAAGACCCGTGAGTTCTATCATTCCAGAAAATATCATATCACGCCTATCGTGGACCGTGTGGGCGGCGGAGATTCCTTCGCGGCAGGCCTGATCTGCGGTCTGGTGGACGGCAAGGATATGAAGGCTGCCTTGGAATTCGCGGTGGCTGCTTCCGCTCTGAAGCACACCATTCCCGGCGACTTTAACCTGGTGACCCGGGCGGATGTGGACGCCCTGGCCGGCGGCGACGGTTCCGGACGCGTACAGAGATAAAAGAATGATTTGGCTGGAGAAGGGACAGACAGTGCGGCGGGCGTACAGGACTGTCCCTTCTCTCGCCGGAAAATAATAAATAAAAGGGGGATGAATTATGTCAGAAATTATGGGAAATGTAATCGTAGGACAGTCCGGAGGACCGACGGCAGTGATCAACTCCAGTCTGGCGGGGGTGTATAAGACAGCCAGAGACAGGGGCGCAGGAAAGGTGTACGGCATGCTTCACGGTGTGCAGGGTCTTCTTCAGGAGAAGGTAGTGGACCTGGCAGACCACATTAAGACGGATCTTGATATTGACCTGCTTAAGAGGACGCCGTCTTCCTATCTGGGTTCCTGCCGCTTCAAGCTTCCGGAGATCAAGGAAGACACGGAGATTTACGACAGGATCTTTGCTATTCTGGACAAGTATGAGATAGAGTACTTCTTCTACATCGGCGGAAACGATTCCATGGATACCATCAAAAAGCTGTCGGACTACGCGATCTTAAACGGCAGCAAGATCCGGTTCATGGGCGTGCCCAAGACCATCGACAACGACCTGGCGGTCACGGACCATACGCCCGGTTTCGGAAGCGCGGCCAAGTACATCGCTTCCATTACCAAGGAGATCATCCGGGACGGTCTGGTATACGGCAATCAGAGCGTGACGATCATTGAGATCATGGGGCGCAACGCAGGCTGGCTGACGGGAGCGGCGGCTCTGGCCAAGGGCGAGGACTGCGAGGGCCCGGACCTTCTGTACCTGCCGGAGCTTACCTTCGACGTGGATGATTTCATGAAGAAGGTCGCGGACCTTCACAAAGAGAAGCCGGCCCTGGTGATCGCCGTCTCCGAGGGCGTCAGGGTCGCGGACGGAAGGTATGTCTGCGAGCTGACTGACAATGTGGACTTCGTGGACGCTTTCGGCCACAAGCAGCTGACCGGAACGGCCCGTTATCTGGCGGAGAAGATCTCCAGAGAGGTTCCCGGCTGCAAGACCAGAGCCATCGAGTTCAACTCTCTCCAGAGATGCGCCTCCCATATTGTAAGCCGGGTGGATATCACCGAGGCGTTCCAGGTAGGCGGAGCCGCCGTGAAAGCGGCCTTTGAGGGCGAGACCGGAAAGATGATCATTCTGAAGAGGATCTCCGACGATCCCTATCTGTGCGTCACCGACCTGTTCGACGTACATAAGATCGCCAATATTGAGAAAAAGGTTCCGAGAGAGTGGATCACTCCTTCCGGAGACTATGTGACGCAGGAGTTTATCAATTATGTCCGCCCGCTGATCCAGGCGGAACTGACCGCCATGATGGTGGACGGCCTGCCCAGGCATCTGAGGCTGGAAGACTGACCGTCCGCGGGAAAAGGAGACTATTGCATGCAGTATCGTAAATTCGGCAGAACCGGCGCGGAGGTCTCGGCGCTGGGATTCGGGTGTATGCGCCTGCCGCTTATGCCCGACGGCACGGTGGATGAGGCGGAGGCCATTTCCATAATCCGCCATGCCATTGATCAGGGTGTCAATTATATTGACACGGCTTACCCTTACCATCAGGAGACCAGTGAGCTGATCGTGGGAAAAGCGCTGAAGGACGGCTATCGGGAGAGAGTCTTTCTCGCGACCAAAAGTCCTATGTGGAAGCTGGAGAAGGAAGAGGATTTTGATGAGATCCTGGAAGAGCAGCTGCGGAAGCTGCAGACCGGCTGTATCGATTTCTACCTGCTTCACGCCCTGAACAGGGAGCGGTTTGAGGAGAAGGTTAAGGGCTTTCATCTGCTGGACCATATGAAGAAGGCCCGGGAAGCCGGAAAGATCAGGTTCCTGGGATTTTCCTTCCACGACGATCTGGACACGTTCCGGCGGATCATAGATTACACGGACCAGTGGGATTTCTGCCAGATTCAGTACAACTACATCAACACGGACAGCCAGGCCGGAGACGAGGGCCTTCGGTACGCGGCGGACAAGGGCCTGGGCGTCATCGTCATGGAGCCTCTTCTGGGAGGCCGGCTGGCCAGCCTGTCCGGCCATGTGGCGGAATGCCTGCCGTCCGGCAAGACCCCGGTGGAGCACGCCCTGGATTTTGTGTGGGATAAGAAGGAGGTCGGCTTCCTTTTAAGCGGCATGAGCAGCAGGCAGCAGGTGCTGGACAACCTGGTTTACGCGAACCGCAGCGCTGTGGGAATGCTCAGCGGGGAAGAGCGGGAGGCCTATGTAAAGGCCAAGGAAGTGTACGACAAGATGTCTATGGTGGCCTGTACCGCCTGCGCTTACTGTATGCCCTGTCCCTTCGGCCTGAATATTCCGGAGCTGTTTAAAACCTATAACCTATATGGACTTGTAGGAAAGGGCGACGCGCAGGTTACCTATGAGAAGCAGCAGGTTCGCGCCGACCAGTGCCGGGCCTGCCACAAATGCGAACAGGTATGTCCCCAGGGAATCCGGGTCAGCAGCGTGATGAAGGATATCGCCGCTGTGTTCGCGGAATAAAATGAAATGAACGGAAAAGAGGGCGTCTCAAGAGTCATTTAGATGACTGGAGGATGCCCTCTTTCTGTATACCGGCGTCATTGGCCGGTCAGAATCGGTTAAAGAATTTGGCCAGTGGTTCCACCGTGTCGTTCAGGTTCTGAATCGCCTTGTTCAGTGTCTCGAAATCAATGGAATTCAGCCGCCGCATAGCGGTATTTAAGCTGTCATTGCTCTCGTTTACCAGAGTGTCCACATCTTCGACCATTCCCTCAAAATCCACTTCCGCCAGCTGGGATGAGACCGTCTGCAGGTCGTTCATGATGTAATTCAGGTTTCTCAGGGTCAGGGTTACCTTCGGCAGCAGAGTGATCACGATGTAGATTACAATGCCCAGAACGGCCAGGTTGCTCAGCATGCTGATCTGGGTCATGCGGTACTGTTTTTTGGCGTATTTTTCCTGGCCGGCGTTGCTGGCCTCGATACGCCCCAGCATGGCGTGGCGCTCCTTTTGCTGCTTTTCTTCATCGGAAAGGCTGTCCGCAGGTGATGTGCTGTTAAAATTCGGCGCTTTCATGATCATATCCCCCTTTTGTTTGATAATTTAAGGATTTTTCTATCTTTAGTATACATGATTTTCCCCAGCTTGCAACGAAAAAAATGAAAAATCCGGTTCTCACGTTTCATAAAAAGTGGTAAGATATATTATATGCCTGTCCCATACAGCGGCGATGCTTCATGGGGCGGGAACGGAAGTTGACGGGAGTGAAGATCGGATGACGCAGTTCAGGATTCAGAAGACTCAGCCGGAACAGCTGGAAGAGGTTTTGACCATATATGAGAGGGCCAGGCAGTTTATGGCGGCCCACGGCAATCCCCGCCAGTGGGGGACGAAGAATCCTCCGGAATCCAGGATCCGTCAGGACATAGCCGAGGGAAATTCCTACGTGTGCATGTTCGGGGATGAGATCGCGGCGGTGTTCTATTACAGATGGGGTGACGATCCGACATATGGTTTTATTGACGGCGGAGCGTGGCTGAACGGGAAGCCTTACGGTGTCGTCCACCGGATCGCCTCAAGGGGAAACGTGAAGGGCGCCGGTTCCTTCTGCGTCAACTGGGCCTTTGAGCAGTGCGGCAATGTGAAGATCGATACCCACAGGGACAACGTGGTCATGCAGAATATGCTGAAGAAGAACGGTTTTGTGTTCTGCGGAATCATTTATCTGGAAAACGGAGATGAGCGGCTGGCGTTCCAGAAGGGCTGAGAAAGGAGAAAAAGGGATATGAAATATGTGTATGAGAATATGGATTATGAAAAGAGAGGCCTGACAGAGAATATCCTTCTGCGGATAATCGCGGATGATTACGGCCAGGTGAAGGAGCGGAGCAGAAAATATATGGGCGCGGCGTATTCCTGGAAAGCGGCGGAGATGACCAGCCAGATGGACGCCTGCCCGGTGACGGGACGGGCGGAAATGCAGAAGATCCTGCGGATCATGAGGGCCTATGATCCCGATTACCGGGCCAGAGCCACTCAGACAGGGACTGCGGTGTCCCAGCAGGCGATCACTGACGTGACGGAGGAGGACGCCCAGTTTCAGATCGCCAACGGAAGCATTGCGGACGTTGCCGTTTCCTACAGCAGGGAAGCCTGCGACGCCCTGCTTTCCAGAGGCATCCTGCCGCTGACGGCGGACGAGCCTGTGCCTGTGGATACGTATATTTTTGTGGAATCGATCCGAACAGATCTGAAATCCGGGAAGAGAGAGCTGAAAGCTTACCGGCTGACCGATGAGATGGAGCCCTTTGCCCTCCGGCTGGCCGACGAGGCCTCCCTG
>CANQSK010000024.1 GCA_947626475.1 uncultured Lachnospiraceae bacterium
TAGGACTGGAGCAAATCCGTTTTTATCATACAGGTTTGCTCCAGTTTTGTACAGGTACGTATTATCTACCGTTTACCTTGATTCCATTCAGGCATTATGGTCTTTCCTTTCCAGAAACATTTGTTTTGCCGGTTACAGCCCCAGCCCCTTACTGACAGTCACCACGAAATCCTGGACATTGGTGACGATTCCCCTGGCGGACAGGCTGCCCCGGTCGCTTAGCTTGTTTACCGTAAATTCCGAGATATCCACACAGTAGAAGTATACCTGCCGGACCGTTTTGTCAGGAAGAACCCGGTAGGAAGGCGTCATGTTGCCAGTGGCGATGGTTTGAAGGGTGGTGGCCATGCAGATGACGGTGGTGGCGTCGCGGATCTGGTCCCGCATCCGGTCCTGAGCCTCGTATACATTGCCGAAGACCGGCGGCAGGGGGCCGTCGTCCCGGATAGAACCAGCCAGAACGTAGGGGATGCCGAATTTCTCACAGGAATAAATGATACCGTTGTCGATGTGTTCATTTTTGATAAATGCCGGAATGCTGCCGTGGTATTTGACACGGTTGATGGCATCCAGGTGGTTGTAATGGCCGTTGGGGCGGCTCTGCTGTGTGTAGATGTCCTGGCCCAGGGCGGTGCCCAGATAGGCGGCCTCCAGGTCGTGGGTCGCCAGGGCGTTGCCGGCCAGGATGCAGTCCACGTAGCCGTTGGCGATCAGCTTGCAGAAAGCGTTTCTGGCGTCATTGTCGAAGGCGAAGGCCGGGCCCATGACCCAGACGATCTTGCCGTGTTCTCTCTCGTGGCGCAGCAGCTCATAGAGTTCGTCATAGTCCCTGGAAAACGCGGTCTCCCGGGAACGGTTCTGGCGGAAGGCAAATACGTCTCCGACCTGCCGGTTCTCCCGGAAACCGTCGGTGTACAGATAAATGCCGTCCTCGCCGTTTTCGGTCCGGCCGGTGGCCACCAAATCGCCTTTTTTCAGGAGACGGAACTCGCGGACCAGGATTCTCCCGTTCTCGCAGACCGGTACGCAGTCCATGCGGCTTTCCTCAGCCAGAAGCCATTTGCCGCCTACCTTGAAATATTCCGGGAAAATGCTCATGGCGTGATAATTTTCCGGGGCGACTCCGTCAAAAGGAGCCTCTTCGAATCTGACATCCGGCGCGGAGGCCAGGTGCGGCTCGCTGAAATCTGGCGGCGTAAAGGTTCTCAGTCGGAAACTCATAGTTAGTTGTCCCTCCTTTTTGTGGTCAATGTCTGAAATCAGTATCCGGTTGGGGCGCGGCAGTTCTCTGTCCGGCATGCGGAGTCAGGGCAGGATCTGTTCGATCGCGTACTGGGTCAGCCGGGGAATCCTTTCGTACAGGTCTTCCTTCAGGACCCGCTCTCCGACCTTATGGACGTCTTTTCCCCTGGGACCGATGTTGATGCACGGCATGGAAATCTCCTCGATCTCCCGGACGGGGATGTCGTAGATATGCCCGAACAGAGGCATGGAGCTTTCCAGCGCCTGAAGGATCTCGCTGCCGTGGGATATGCTGGTGTAGCTTAAGTCGGAGATGCCCGGATAATAGTACTCCGTGTCATATTTCTGGTTCCATTGGTCCGCGGCAAACCGGATAAGAGCATCCGGAAGCCTCCGGACATCATCGGCAAGTCCCGGCAGGAAATCATTGCACACGTTGGGGTAGTAGGGTGGCATCAGCCCGTAGACGATTCTGGGGGACAGATCGTCGATATAGTTGTAAATGTAATCGACCAGGGCGAAATTGCAGTCTGCCAGGGCGATCCGGTCTTCCTCCAGCTCCTTTTTCAGTTCCAGGAGGCGGGCGGCATATCCGGTCCGGAATGCCTCGCCCCGAAGCTGGAGGGCTTCCTGGTACAGTTCCCCGAAGGTCATTACTTTTCCCTCCCAGGGAAGCGTTTCCGGCGCCAGGCCGTTCTTTGCCCGGTAGGCTGCGTACCGTTCGCCGGTCTGTTTCAGGACGGCGTTCATGGTGTCCTCGCAGATAGCCCTGATCTTTGACAGAATGGTGTCCGGCGTCTGGCTGAAGGTAATCACACTGATATAACCTACAGAGGTTACGGGCAAGGATACATCATACTGGAGCTTTCGGTCCTTCAGACAAAGCCAGGTGGGAGCCGGTGAAAGCTCGCCCTTTACCACGTCTGAGAACTCCGGATTCAGCTCTGTACGGCGGACCAGCTCGCTCATGATTCCCAGGGAGTTGATTCCCTCAAAGGGATTCCCGGCGTGGGCCAGTACGCCTCTGACATGGAAGAATGGCATCATCTTTCCGGCGGAACCAATGGAGAATACGCCGTCTTCCGCGGCGCTGCCGAACTGGGGCTCCGTATTGACCGTTAAGCGGAAATTCAGGTTGTACTTCTGTTTCAGCCGCGCCAGAAGAACTGCTCCGGCCCGCATGCCGGCGGAGAGATTTTCCTCGTCCGGCACGGCCAGCACGATCAGAGTGCCGGTCAGGGCACCGGGATTTTCCAGAGCCGTCTGGCCATAGCGGCGCAGAAGCGCCATCTGAATGGAAGCGCCGCCCTTCATATCGCAGGCTCCGCGGCCGAACACATAGCAGCCGGATTCCAGGTCCGCGCGGATATCCCCGGGAAGAGTGTCTTTTGTCTGCCAAAGGCCCTGCTCCAGTTCGTCCGGAGAGAAGGCGAGGCCTCTCAGCAGCTTGTAATCTTCGGTCGTCACAACGTCATTGTGGTGGACAAAGACAATGGTATCGCGGCCGGTGCCCCGGACCATGGCGAAGGCCGCACTGCGGCCGTAAGGGTCGCCGGAGATCGGGAAGGACCCTACATAGTCCGGATTCTTCTGCCAATAGGGCTGTTTTTTGAAAAAGCTGACAAAGTACTGTTCCGCGTCCCGTTCCGCCCGGGAGCCGGTAATGCTTTCCGCTTTCAGATATCCGTAGAGGATTTCTTTGATTTCCTGTCCGATGCCATCCAGGAATTTTTCGCTGTGTTTCATGGAATAGGACCTTCTTTCTGCCTGTCCGGCGGCCGTCATGCAGTCTGCGCAGAGCGCATGGTTTTCTTCTGTCATTCTATCAGCATATCCGGTGAAAAGTCAATTCCCGGGAAAATGTTTTGTTAATGAGAAAAAGTGTGCGGTAAAGGTATTGATTTATCGGTTAGCGTGTGCTAACATATAAACAGTTAGCAAGCACTAACTACATGTGAATATCCTATACATTTTAAAGCCCTCCATCGGACTCATGGAGGCGAAACTCCTGCAGGGCCGCTCTTATTCCGCATATAAGAGCGGTTTTCTGTGCCGTGTGGCAGTCTGTGATTTCCGAAACTTTCAAAAAGTATTGACAATTACCTGGAGAATGTCCAAAATGATAATTAAGATGAAGGGGTGATAAATGAGATGAAACGTTCACGACAGCTTCTGACTGTTACCATTATTTTTTTCTGGGCTTCTGAATACTGCCATTCGCCGTATTTTGCACCTTACCTTCAGACTCTTGGATTTACGGCGGAGATCATCGGCATCATGACGGGAATCTATGGCTTTACCCAGACGTTTGTCCGGATTCCCATGGGAATCATTACGGATGTGAGAGGATGCTACAAACAGACGATTCTGCTGGGGACGATATTTACGACCGTATCCTCGTTCGGTCTGATATTCGCCACTCATTTCGCGACAATCATGTTCTGCCGTTTCCTGGCGGGGATCGCGGCGTCCTCTTGGCTGGCCTTTACGGTGCTCTACACGGCATACTATGAGGCGGATGAGAGCGTTCAGGCGGTGACCAATGTGAACGCCCTCAGCAGCGCCGGAAAGTTTCTGGCCTTTATACTGGGAATGATCACGGCCTCCCTGTGGGGCTACAGGATCCCCCTTGTGTGCAGTTTTCTTACGGGACTGGCGGCGGTTGCCTGCGCGGTGCCTCTGAAGCCGGTGCCGGTGAAGAGAGAGCCCCTGCAGATTGCCCATCTGGCGGCGGTGTTCGTCCATCCGGCAGTGCTGGCGGCGTCATTTTTCGCGATCATGATGCAGATTTTTCTTCAGGGAACGGTCTATTCTTTCACCTCAGCAGTGGCGGAGGAACTGGGAGCTTCCGCTCTGGAGATCGGCGTGAATACGGCGCTGTTTACGCTGGTTCAGATTATATCGGCGGGATTTATCGGGAAGAAGGTTCTGAAGAAGCTTTCAACTGCCCAGGCTGTATCCGTGGGTTTCGCGGCCATGGCCCTGTCCTGCGTGCTGGTGGGCTTCGCGTCGAGTATGTATCCTTTGTATCTGGCGCAGATCATCGGCGGCGTAAGCAACCTGATGGTCAATTCGGTGCTGACGGCCCTCATTATACGGCGCATTCCCCAGGAAAATCAGTCGACGGCGGTCGGATTATTTCAGGCCCTGTACGGGATCGGGATGACCCTGGGACCGCTGATGACCGGGTTTATGGCGGAGCAGAGCGGATATTCTTTCGCTTACGGAGTCATGGGCGGCCTGACGTTTCTCTCGGCCCTGCTGGCAGTCATCATAATGCCGCGGGTGGACCGGGACAGATAAAGGGTGGTGGAAGATGAACGAAAGAGTTGTCCGGGCAGGGAGAAACCATAGACTATATTATTTGTTCCAATACGACGGATGTAAGAAATTTCCCGGTCAGCGCCTATCCCATGCCGTACCAGGCGCTGACAAGAATCTGCGGGTGGAACGAAGAAGGAGGACTGACCAATGAAAACACCGGCACAGATAGCTGAATCTTACGTAACCATCGGGACGAACAAGGCAAAGACGCCGGTTCCAAAACTGTTTGTCCTGGCCTGCTTCGCGGGCCTGTTTATCTCCATCGCGGGCGCTTCGGCGACAGTCGCTTCCGCAACTGTCCCGGATCCGTCCACCTCCAGGCTGGTGAACGCTTTGATCTTCCCGGCCGGGCTTGTGATGGTGGTTCTGGCGGGCAGCGAGCTGTTCACCGGCGACTGCCTGATGATCATTTCTGCCGCGAAGAAATCCATTACTCCGGCGGAGCTTCTGAAAACCTGGTGCGTGGTGTACCTGGGCAATCTGGCGGGAGCGCTGTTTACGGCGGCGCTGTTTGTGTTCGGCCATACGCCGGATCTGTTCGGAGGCGCTCTGGCTCAGACTCTGGTGAACACTGCAGCTGCCAAGGTATCCTTAAGCGTTTCCGACGCCTTTATCCGAGGCGTCCTCTGCAACGTGCTGGTGTGCGTCGCCGTGTGGATCACGCTGGGCGGCTCCACCGCTTCTGAGAAGGTGATCGGCCTCTACCCGCCCATCTTTGTGTTTGTCCTGGCCGGGTATGAGCACTGTGTTGCCAACATGTTCTACATACCGGCCGGCATTTTTGCTGCGGGAGAGTACGGAATCGCCGCGGAAGGCCTGAATTGGGGCGCCTTCCTGGTGAAGAACCTGCTTCCGGTGACCCTGGGAAACATTGCGGGAGGCGCCCTGATTGTTGGACTGGGATATTATTTTGTCTATTTAGCCGCAGGATACTCGTTGCACAGCAGCCGGTAAGGAGCCTCGTCCTCCTCTATGGCCGGGAATCTGCCCACATTTTCATAGAAACGGTTGTCGGTGTTGTCATCGTTGCACATGGATACCTCGCCGATGAGCACGTCGCCTGTGCCCTCCACCACGTCGAAATCATGGTACTGGTGGGGCCACAGAGTGATGCTCTCGCCGGGATGAAGAAGCACGCCGGTTCCGGCGGGCACATAGTAGGAGCGGCCGTCGGAGTTCACTAAAACGTCGGAGGTTCCCAGCTCGCCGTTGTCGTCATTGTAGACGTGGATGATCAGGGTGCCGCCGCCCCGGTTGATGATGTCCTCAGATTTTTTCCAGTGGAAATGCATGGGCGAGTGCTGCTTTTCCTTCAGCATCAGCAGCTTTTCGGCGTAGACCTTCTTGTATTTGGGATTGTTCTGGTTGCCGTTTCTTAAGGTGATCAGAGCAAAGCCCACCTTCTCAAAATCGCCCAGGCCGTAGTCTGTAATGTCCCAGCCCAGCATGTTGTCGCGGATCTCGTCATACTCGTGACCCTTGTCCTGCCATTCTTCCGGCGTCCAGTTGCAGAAGGGCGGCAGGTTGAAGCCGTTGTCTTTGATCAGCTGTTCCATTTCTTTAATGCTTTTGTTAATTTCCGAACGTTTCATGGTGGATTCCTCCTTAAATATATGGTTTCTTTTCGATCAGAACAGAAGCGCGGGCATTTCCCAGATTCATTATAATCCCCGGAAACGAATGGGTCAATCATTCCTCCCGCAGATTTTTGGAGAATATTTCCTTCGCCCGGTCCCGGCAGATTTCAGGCGGCGCCGGTGGAGCCGGCGGCCCTATTTGCGTTCACAGCCTCATTCGCTCATGTTTTTGCGGATAACAGAAAATATTCGCTCATGTTTTTGCGGATAATGAAAAATATTCGCTCTGTTTTTTGCGAGTTGCAGAGATTATTCGCTCATGTTTTTGTAAAAATCTTGTATTTACAGGGATTTTCGGGTATACTATTATTTAGAGAGATAACAGATGAGGTTGGGGGACAGGTTATGGTGTATCTGAACAGGAAAATAGATTCTTTTCTGGATAAATGGAAGGAAGAGAAGGACAGGAAACCGCTTATTGTCAAGGGACCGCGGCAAGTGGGCAAGACGGCATCTGTCCGCAGATTCGCGGAGAAACGGTATGCCAGTGTGGTAGAGATTAATTTTGTGGAAGAGCCTAAATATAAGATGATTACGGCAGACGGTTACAATACGGATGATATCATCAAAAATATTTCTCTTTTGGATCCGTCGAAACGATTTATGGAAGGCAGGACGCTGATTTTTTTCGATGAACTGCAGGAATTTCCGGAGATTTCAACAGCTCTCAAATTTTTTAAACAGGACGGCAGATTTGATGTGATCTGCAGCGGCTCCATGCTTGGCGTCAATTACAGGCGGATTGAGAGCAACAGCGTAGGATATAAGACTGATTATGAGATGACGTCCCTTGATTTTGAGGAGTTTTTATGGGCAAAGGGATATGGAGAGACGTTCATTGGAGATATGCTGGAGCATATGAGAAAGCTGCGGCCGCTGAGCGAACCGCTGCAGTCCGTGTGTCAGGAGCTGTTCCTTGATTACTGTATTCTGGGCGGTATGCCCGCAGTGGTGCGGGAGTATGTGGAAAAGGGGACTTTTGAGGGTTCTCTGTCTGTGCAGCGCCAGCTGATTGCCGATTACCGGGAGGATATCCGCAAGTATGCGGAAGGTCTGGATCAGGCCAGGATTCTCCATGTGTTTGACCATATCCCGGTTCAGCTGGCCAAAGACAATAAGAAATTTCAGATTTCAAAGGTGGCGTCCGGGGCCCGTTTTAAGGATTATCGCGGCTGCATTGAATGGCTGGAGGATTCCGGAATCGTGAATCTGTGTTACTGTCTGCAGTTTCCGGAGCTGCCTTTAAAGGGGAATTATGACAGCAGCAAATATAAGCTTTACTTTGCGGATTCCGGTCTTCTGGTAGCGCTTCTGGACGAAGAAGCCCAGGAGGATCTGCGCAGAAATAAGAATCTTGGCGTTTACAAGGGCGCTCTGTATGAGAATATAGTCGGAGAGGCCTTGGTAAAAAGCGGGTATCGTCTGTATTATTACCGCCGTGAAAACTCGACGCTGGAAGAAGATTTCTTTGTGAGAACGGCTTCCGAGCTGGTTCCGTTGGAAGTGAAAGCGGTCAACGGAAAATCGAAGTCATTGAGGACACTGATTGAAAGTGACAGGTACCCGGATATCTGCTGGGGGATTAAGCTGACCGGAGGAAATATCGGGTACAGCGGCCGCATAGTTACCTTCCCTTATTACTGCGCCTTTCTTCTCAAGCGATGGCTGTCAAACGTTCCGGGAGGTATTGACAATCGCTTGCAGGATGTCCCAAATTGCTCTTTTTAGAGCTCCGCGGTCTTATAGGTGAAGTATCCCTCGTAATAATAGCTGCGGTCAATGCCTTTCATGTAAACTTCGCGGTCGCGGGTCCGGCCGGTCAGGGCCTGCCTCAGCAGGTGCTTGATCTCGATATCCCTGATGGGACTTCGCTCCATGGCCAGAAGATAATCCTCTTTGTCTGCCAGACTCCAGTCTACGACAAGGCCGAGTTCTTTTTTCAGGATAAGGTCAAGCCAGATCCGCATGCTGCGGCCGTTTCCCTCGCGGAAGGGATGGGCCGCGTTCATCTCAACGTATTTTTCAATGATCTCATCAAAGGTGCCCTGCGGCATTTTCTCGATGTTTTTCAGGGCCGCATCAAGATACATAACCGGGGCGAACCGGAAAGTCCCCTTTGCCAGATTGACCGTTCGCAGCTGTCCGGCGAAATCGTAAATCCCGCTGAAAAGATACCTGTGGATGGCCGCAAGGGTCTGAAAGGTTCCCGGGGTCAGGCGGTCCAGGTATCCGTTTTCAAACATTTCCGCAGCTTTCTTTTTGCTGATGCGCTCTTCCTCACGGGCAAGCGCGGCTTCATCGGTGATCCCCAACTTATTCTGCAGCATATCGCGGTCTCCTTTCTGAGATATTGTACCATAGGAATTATCTGGTGTAAACAGAAAGAAATGTATTGAACAGACCGCCTCTTTTGGGCTATAATGAAAGCCGGATGAGACAAAAAGGTTACGGCGGACGGAGGGTATATGCTGAATCAGTTTTCAAGAACGGAGCTTTTGATCGGCCGGAAGGCCATGGATATTCTGGCGGGTTCACGCGTGGCAGTCTTTGGGATCGGCGGCGTGGGCGGTTATGTGGCTGAGGCTCTGGCCCGCAGCGGCGTGGGGCATCTGGAACTGATCGACAGCGACCAGGTGTGTCTGACCAACTTAAACCGGCAGATTATCGCTGTCCGCAGCACCATTGGCCAGGACAAGGTGGATGTGATGGAAAAGCGGATCCTGGATATCAACCCTGACGCGGAAGTCTGTGTCCATAAATGCTTTTATCTGCCGGAGAATCAGGATCAGTTTGATTTCTCCCGGTATTCCTATGTGGTGGACGCGGTGGATACGGTGACGGCCAAGATCGCCCTGGTGCTGCAGGCCCAGGCGGCGGGCGTGCCCGTTATCAGCAGCATGGGTACCGGCAACAAGCTGGACCCGGCGGCCCTTCAGGTGGCGGATATCTATAAGACGTCCGTCTGCCCTCTGGCCAGAGTGATGCGCCGGGAGCTGAAGCGGCGGGGCGTGAAGCATCTGAAGGTGGTATATTCCAGGGAGGAGCCCATAAAGCCGGGAGACGGCTGGGAAGAGGTGCGGCGCGAGAACCCGGACCGCAGGGCTGTGCCCGGCTCCAGTCCTTTTGTTCCGGCGGCGGCAGGGCTGCTGATCGCCAGCGAAGTGGTGAGGGACCTGATAAAGGCAGCAGGCGGCAGACAAGGCTGATAACAGAGGGGGAAGATTATGAGTCATTCCGAAAATCATTTGTCAAAAGACGGCGGGCGTGCGGAGCAGCTGCAGTTTCTGCGGTTCTGCGCGTTTATGGCGGTATTTCTCTGGCATGGGAAGGTGTGGGTTCCGACCTGGTTTCCCGGCGGCAACGCGGCGGCGGAGAGCGTAAGCTTTTTCTTCGTTCTCAGCGGTCTGGGCACCGGCTATTCCTTCTTCCTCCGGCAGACTCCCTACTCCCTGAGGGAGCATGGGCGCTATATATGGAGGAAGCTGAAAAAAATATATCCGCTTTATGTCACCATGGCGCTGTTTTCTTTTGTGTTTTCCGGGCTGCCCTATTGGCTCGTGACCAGGGACTTCGGGCCGGCGGCGCCCCATCTGGTACAGTTTGCCAGGACTCTGCTGATGGTGCAGTCCTGGTTTCCGGGAGGAGATTATTTTGCCTTTAACGGCGTAGGCTGGTTTATCTCGTCCATCATGTTTTTGTATCTTGTGACGCCGTGGCTGAAGCTGCTGCTGGCAAAGATATACGAGAATAAACACAGGTACGGTATCCTGGCTGCAGTATTCGCGGCGGTGTTTGCGGTTACGACAGGTTACTGCTATGCGACAGGCGGGTGGGATCAGGAGTTCTGGCAATATGTGTTCCCGCCGGCCAGACTGGGCGAATATTTTATGGGGATGATCCTTGGATTTTTCCTGTGCTCTCAGAAGGACAGGACGCCGGATACCGGACGGAGGAAAGGGATATTTACGTGTCTGGAGGCGGCGGCTCTGTTTCTGTGGGCCGTATCCCTGTGCCTGCCGTTTGCGGCCTGGCAGTTTCGGATCGTGCACTGGCTGGTTCCCAATCTGTTCCTTGCCGGGGTGTTTGTCCTGGGTTACGGGGCGGTGTCGGCGCTGTTCCGGACGAGGCCCCTCCGCATACTTGGCGACGTTTCCTTTGAGAGCTTTCTGATACATGCCAATATACTAGCGCTGTACGGCATAACCGGGGTCGGGGCGGCCGGCAGGCTGGGCAACCTGTTTTCCCTGTCCTTCTGCCTGGTTTTGACGCTGATGCTGGCGTTCATGATAGCGAAACCGTCCTTGAAACGGTAACCTGTTAATCGGAGGATAAAAGAAATTATGTACCGTTCGTACCGTCAGGGGCCTTACAGGCAGAAGAAAAAGAAAAAAAGAACGTCCGGAAGGAGACTGAGGCTGGCAATGGTCGCGGCCGCGGTTATCCTGCTGGCGGCGCTTTTGGGACTGGCGGCATGGCTGACGGCAGGCTGGAGCAGAGTCGGAAATCCTGCCGGGCCGGAGTGTGAGGAGACAGCAGGAAATGGGAATGTGTTCCGGACCGAGGACGCAGCAGGAGTAGAGGAAGCGGCAGAAGCGAAGGACTTGGCGGGAGTGAAGGAAGCGGCAGAAGCGAAGGACGCGGAAGCCGCAGGTTACCGCTACACCACAGCCGCGGCGGAGGAGCAGCAGGCTGCCGAAACGGAGAGCGCGCCTGGGAACAGTTCCGCTGAAGATGGGCAGACTGTCCTCCTCTTTGCAGGAGATGTGTATCTGTCCGACTATGTGCTGAACGCCTATGACGCCGCGGGAGGGATCGCGGGCGTGCTGGATGAGGGAATCCGCGGGGAGATCGCCGGCGCGGACATTTTCATGGTCAATCAGGAATTCCCCTTTACGGACCGGGGGCAGAAGGCGGCGGACAAGCAGTTTACCTTCCGGCTTCCTCCGTCTAGGGTCAATATCCTGCGGGAAATGGGCGTGAACGTTGTGACTATGGCCAACAACCACATTCTGGATTTCGGTCCGGAAGGGATCACGGACAGTCTGTCGGCTCTGGACGAAGCCGGTATCCGCCATGTGGGAGCAGGCGAGAATCTGGAGCAGGCCAGCCGCCTGGAAGTAATAGAGGCCGGAGGGATTAAAGTAGGCTTTCTGGGAGTCAGCCGGGTCTATATGGACGCAGGGTGGGCAGCAGGAACGTCCCATCCGGGCGTGTTCTCTACCTATGACCCGTCCGCGGCTCTGGAGGCCATCCGGAAGGCAAAAAGCCAGTGCGATTATCTGGTAATCTACGTTCACTGGGGCGTGGAGAAAGAGACGGAGCCGCAGGAGTACCAGCGGACCATGGGCCGTCAGTATCTGGATGCCGGAGCGGACCTGGTGGTGGGGAGCCATCCCCATGTGCTCCAGGAGATAGAAGATTACAATGGAAAACCGATTGTCCACAGCCTGGGCAACTTCGTGTTCGGAAGCAGCATTCCGGAGACGGAGCTTCTGAAGGTTATCATAGAGGACGGCCGGGCGGAGGTAAGCGTAATCCCCTGCCGGTCATCCAACGGATATACCCGGCTGAGATGATAAACAAAAGAGAAAAGGTGTGGGGGTTCTTCTCCGCGGTCATGCCGGCCGCCCTCAACGCTTCCGGCACCTGTTCCGGCTCCGCCACCCTGCCGATCTCCAAGCGCTGCGCGGATGAACTGGGAATCCTCAACGAGATTTCCTCCCTTTCTCTGCGACCATCAATATGGGCGCTACCTGCGCCAACGTGCTGGGCGATCTGGCCTGCTCGGCGGCTATGAAGGAGACAGTGAAGCTGGAGAGGCAGCCGGAACAACCTTGACGGTGCATGAAAATGCGGGTATACTGATAAACGTAGGTTATTATATTGTCATTTCATTATAAATTAAATAAAGGAGGTTCTGCCATGCGCTACGAAATTAAGGGAGAGACGCTTCCGGTTGTGATCTGCCAGCTGGAAGCGGGAGAGAAGATGATTACGGAGAAGGGGGCCATGAGCTGGATGTCGCCGAACATGAAGATGGAGACGACTACCGGAGGCGGGCTTGGCAAAGCTTTCGGAAGAATGTTCGCGGGGGAGGCCATGTTCCAGAATACGTACACGGCAGAGGGCGGCCCGGGAATGATTGCGTTCTCCTCCAGCTTTCCCGGAAACATCATCCCCTTTGAGATCGGTTCCGGCCGTGAACTGGTGGTGCAGAAATCCGGTTTTCTGGCAGCCGAGGCCGGAGTAAACCTGTCGGTGTTCTTCCAGAAAAAACTGGGAGCAGGCTTTTTCGGCGGCGAAGGCTTTATCATGCAGAAGCTGTCGGGAAGCGGCGTGGCGTTTCTGGAGTTTGACGGACATATCGTAGAATATGATCTTGAACAGGGACAGCAGCTTCTGGTGGACACCGGTTACCTGGCGGCGATGGAGAGCAGCTGCTCCATCGATATTCAGAAGGTGCCGGGAGTGAAGAACATGCTGTTTGGCGGAGAGGGCCTGTTCAACACCATGATTACCGGCCCCGGACACATCTGGCTGCAGACGATGCCTATCTCCAATGTGGCGGGAGAGATCCTGAGGTTTGCGCCGAGCGGAAATTAAAGAGATTACAGAGACACCCGGCGGAAACATGGATTTCACGCCGGGTGTATTTTTGAAAGATCATGCCGGTATCTTCCGGGGCTTGGGCAGCTCCCAGGTCCTGGCAGGGCCGGTGCTGTCCCGCACGATCAGCTCCGCCCGCAGAAGCAGCGTGCTGATGGCGGTATGGTTCATCAGACTGTTGAGGGCGTAGAAGCCGCAGTTGCCCAGGGCCTCCTGGTCCTGGCGGACGGTGGTCAGGGGCGGGACGGCGTAGGCGCTGAAGGGGGCGTCGTCGAAGCCGACGATGCTGATGTCCTTCGGTACCTGATATCCCAGATCCAGACATTGGGTGGCCACGGCCTGAGCCATGAAATCATGGCAGCAGATGATGGCGGTCACATTGTTTTTCAGAAGCATGGGAAGAAACTTCTGGGTGCATTCGGAGATGAAGTAGGAGTATCCGACACAGCCCTTTTTTACTTCCAGGCCCTGGGACTTCATAGCCTGGAGAAAAGCCTCGTATCTTGCCCGGGTTATGTAGGATTCCAGGGCGCCGCCCAGATACCCGATCCGGGTGTGGCCCAGGGATTTTAAATGGGCCACCGCCAGGTCGTAGCCCTCCTGATTGTGGACGCCGATGTAGCTGACCCGGGGATTCTCCGGGATATAGTTGTCGTAGAGGACCGCCGGAGTGCGGGCGGTCTTCAGATCCCGCATCCAGGGATCCGTCAGGGAGAAGCCGAGAATGAAGGCTCCCTTGTATTCGTGGGCCAGCATGAAGGTATCATAGGACATGGCCCGCTGCTCCTGGTTTGTGATGGGAATGATATCCACTTCCCAGCCGGCCGGTATGGCCAGCTTCTTAAATCCCATAATAATATCGTAGCCCAGTCCGGCAGGGTTGTCCGGGTTCAGATTCTCCACGATGACGCAGAGCTTTTGAGAAATATCCTTGCGGGCCCGGTTTCGTTCATATCCGATTTCTACCGCAGTTTCCAAAACTTTTTTTCGTAAGGTTTCGCTTATATCATCCGCATTGTTGAGGGCTTTGGAGACAGTTCCTTTGGAAATCCCTAATTTATCAGCAATATCATTAATTGTCGGCATATAGTCCTCCTTAACAAGTCACATGCTGTTCCGATTTCGTCTGTCTGAATTATACAGGAAAATCCCATGAAAAGCAATAGTTTACAAGATTATAGCTGTAAAAATCAAAATTCTTCGCAAAAAGTTTAGTGATGTTTCGGCGACAAAATGGCATATCACTTATGGAAAGTTGCGTAAACCACATAAAAACCATTGAAAATAATAGGAAAAATTGGCAAAAATATCTTGACAAATGAGTTTAGTTGATGGATAATACAAATTACAGAAACTAAGCGAAACTTTTTCGGAAGAAAAACAGAAGGATTTGGCGAAACCGAAAGGCAGCGGATTTTGTTTTTCAAAACCGGAAGTCGCGGGAAAGGACGGAATAAGCTATGAAAAAGTGTGCAGCGATCCTGATGGCCCTTATGACAGCGTCAGCGGCCATTCTGGGGGGGTGCTCTGGGGCTGGAAACGGGTCAGGCCAGGGCGGCGTGCAGCATGTCCGGCTGATGGTGTGGGCGCCGTCGGAAGACCAGTCGGTTGACAGCGGACAATGGCTGCAGAAATCCTGTGAGGCATTTGCCTCGCAGCATCCGGAGTACGACATCGAGTTTGTCTATGGCGTGGCGGATGAAGCTACGGCGGCCACTCAGGTGGCCCAGGACCCGGAGGCAAGCGCCGACGTGTTCATGTATGCCAACGACAATATCACTGTGCTGACCAACGCGAAGGCGGCCGCCAAGTTCGGCGGCATCTACAAGGATGAGATCGAGAAGACCAGTTCTCAGGCCATTGTGGATTCCCTGAAGGTGGACGGTTATCTTTACGGAGTGCCGTTTACCACCAATACCTGGTATATGTTCTATGATAAGAGCGTGTTTACGGAGGAGGACGTAAAGAGCCTGGACGCCATGCTGGCCAAGGGCGTGGTATCCTTCCCATTCACTAACTCCTGGTATCTGCCGGCGTTCTACATTGCCAACGGCTGCACACTGTTCGGTGACGGTACCGACGAATCTGCCGGTGTGGATTTCGCGGGAGAGAAGGCGGAGGTTATCACCGATTATCTTATCGACCTGATGAACAACCCCAACTTTGTGGTGGACGCCGACGGTTCCGGCATGGCCGGACTTCGTGACGGCAGCATCAAGGCTATTTTCACCGGCTCCTGGGACGCGGGAAGCATCAGGGAGATTCTTGGAGACAACATGGGCGTGGCCGCGCTTCCCACCTTCAACCTGAACGGGGAGGAGAAGCAGATGATGGCATATGCCGGTTCCAAGGCCATCGGCGTCAACGCTACCTCCGACAACATGCTGCCGGCCATTCAGCTGGCGGTGTATCTTGGCTCTGCCGATGCCCAGAAGCTTCATTATGAGCTGAGAAATGTGGTTCCCTGCAATACGGAACTGCTGGCTCAGCCGGAGATCGCCGCAGATATGCTGGTGGCGGCTCAGAACGACACCTTCGACCGCACGTCCATCCTTCAGCCTTTTGTGGCGGGCATGGCAAACTGCTGGACCCCTGTTGAAAATATGGGCAAGGGCATCCGCAACAAGACCGTGACTCACGAAAACTCCGCCCAGCAGACGCAGGCCATGAGCGACGCGATGAACAGCGACGGAATTTCATAGAGAAGAAAGGGGTAAAAACATGGGACTGTTTAAAAAGAGAGTAAATGATTTTCCTACCCCGTATACGGTTTCTGCAGCCGCGGCAAAGGGTGGATTTGAGACAAAACTGTCTATGGTTGTGATGGGATACGGCAATATCGTACATAAGCAGGCTGTGAAAGGCATTCTCTATCTGCTGACGGAGATCGCGTATCTGGTTTTCATGTTCGCCAGGGGCTTCCATTGCCTGGCCATGCTTCCTTCCCTGGGTTCGGTGGAGCAGGAAGAGGTCTGGAATGAGGCGCTGCAGATTTACGAGTATACCAAAGGCGATAACTCGATCCTGATCCTGCTTTACGGCGTGGCCACGATCCTGCTGACTCTTCTCATGATCTGGTTCTGGAAGGAAACAGTTCAGAGCGCCTATATGGCGGAGTGCCTGGACAAGGAAGGCCGTCATGTAAATACTTTCGGGGAAGACCTGCATACGCTTCTCAACGAGAAGATCCAGCGGCTTCTGATGACGCCCGCCCTGATCTTTATCTTCGGATTTACGGTGCTGCCTTTGATCTTCATGATCTGCATGGCATTCACCAACTACAGCAAGATCGGCAATCACCTGGTGCTGTTCGACTGGGTGGGTCTGGAGAACTTCAAAACCCTGTTCGATTCCTCCAGTATCCTGGGAAGTACCTTCTGGTCCGTCCTGGGATGGACCCTGGTGTGGGCCTTCTTCGCTACCTTTACCAACTACATTTTCGGCATGATCCTGGCGATTGTCATCAACCGGGAGGGAACCAGATTCAAGAGCTTCTGGAGATTCTGCTTTGTGCTTTCCTGCGCGGTGCCTTCCTTTGTATCCCTGCTGATCATGCGTACCATGCTGCAGCCCAACGGAGCGGTTAACGTGCTGCTGCGCAACGCGGGACTGATCGCGTCTGATGCGGCCCTTCCCTTCTTCACCGATCCTCTGTGGGCCAGGGTGACGGTCATCGTCATCAATATCTGGGTTGGCGTGCCTTACACCCTGCTCCAATTGACCGGCGTGCTTCAGAACATTCCCGGTGAGCTTTATGAGGCGGCCAGGGTGGACGGCGCCAATCCGGTGCAGATCTTCACCAAGATCACGCTGCCCTACATGCTGTTTATCACCACGCCTTACCTGATCTCTACATTTACAGGCAACGTGAACAACTTCAACATCATTTACCTGTTGTCCGGCGGCGACCCGGTGACTGATCTGGCCTCCACCGCAGGCAAGACGGACCTTCTGGTCACCTGGCTGTATAAGCTGACCATCGACAAGCAGTACTACAACATCGGCGCGGTTATCGGCATCCTGACCTTCGTAATCCTGGCCGTAGGAGCGCTGTTGACCTACCAAAACAGCAAATCTTATAAAGATGAGGAGGCGTTCTAAATGAAAGAGACCAAACAGGTATCGGCAAAACGCAGGCGTTTTGTAAATAATACCATTGTTCATGTGGTTTTGGCTGTCCTGGCTGTGATCTGGGTCTTCCCCATCCTGTGGGTTGTGCTGACCAGCTTCCGGGCGGAGAAAGGTTCCTATGTGTCCACCTTCCTGCCCAAGAGCTACACCATTGCCAACTACGTGCGGCTGTTCACGGACACGACCATTCTGAATTTCCCCAGAATGTTCGCCAACACCCTGTTTATCGCTGTCTGCTCCTGCATTTTGTCCACCTTCTATGTGCTGGCGGTTTCCTACTGCCTGTCCAGGATCAAGTTCAAAATGCGTAAGCCTTACATGAATATGGCCATGGTCCTGGGCCTGTTCCCCGGCTTCATGTCCATGGTGGCCGTGTACTTCATCCTGAAGGCTCTGGGCCTGTCCGAGGGCGGCCTGATCCGCCTGGCTCTGATCCTGTGCTACTCCGGCGGCGCCGGCTTGGGCTTCCAGATCGCCAAGGGATTCTTTGACACGATTCCCAGGGCCATCGACGAGGCGGCGATCATTGACGGATGCACCAAGTGGCAGATTTTCTACAAGATTACCCTGCCTCTCAGTAAACCGGTCATTATCTACACCATACTGACCTCCTTCATCGGTCCGTGGGTAGACTTCATTTTCGCCAAGGTTATCTGCCGCGCCAACGCCGACTACTACACCGTAGCCATCGGCCTGTGGAGAATGCTGGAGAAAGAGTACATCGACAGCTGGTATACCTGTTTCGCTGCCGGAGCTGTGCTGATCTCCATACCGATCGCCATACTGTTCATGTTCCTGCAGAGATTCTACGTGGACGGCATGTCCGGCGCTGTGAAGGGCTGATAAGGACAGCTGAATTGATCTGCGGTTGAAATACGGCAGCCAGAGGGGATTTTCTTTTGGCTGCCGCATTGTCGTTGAAAATAAGTTTAAGAAGCTGCGGAGAGTGGGATACTATGAGATTTGTCTACGGAAAACATGACTGGCCGGACAGGGAGCGGGGGCAGGAGAACTGCTATCTTCTGACCAACGGGCTGGGAGGCTTTTCTTCCGGCTCCATGATCAATTCCAACGCCAGAAACGACCATGCCCTTCTGATGGCGGCATTTACGGCCCCCAACGTCCGGTACAATATGGTGAACCGGCTGGAGGAGGAGCTGTCAGGTGTTCATCTGTCCAGCCAGGGGTTTGAAGATTCCGGGCGGAATGAGAACGGCTATCTTTTTCTGGACAGCTTTGTGTTTGAGGACTATCCGGAATGGACCTTTCAGACAGACGGGGTGGAAGTGGTGAAGCGTCTGGCCATGAAGCAGGGAGAGAATCTGGCGGCTGTGGAGTACCGGATTGACAACCGGACCGGCCGGGAGGTCTGCCTGACTGTCACGCCCCACCTCCAGTTTGCGCCCAAGGGAAAGGCTCTGAAAGGGGAGCCGGAGTTTGAGGCAGAACAGCGGGACGGCGGGCTGTATCGGATTGTCTCCGGCGGTCTGGGCCTGCTCTTTCAGACAGACGGAGCTGTGGAAATGGTTCCCCGGCGGTTCTGTGACGGCGCGTTTTACGCTTACGACGCCTGCGACGGCCGGAACGCCCTGGGGCGGACCTGCGTCACTCATCGGATAACGCGGCAGGTTCCGGCGCACAGCCAGGAAAAGCTGGAGATTATCTGGCTGGCGGAGGCGGATGGGGGCGACGGGAAACCCCTGCCCGGAAAGGAAACGGAACTCCTGATGATAGAGAAAGGGTCGCTCGGAGGAGAAAAAGAGATTCCGGTGACCAGAAAAAGATTGCCTGTGAACGCGGAGGAAGTGTTCCGGGAAGCGGCGGAACATGGGAGACGGCTGAGAGAGGCGGCCCGGCTCCAGAATCCCGGCCTGCGGGATGAGGCCGCTCTTCAGCTGGTGACGGCTGCCGGCCAGTTCGTATCGGAGCGGGCATCCACCGGCGGGAAGACCATACTGGCCGGATATCCGTTTTTTGAGGATTGGGGGCGGGATACCATGATCGCCCTGGAGGGCTGCTGCATGGCGGCCGGACAGATGGATACGGCCAAAAGTATTCTGCGGACCTTCGCGCGGTACTGCCGGCGGGGCCTGATGCCGAACCTATTTCCCGAGGGCGGACGGCGGCCTATGTACAATACGGCGGACGCGGCCCTTCTGTTTATCAACAGCGTTTACCGGTATTACGTGCGGACGAGGGACGGGGATTTTGTCCGGGAAATGTGGCCGGTGCTGGAGAAGATCGCGGTCTCTTACCGGATGGGGACGGATTATGGGATTCATATGGATGAGGACGGCCTGATCGCGGCCGGACGGGGCCTGGATCAGGTGACCTGGATGGACGTGCGGATCGGCGCTTTTCTGCCTACGCCCCGCCACGGAAAGCCGGTGGAGATCAACGCGTACTGGTACAATGCCCTGCGGGCCATGGAGCAGATGGCAAAAGAGGTGTCCGGCGTGAAGGCCGGTTTCGATTACGGCGGACTGGCAGAGAAGGTCCGGACCAGCTTCCGGGAGAAATTCTGGATGGAAGAAAAAGGGTATCTTCGGGACGTGATTTCTGATACGGAAGAAGAGAACAGATCAGGGAGCAGAAAAGCGGACGAGCAGTTCCGCTGCAATCAGATCTGGGCGGTATCCATGCCCTTTGCCATGCTGGACCGAGAGCAGGAAATCCGCGTTGTGGACGCGGTCTATGAGAAACTGTATACGCCTCTGGGGCTTTGCACCCTGGAGCGGGATGATCCGGATTTCCATAGTGTTTACCGGGGACCTGTGGAGGCGCGGGACGGGGCGTATCACCAGGGAACGGTGTGGGTGTTCCCCCTGGGAGCTTATTATCTGGCGTATCTGAAGACGAGAGATTATTCCGCGCAGGCTGTGAGCCGGGTGCGGCGGCAGCTTGGGGCGATAGAGAACGCCCTGAGAGAGGGCTGTATCGGACAGCTGCCGGAGATCTACGACGGCGGGAATCCTACGTTTTCCAGGGGCTGCTTTGCCCAGGCCTGGAGCGTAGGGGAAATTCTGCGGGTGTATGAGGAGCTGAGCAGACATGGCGCTGAAATATGAGAACTATGTGTTCGACCTGTACGGGACACTGATCGATATACGAACGGATGAAGAGGACATATGGGCGTGGAAGCGGGCGGCGCTTTTTTACCGGTACCAGGGGGCGGATTATAAGGCGAAGGAACTGAAGAAAGCCTATGAAAAGGCTGTAAAAAAGGCCCTGGAGGAATCGGCGGCCGGAGGCTCCCTTGATACGGCCGAGATCCGCATTGAGGAAGTCTTCCGGAAGCTTTACGAAGAGAAGGGGGTCTGTCCGGAGGAACAGGTAATCCGCGATACCTGCCGGATGTTCCGGATCGTCACCACCAGAAGGCTTAAGCTGTTTCCCGGCGTGGAGGAAGAGCTTCGCAGGCTGAAGGAAGCGGGAGCCGGACTATATATTCTGAGCAACGCTCAGCGGGCGTTTACGGAGAATGAGCTGAGGATATTCGGGCTGGAATCCTGGTTTGACGGCATTGTGCTGTCCTCGGACCGGGGCGTAAAGAAGCCGGACCGGCGTTTCTTTGACTATCTGATCGGGACGTATCATCTGAACCCGGCCAGAACCCTTATGGCAGGCGACGATCTGCGGTGCGACGTGGAGGGGGCCAGGGAGGCCGGGATGGACGGTTTTCTGGTCAGACGGTAAACAGGACCCGGGGCTTTCGGTGGGAAAGAGAAAAATAAGTGATGCAAGGAGGCCGGTTGATGGTACAAAAGTTTGTGTTCGGACAGCCTGTTGACACGGAGGCGGTCGTAAATACCCGGAACGTAAAGACGCAGGAGTATATTAAGCCGGGAAAGGAAGGGAAGCTTCCGCATTTTTCCGTAAAATGGGGTGAAAAGGGAGAGATCATTCTGTCCTGCCGGATGGGCGGGGCGGATATCGTCTACGGACTGGGAGAAAATGTGCGGGGGATCAACAAGAGGGGCTGGCTCTATGAGTCCAACTGCAGCGACGACCCAAACCATTCGGAGGAAAAACGTTCCCTTTACGGGGCCCACAATTTTTTCATTCTGGACGGACAAAGAGCGGGCGGCAGCGGGCATCGGTTCGGCGTGTTCGCGGATGCGGCTCAGAAAGTGACCTTTGACTGCGGATACACGGATTCGGAGGAGCTGACCGTGACGGCGGCGGAGGGCGGATTTGTCCTGTATCTTCTGGAGGATGGGAGCCTGCGGGAAATCGTAAAAGACTTCCGGCAGCTGACCGGCCCCAGCTATCTTCCGCCCAGGTGGGCCTTCGGCTACGGACAGAGCCGCTGGGGATATCAGACGGCGGACGAGGTGCGGGAGATAGTCCGGCGCCACCGGGAGGGCGGACTGCCCTTGGACAGCGTATATCTGGATATCGACTACATGGAGCGGTACAAGGATTTTACGGTGGATGAGGAAAAATTTCCTGATTTTCCGGAATTTGTGAAGGAGATGAAGGCGGAGCATATTCATCTGGTTCCCATCATCGACGCGGGAGTAAAGATAGAGGAAGGTTATCCGGTCTATGAGGAAGGCCTGAAAAACGGGTATTTCTGCAGGCGGGAGGACGGCCGGGAGTTTACCGGCGGCGTGTGGCCGGGCCGGGTACATTTCCCTGATGTGCTCAACGAGGAGGCGCGGAAATGGTTCGGGGACTGGTACAGGGTTCTTCTGGACCAGGGAATTGAGGGCTTCTGGAACGACATGAACGAGCCGGCTCTGTTCTATGAGGAGGAGCACCTGAAAGAGGCGCAGCGGAAGCTGAGCGGGGCGGATGTGGACAGCATGGATATCTGGGGATTCTTTGATTTCAAGGGGACGGCACTGGGGATTGCCAACCGGCCGGAGGATTACGCCCGGATGTACCATGATATGGACGGCCGGAAGGTCTGCCATGAGCGGGTACATAACCTGTACGGGTATTATATGACCAGGGCGGCTGCTGAGGCCTTTGAGCGCCTGAGGCCGGACAGGCGTATCCTGATGTTTTCCAGGTCCTCCTGCGTAGGAGCGCACCGGTACGGCGGTATCTGGACGGGCGATAATCAGTCCTGGTGGTCTCACATCCTTCTGAACCTGCAGATGCTGCCGGGCCTGAACATGTGCGGATTTCTGTACTGCGGCGCGGATCTGGGCGGGTTCGGCTCCAACACCAGCGAAGATCTGCTGCTCCGCTGGCTGGAACTGGGTATTTTTACGCCCCTTATGAGAAATCATTCCGCTCTGGATACCAGGCCTCAGGAGGCGTACCGGTTCGGACGGCAGGAGGATTTCCGCAATATTTTGAGGCTTCGTTATGGACTTTTGCCCTATCTGTACAGCGAGTTTATGAAGGCGGCCTTAAATGACGGCATGCTGTTCCAGCCCCTGTCCTTCGTCTACCCGGAGGACGGTTTTGCGCCCCGGGTGGAGGATCAGCTGATGGTGGGCGAAAGCCTGATGATCGCGCCGGTGTACCGGCAGAACGCCGAAGGGCGGTATGTGTACCTGCCGGAGGAGATGAAGCTGTACCGGTTCCGCAGCCTGGACAGCATGGATGTGGAAATTCTCCCGGCGGGCCACCACTATGTGAACGCGGCCCTGAATGAGGTTTTGGTATTTGTTCGCCCCGACCATCTGGCGCCCCTGTCCTACGGCGGCGAGTATGCGGCGGCTGTGGACAGCTCCAGGCTTCAGCTGCTCCATTTTATAAAGACAGAGGCGGTATATGAGCTGTACGATGACGACGGATATACGAAGCATGTGGAATTGGAAGGAAATATGACAAAGATTTCCGTAGATCAGACTGGAGACATAACCGTAAAGGGGGCGCGGCAGCCGGACTGCCGCCTCCTGTAAAAGTATGCTGTTCCATCCTCTTTTTGCGGCCGCAGAACAAATCCCTGGTTCTGCGGCCGGTTTGTTTCGTGGTATCCGGCTGGCTTTCGGGAGCGGAGCAGATGCCGGGATGGGACATTGGTTTACAGCCCGGAATGAATGTAGTGCTCCCTCATGTCGGGCGGCACCATGCTGCCGCCGGTTGCCCAGGCGATATGGGTGGCCTGTTTCATTTTGCCGCTCAGGCCCTGCTGTTGGATATAGCGTTCCATATCCGCCGGACGGATCAGAGCGGCAAAGGAAGCGCAGGAACTTGGTTCGATGAAAATGTGTTCTTCCCGCAGAAGGCCTCTCATCAAATCGTATAAACGGTTATCCTGGATGGTTGCGATGCCGGAAACCAGGGACTGAGTAATTTTTCCGACAAATGCGGATGGGCGGCCGACAGCTAGGCCGTCCGCGTCGGTTTTGCCGTCAATCCCGAAATCCTTTACGCTGACTTTGCTGTGCAGGCCGGTAGCCATCCCCAGAAGCATGCAGCAAGCGTGAGTGGGCTCGGTAAAGAAACAGTGCACGTAGTCTCCCCAGATTTGTTTTGCGCCGTAGGTGATGCCTCCCGGCGCGCCCCCGATTCCGCATGGAAGATAGAGGAAAAGGGGATGATCGGCGTCAACGGTTATGCCCTGCCGGTCAAGCTGTCCGCTTAGCCGCTCGCCGGCGACGCTGTAACCCAGAAACAGGTTCTGGGAGTTTTCATCATCGACAAAATAACTCATGGGATCGGCGTCGGAGCGCTTACGCCCCTGCTCAACCGCATAGCCGTAATCGTCGGCATACTCGATCACCTGAACGCCGTGGCTTCTGAGCAGATCCTTTTTCCATTGCTTGGCATCCGCCGACATATGGACGATGACCCGGAATCCCAGCCGGGCGCTCATGATTCCAATACTTAAACCCAGATTGCCGGTGCTGCCCACCTGGATGGTGTGGGTTCCGAAAAATTTAGTAAAGTCCGGCTGCGCCAGAATGCTGTAGTCGTCGGTAAGATTCAGCTTCCCCGACTGCAGGGCCAGATCTTCCGCATGCTTCAGCACTTCATAGATGCCGCCGCGCGCTTTGACTGATCCGGCGACCGGAAGCTCACTGTCCATTTTCAGCATTAACCGGCCTTCAATGCCGGCGCCGTAAGATTCGTTTAAAAACCGGCTCATGGCGGGAATGTCGCGAAGCTCAGATTCGATGATCCCTCCGCTGGCTTCAAGCTCAGGGAAGACCTTCCTCAAATAGGGAGCAAAACGCAGAAGGCGTTCGCTTGCATCTTTTATCTGGGAAGGCTGAAGTCCGGAGGTATCCGCTTCCGCTTTCAGACGGCGATTTTCATTCAGCCAAAGGGTTTCCCGCAAAGCCGCCGCGTCCGCGACGGCAGGAATGGTATCGATCAGTGATTGAAATTCTGGTTTCATAGATTATGAGTCCTTTCTTTAACTGTATTTTGTCAGTTTTCATGTCTGTTCTTAAGTTCTGTAAATTCTTTTGTCAGTTTTCTTACTTCCGGTCCCAGAATGAACAGGGCAATCACATTGGGAAGGATCAGCAGGCCGAGGGCGCAATCCTGAATGGCCCATACGATACTGCCGGTGCTCAGGCTCCCGAGTATGATCAGGAACGGGAATAAAACGCGGTATATGGCAGCGCACTTTGAGCAATGCAGATAATTCAGGCTGACATGGCCGAAATACCATTGGCTCATAACAGAGGTTCCGGCAAACAGCAGCAGACAGAAATGTATGACAAATTGAAACCCGGGCAATACCGTACCGAACGCGGCGGCAGCCAGAGTAGAGGCGTCGGTATACGTCTGATTGACGCCTGTGATCAGTATCATAAATCCTGTCGTGCTGCACAGGAGGATTGTATCGGTGAAAACTTCTATGATTCCGTACAATCCCTGGCGGACAGGGTGGTCCACCTGCGCGGAAGCGTGGAGAACAGCTGCTGAGCCTTCACCGGCTTCATTTGAGTAAAGCCCTCTGGCAACGCCGTACCGCATTGCCTGCTTCATGGTAATGCCGGCTGCCGCGCCTGCGCCGGCTTTTATCGTAAACGCGCTTTTGAAAACGGATGCCAGTACCCCGGGAAACGAGGCAATATTTGCTGTAATCACCGTAAGTCCGCCTAAAATATACAGGGCGGCCATAAACGGTACGATTTTTTCCGACGTATGGACAAGCCGTTTAAATCCGCCGCTGATGACGCAGAACATGAGGACGGCGAGAATGACACCGGTTACGGGGGGCGAAAGAGAAAATGCTTCTTTCATTACGCCTGAAATCGTGTTGGACTGGATTAAGGTTGCCCCTGCGTTCTGGATGAACAGCAGTACTGCGACTATGGCGCCGATTTTTTTAATCTTTAAGCCATGGGAAATGTAATACATGGGGCCGCCAATGATCTCGCCGTGTTCGTCGCAGCCGTGATACCGCACTCCCAAAGTGATTTCCGCGAATTTGGTGGCCATTCCCAACAGGGCGGCAAACCACATCCAGAACAGAGCGCCGGGACCGCCGGCCAGAATGGCGGTTGAAACGCCTACAATATTACCGCTTCCCACACAGCTCGCGACTGCGGCGCACAGGACCTGGCAGGACGAATACCTTCCGGATTCCACGCGTGAGCCGCTGCGGCCGGTTATTTCCCTGATGAAGCTTTTGAATATAAAGGGAAGAAACCGTATCTGCACAAAGCCCGTGATAACTGTATAGTAGGCGCCAAGGCCAAGCAGCATGACAAGCATCCAGTCATTCCAGAAAAAATCCGCAAGTGATTGAAAAAAGTGTTCCGCGGCAGTCATAGGTATCGCCTCATTTCAGCAGGGCTTGACCTTCGGCGTCCGGCAGCGGTACGTTCATCAGACAGGCAAGAGTGGGCGCGACGTCGATTAATCGGACATTATCGATGGTGCCGTGGGGAATTCCTTCGCCGGTCATCATAAAGGAAGCTCTCATTTCAGGAAAGTTTTCGTCATAACCGTGCTGGGCCTTCTGCGTGAGCTGGGTTCTGCAGTATTCGCCTGTGGCGTCGTCGCGGAATTCGTAGCCTTTGTCGGAGACAAGGACATAATCGGCATCAGGGAATCCGCCTCGCTGTCTGGCCTCGTCTCCCGTAAGGATATCCAAAATTCCACTGTTCTTTTTCTCCTTCAGGTTTTTCAGAACATCCTTTAATGCGGAGGCGCTTTCTGTATCACCCGGGTCGGCGAGCCGAATCTCAGCTGTTCCCCCGGCCCTGTGACTGAATGCCTTCCATGAGACCACATTGCCCTGCGGATCGGTATCGATCAGCCCTGCCTCCCTGAGAAGTACATTGGGGAAAATGTTATAGGCGTTATCCATGGTTCCGTGGTCCGATACAACGCAGACAATCAGCCGCTGCCTGGTAATGTCCTGAGCTGTCTCGATTAATTCTCCAAGCATTCTGTCTATTTTTTCAAGGCTTTCAGTGGCCTCTCTGCTGTAAACGCCGTGTACGTGCGCGCTTTCATCAAAACTTGCGAAATAGGCGGACAGGAAGAAGGGCTTCTCGGATATAAGAGGAGCAATCTTATTGCGGAGCATCCACAGGGCGGCTTTTCCTCTCTGAGAATCTCCCTGGTCAGAAAGATCCAGGCCGCCGGGGTATCGTCCTATGTCCTTTTCCATTTCCAGGATGATTCCCTGAGGTTTTGCGACGGCGTTGATAAACTGGCTGTCCAGCGAAGAGCCGTCCCACCAGAATTCCGGGGCGATAAAATCGCCTTTTGCTCCTACGGAAGTGGGAAACGCGACGCTGGCAGACAGATAACCGTTTTCTCTGGCAGCCTCCCACAGCGTTTTTACCTCGGTGTTGGCGAACCAGTACCAGGCTCCCATGTGCTTGTTGACAGGATCAAATATGCTGTTATTGGATATTTTGTGAGTTCTGGGGTTGGTTCCGGTAATCATGCTCTGATGACAGGGATATGTAAAGGTAGGAAATACGCTTTTCATACCGTTGGGAGCAGATAATCCTTCTTCCAGAAAGTATTTTGTTATGTTGGGCAGTTTTACGTTCAGCCGTTCCTGCTCAAATACAAATTCCGGTTTTAACGCATCAATGGATACCAATAAAACGCTGGGAGTATCCTTTGAATTATTTGCTTGTGACATAATCCTTTTTGCCCCTTTCTTCAGAAATCACAACGTTGATTCCAGCCTGCCTCATGGCTGAGACGCAGTCGGCAGGCGCGTGATTATCTGTAATGATCATAGATATCTTTTCGATTCCGCACATTGTTACAAGAGAGGCAGCGCCCAGCTTGGAACTGTCAGCGATGACGATTGTTTTGTCCGAGGCTTCCATCAGTTTAGACTGAATGGTAATATCTTCCATTCTCTGATAGGTGATCCCGCGCTCCAGAGAGATCCCGCATGTAGTCAGAAAGAGGACATTGATGTTAATGCGGGCAAGAATCAGGGTAGCCATATCGGTCAAAAACGCCTGCTCATCCGGATTGTAAATGCCGCCGGTCAGAGCAAGGGTAATACCCGGCGCGCCGGCTAATTCATTTGCTATTGTAAGCGAATTTGTGACAACCGTAAGAGATTGAAAACGTTTTTTGATAGCCTTTGCCAGCTCTAAGGAGGTAGTTCCGGAATCCAGCGCAATAACCTGACCGTCGGAAATATATTTGATCGCCTCCAAAGCCACTTCTTCTTTATAGGAAGGATGTTCTGTTTTTCTCTGTTCAAAAGGAGTGTAGATTATATTGCTGCCGGCAGAGGTGCTGGCCATGACAGCTCCCCCGTGTGTTCTTTTAAGCCTGCCTTCTTTTTCCAGAGTTTCCAGATCCCTCCGTATCGTCTCTCTTGAAGCGGACAGCATATCGCATAATGTACTTGTTTTAACGCTTCCTTCTTTTTTCAAACACTGCATGATTTCCATATGACGCTGTTCTGATAACATAATAATTCAACTCCTTATCATCAAATCCATTTCTGTGGCTATTATACTACGACTCGGTTGCTTTTACAAGTACTTTCTTTAAAAAATCGCAAATAAACGCAGATATTTGCACATAAACACAACTTAAATTACCGTAAAATACAAATTTCTACAAATTTTTACACATTTTCGCTTGACATTACACAAAAACGCAACTATACTACAGATATCAAATCCATTTCAACATAAAAAACATTTGTGAGGTGATTGATTATGGCAGAAAAAAAGAAAGCCAGACTGGACAAAAAATGGATATCCTTTGGCACATTGATGCTGGGAGCAGGAACAATCTACAAATTAGGTTTTATGAAAGACGCGTTTTATGTGCCTATGCAGGAATTTATGGGGCTCTCCCATACGCAGATCGGCGTTGCCATGAGCGTTGCGGGGTGGATTTCTACCTTTGGTTTCCTGGCGGCGATTTTGGTGGTCGACCGGATCTCAAAAAAGATCATGATCCCGTTTTCCCTGCTGGGAATCTGTGTCAGCGGCCTGTTCCTGTCTACGTTTCCTTCTTATCCTGTGTTTTTGCTGATCTATTGTCTTCTGGCTGTATTTGCGGATATGCTGTACTGGCCGACCATGCTGAAGACCGTAAGACTTTTGGGCAATGAAAACGAGCAGGGACGTATGTTTGGCATTCTGGAAGCCGGCCGGGGTCTGATGGATACGATTGTCGCGTTTTGCGCGTTGGGAATTTTCTCGGCTTTTGGAAGCAACGCAGCGGGTCTCAGAGCCGCGATCCTGTTTTATTCCATTGTTCCGGGAGTGATTGCCATTATCGCTTACTTTCTGCTGGAACCTGATCAGAAGGCGGAGCCGGGCGAGGAAGCGGCCGCAGAAGAAAAGAAGGCGAAGAGAGATAACAGCACAGTTATGTGCGCTTTGAAAAATAAAAATATTTGGCTGGTTTCCTTTAACGTATTTTTTGTATACAGCGTATATTGCGGAATAACTTACTTTATTCCGTTTCTGGAAGAAGCGTACGCCCTTCCCGCGGCGCTTGTAGGAGCGTATGGCATTATCAACCAGTATGGCCTTAAAATGCTGGGCGGACCGATTGGCGGTTTTATTACCGACGGAGTGCTGCATTCTGCCACCAGATTTTTGCGAATCTGCTTTATAATCGTTGCGGGAGTATTGGTTGTGTTCGCATGCCTGCCTCACGGCGAACTGAGTGTTTTTGCAGGCATGGCGATTACTCTGACGATCAGCGCTCTGGTATTTTCTATGCGGGCAATCTTTTTCGCGCCCATGGATGAAGTGAAGGTTCCCCGCGACATTACCGGTTCCGCCATGTCCATCGGCTCCTTTGTCGGATATCTTCCGGGGGCTTTCATGTACGCGGTTTACGGGGCGATCCTGGACCGGTTTGAGGGGTTGCAGGGCTATCGTATTGTATTTATTATAATGTCGGCATTCGCCGTTGTTGGATTCTTCCTCAGCGCGTATATTTTGCGGAGAATCAGATTGCAGAAGGAGGACTTATAAACATCCTGCTTATATTGTTCGGGCAGCCGGCCGCAGAACAAATCCCTGGTTCTGCGGCCGGTTTGTTTGTATGACGGGGAATGAAAATAATAATGAGAAAGTTTGAAACAGAGAAATAGTGGGTAGAGGAAAAACAAGAGGCATGGCAAATAAGCCACCAAGGGCGGCTTCAAAA
>CANQSK010000025.1 GCA_947626475.1 uncultured Lachnospiraceae bacterium
ATGCCCGGCGTGGTCAATGTGGGCGTGGGTCAGGAGCACATAGTCGATCTGGGAATAACTGACCGGCAGATCCGCGTTCTCATAAACATTTGTTCCCTGCTCCATACCGCAGTCCACCAGAAGCTTCGTGTTGCCGCACTCCAGATAATGACAGCTGCCTGTCACTTCATGGTCGGCTCCGATAAACATAAGTTTCATGGAAGTACCTCTCTTTGCTTATTCTCTTCTTTATAGTATAGCATAGATTAAATAATAATACAAATCATACCGCCGTTGGAGTCATTGATAATTTTCTGCAGGGTATCCTGAAGCTTCATCTGACAATCCTCCGTCAGCTGGGATATCTTGGCCTGAATGCCGTCCTCCACAATCTGCTGAATGGACTTTCCGAAAATATTGGTGTCCCAGACGCCGTCGGCGCTCTCCGCCCCGTTCTTTTTTATGTACTCGATCAGATCCCTGGCCTGCTGTTCGCTGCCTACGATCGGCGCGATCTCCGTCTCGATATGGGCCTTGATCATATTGATGGAGGGGGCCTCCGCCCGCATCTTCACCCCGTATTTGTTGCCGTGGCGGACAACCTGAGGCTCGTCGAGCACGATCTCGGACCGCTCCGGCGTCACCACGCCGTAGCCCCTCATCCGCACCTGGCTGACGGCGTTCTGCACCTTCTCGTACTCCTCCTTCATCTTCGCCAGCTGGCTTAAGGTCTGCATCAGCTGATACTCGCCCTCAATGGGAATCCCAACATAATCGCTGAGGATCTGGTAATAATAGCCGTCGTCCACATTTACGCTCACATCTACGGTTCCGTCGGACAGATTCATCCTGTCGGTTTTCAGCCCCCTGACGGCGTCATTGTCCATCTCCATCACGGAAGGCGTAATATCCTTCATCCGCGTCACCTTCCCCAGAAGATCCTTCACCGCCTGGATCACGCCGGCCTTCAGCCAGTGGCTCGGGGGCAGGATCTCCATCCACTTGGGTATGTAGAAATTCATCTGGGTCACCGGAAATTCCTTCAGGACCATCTCCAGTATCTTGCAGATATCATCCTTTTTCAGCTGCTCGCAGTTGACCGGCAGCACCGTCACGCCGTACTGTCCGCTCATCTGCTCCGCCAGCTCCCTGGTCTCCTCCGAAAACGGCTTCATGGAATTCAGCAGGATGAGAAACGGTTTACCCAGGCTTTTCAGCTCCTCCACCGTGCGCTGTTCCGCCGGAAGGTAAGCGCTTCTCTTAATGTCGCCTATGGTTCCGTCGGTGGTCACCACCAGCCCGATAGTGGAATGATCCGTGATGACCTTCCTGGTGCCGATCTCCGCCGCCTTTGTAAAAGGCACCTGATAGTCGAACCAGGGCGTTTTCACCAGCCTCTCGCTTTCATTCTCAATATGACCGGCCGCGCCCTCCACCATGAAGCCCACGCAGTCGATAAGGCGAACTTTCGCCTCTATTCCCTCCTCCAGACGGATGGGAGCCGCCTCCTTGGGAATGAATTTCGGCTCCGTCGTCATGATCGTCCTGCCCGCGGCGCTCTGGGGAAGTTCATCCCTGGCCTGAATCTTCTGGTGCTCGTCTTCCATTCCCGGAAGGACCATCAGCTCCATAAAACGCTTGATAAAGGTCGACTTGCCTGTCCGGACCGGCCCCACCACGCCCATATAGATCTCACCGCCGGTTCTGGCCTGTATATCTTTATAAACCGAAAACTGTTCCATAAAAATACCCCCTTGCTGTGCTGATACAGTATATGCAAGGGGGAATCCTGATTATTCACTTAAGTAGGCTTTCTTCACCTGATCGTTGTTCATCAGCTCTTTCGCGTCTCCGCTTAAGGCAATGGTCCCTGTCTCCAGGACGTAGGCCTTGTCGGCGATGGCCAGGGCCTTCTTGGCGTTCTGCTCCACCAGAAGGACGGTGGTTCCGCTTTTGTGAATCTCTTTGATGATATCAAAAATTTCATTGACATAGATGGGGGATAGTCCCATAGAGGGCTCATCCATCAGCATTAGTCTGGGACGAGACATCAACGCCCGGCCCATGGCCAGCATCTGCTGTTCGCCGCCGCTTAAAGTTCCGGCCGGCTGATTCTTCCTCTCCTCCAGCCGGGGAAATCTCTGATAAATATTCTTCAGGGAATCCTCAATCTCTTCCTTGTCCTTTCTGGTGTAAGCGCCCAGCTTCAGGTTCTGAAGCACCGTCAGCTCCGCAAACACCCGGCGGCCCTCCGGCACATGGGCGATTCCCATGGAAACCAGCTTGTATCCGGGAACCCTGGTAATGTCCTTCCCGTCGTAAAGAATATGCCCGGCCTTGGCCGGGATCAGCCCGGTGATCGTCTGAAGGGTGGTGGTCTTGCCCGCGCCGTTGGCTCCGATCAGCGCGATGATCTCTCCCTCATTCACCTCAAAGGAGATTCCCTTGATGGCCTGGATGACGCCGTAGTATACTTCCAGGTCCTTCACTTCCAGTATCGCCATGTTCCTCTCCTCCTACTCTCCAAGATACGCGGTGATAACCCGCTTGTCATTGAGTACGTCTGATGTATCGCCCTGAGTCAGCACCTGGCCGAAATTGAGCACCGTAAGCTTCTCGCAGATGCCGGATACTAGCTTCATATCATGCTCGATCAGCAGAATGGTCATATCAAACTCATCCCGCACAAAGCGGATGGTCTCCATCAGCTCCGCCGTCTCGTTGGGGTTCATGCCGGCCGCCGGTTCGTCCAGAAGAAGCAGCTTGGGGTCCGTAGCCAGGGCTCTGGCTATCTCCAGCTTTCTCTGCTTGCCGTAGGGGAGGTTGGACGCTTTATAATTCCACTGCTGGTCTAGGTCAAATACCTTCAGAAGCTCCAGGGCCCTGGCGTCCATCTCCTTCTCCACCTTATAGAATTTGGGCAGGCGGAGGATTCCCTCCAGCGTGGAATACCGGTGATGGTTGTGAAGGGCCGTTTTTACATTGTCCAGCACGCTCAGCTCCTTGAACAGACGTATGTTCTGGAAGGTTCTGGCGATGCCGTCCTGGTTGATCTCGATGGTCTTTCTGCCGGTAATATTTTCCCCGTCCAGAAGAATGGTGCCGGTGTTGGGCTTATAAACTCCGGTCAGCAGGTTGAAGACCGTAGTCTTGCCCGCGCCGTTGGGGCCGATCAGGCCGTACAACTGACCTTTCTCGATCACCACGTTAAAGCTGTCTACGGCCTTCAGGCCGCCGAAGGAGATACTTAAATTTTTCACTTCCAGCATGGGAGTATTCTTAACCTCTGATGTCGCCATATTAAGCAGCCTCCTTCCCTGCCGTCTTTCTGTGACGGATCTTATCCATAACCACAGACCGCATCTCGATGGCCTTGGGACTGGAGTTGAAAATCGTCATGATGATCAGCACCACAGCGTAGATCAGCATACGGTAATCGTTGAGGCCTCTCAGCATCTCAGGCAGGGCCGTAAGAACCACGGCCGCGATGATGGAGCCCCGCATGTTGCCCAGGCCGCCCAGCACCACAAACACCAGGATCAATATGGATTTATTGTATCCGAAGTTGTTGGAAGTGGCCTGAAGAGTGGACAGGCTGTGGGCGTAAAGCACCCCGGCCATGCCGGCCAGAGCCGCCGAGACGGAAAAAGCCATCAGCTTGTATTTGGTAATGTTGATCCCGATGGATTCCGCCGCAATACGGTTGTCTCGGATGGACATGATCGCGCGGCCTGTTCTGGAGTGCATCAGGTTCAGCACAATAAACAGAGTAAGAAGAAGCAGCAGAATGCCGATAGTAAAGGTAGCCGCCCTGGGAGTTCCGGTAATGCCCTGGGCTCCCTTGACAATGACCACGCCGGTCTCATCCATTCCCATGGACAAGGCGTCCTTGTTGGAAAAATGGAACCCGGAGGCGTCGCGGCCTATATACATTACGTTGATCAGATTCTTGATGATCTCACCGAAGGCCAGGGTCACGATAGCCAAATAGTCGCCCTTCAGACGAAGCACGGGAATGCCGATCAGAAGGCCGAAAACGCCTGCCACGGCCGCGCCAAGGATCAGCGCCAGGAAAAAGCGCAGTCCCACGCTGGGCATGGCAGTTTCCATACAGTTGGTAAAAAACGCTCCGGAGAAGGCTCCCAGGCACATAAATCCCGCGTGGCCCAGGCTCAGTTCTCCCAAAATTCCCACCGTCAGATTCAGGGATACGGCAAGAATCGCGTACATACACAGGGGAACCAGCAGACCCTTCAAAAGGCTGCTCAGATTTCCCGTTTTGTCCATGATCTGGATCACCGCCCAGAAAGCGATGACCATTCCGTAGGTGATACCGTTCTGAATCCTGATTCGCTTCGCATCCATACTCTGTCACCTACACTTTCTCATTAATCTGCCGTCCCAGGATACCCGTAGGACGAACCAGAAGAACCACGATCAGCACCGCGAACACGATGGCGTCCGACAGCTGGGAAGAAATATACGCTTTGGACAGGTTCTCGATGACACCGAGAATAATGCCGCCCAGCAAGGCCCCGGGAATGGAGCCGATCCCGCCGAACACCGCCGCCGTGAAGGCCTTGATACCGGGCATGGAGCCGGTATAGGGAGTCAGGGACGGGTACGCGGAGCAGAGCAGCGCTCCGGCAATGGCCGCCAGGGCCGAACCGATGGCAAAGGTCACGGCGATGGTCTTGTTCACGTCAATTCCCATGAGGGAAGCCGCTCCCCTGTCCTCAGAGACGGCCAGCATGGCCTGGCCCGTCCTGGTCCTGTTGATAAAGGTGGTCAGGGCGATCATAATAACGATACAGGACAGAATCGTCACAATGGTCGTGCTGGAAATATTCAGCCTGCCGTCCGCCAGCACCAGATTGGGCAGATTCACCACAGAAGTAAACTGATGAGAATTGGAGCCGAAGATCAGAAGGGCGACATTCTGCAGCAGGTAGCTGATGCCGATAGCCGTGATCAGAACCGCCAGGGAAGAAGCCTCGCGGAGAGGCCGGTACGCCACCCTCTCAATGGTAACTCCCAGAACCGTACACACCACAACCCCGATCAGAATCCCCGCAAGAGGCGGAAGCCCCATGGTGGTCACAGCCGTAAAGATGGCAAATCCCCCTATCATGATGATATCGCCGTGGGCAAAATTCAGCATTCTGGCGATGCCGTACACCATAGTGTAGCCGAGAGCGATTATGGCGTATACGGAGCCCAAGCTGACGCCGCTGATAAAATAAGACAGAAAACTCATCATACCCTTCCACCTCGCAAATTTATAACAATAATATGTCGAATTATATCACAGGTCACTTTGTCGCGCAAGTTTTTTCGCAAAACTCCCGCCGCGCCTATATACGGAAAAAAGGGTCGCCAAATACATGACGACCCTTCCTTGGATCAAAACTTACTGCATAACATATACGCCGTTCTCAATCTTGGCGGCCTTGGGAGCCGGCTCGCCGGCTGCGTTCCAGGTCATATCGGAACCGGTCAGACCATCGATGCTGATCTCGGTCATGGAAACCTTCATGGCTTCGCAGATATCGGAAACGCTCATGTCGGGAGTGATTGCCGCATTCTCAATAGCTGCCTTGATGGCGTAAACCGCATCGTAAGCGTCTGCGGAGAACTGGTTGGGATCCTCACCGTAAGCGGCTACATAGTCGGCAGTGAACTTCTGGCTGCTCTCCTCAGTCGCGGAGAAAGGTGTCAGAAGCATAACGCCCTCAGCCAGGGAAGTATCAAAGTTCTCAACTGTCAGGATGCCGTCCATGCCGTCCACACCGAAGAAGATGGGAGCGAAATCTCTGGCAGCAGCCTGATTCAGGATGATGGAAGCCTCCTGATAGTAGATGGGCAGGAATACCAGCTCTGCGCCGCCCTCTCTCGCCTTGTCCAGCTGTACCGTAAAGTCGGTAGCGTTATCAGCGGTAAAAGCCTCGTCGGCTACGATCTCAAGGCCCTGTTCGGCAGCCTCGCCCATGAACGCCTCGCGGATACCGGTAGAATATTCGGAAGAGCTGTCATAGATGATAGCGACATTGGTGGCAAGTCCGTGCTCTCCAATGTATCTGGCAGCGGCAGCGCCCTGGTCAGGATCAGAGAAGCATACGCGGAACGCATTGTCGTTGGCCACGCACTCTACTGCGGAAGCAGAAGGAGTGATCTGGAACATATTGTCCGCTGCAGTCTCAGCGGCAACAGCGATACAGGGAGCAGTTGTAACGGAACCGATGATCATCTGCGCGCCCCAGTCCTTCAGGGTATTGTAAGCGTTGACAGACTTCTGGGGGTCATGCTCGTCATCCTGCGCGTTCAGCTCGATGGTATAGCCATCAACTCCGCCGGCAGCATTAATCTCATCAACAGCCAGCTGGGCAGCGTTCCTTACGCCCAGGCCATAAGCGGCGGCAGCGCCGGTGAACGGCCCGATCACGCCGATCTTAAAGCTTCCGTCCTCAGCAGCCTCAGTCTCGGCAGCCTCGGTCTCAGCGGCTTCCGTCGTGGCAGCCTCAGTCTCAGCGGCAGCCGTAGTCTCGCTGCCGGAGCTTGAAGAGCTTCCGGAACATGCAACCAGAGATGCAGCCATGGCAACAGCCATACCTAAGCACAGCATTCTTTTCTTCATAATTGTTTCCTCCTCAAAAATACAAAAATGAATTTTTATAAAACTCTACCTATTATATATTCATCATTTTGAATTGTCAACGATTTTCTTATTTTTTTGCACCGATTTTGTTTTCGTTCCCGTGAAGGAGCCGCACAATGTTGGCCCGGTGGCGCCAGAACGCCATGGCCGTCACTGCCGCCGACAGCGCGTAAAACTCCGGCAGGTACCCGGGAGCCAGGCCGTAATCCCCTCTGCCGCCGAAGATCACTATGCAGATCAGGAAGATAGTCACCACCACCAGGGAGCCCAGAGACACATACCGGGTCAAGGCCACGATAATGATGAAGGCCGCCAGGCACATGAGCATCACTCTCCAGTCCAGGGCCGCCAGAAGTCCAGCTGTGGCGGCGATTCCCTTCCCTCCCTTAAACTGCAGGTAAAACGGATAATTATGCCCGAGGATCACGCCGAAAGCCGTATACAGAATAAGAAGATATACCATCTCCGGCCGTCCGGCGAAAACGGTCCGCACGATCAGGCAGGGGATCAGGGCCTTGAAGGAATCGCCGATAAACACGATCAGCCCCGACTTCACTCCCATGACCCTCAGCACGTTGGTGCTGCCTGTATTGCCGCTTCCCACGCTGCGGATATCCACGTTGTGAGCCCTGGAATAAAAGTACCCGGTCTGTATGAGACCGCACAGATAACCGACTGCAAGACAAAGGATTCTTTCCATAATATCACCCTTCCTTTCCGGTCCGCTCCCTGACAAAGAACTTCAGGGAGGTTCCCTTGAAGCCAAAGGCCTCGCGTATCTTATTCTCCAGATAACGGAGGTAGGAAAAATGCATCAGCTCCTTGTCATTGACAAACATGACAAAGGTGGGAGGTTTCACCGCTACCTGAGTGGAATAATAGATCTTCAGCCGTTTCCCCTTATCAGAGGGAGGCTGCTTCATGGCCGCCGCCTCCGTGACGATCTCGTTCAGAACTCCCGTAGCCACTCTCAGATTCTGGTTCTCCCTTACCATATCGATTGCATCGAACAGCTTATTCAGGCGCTGTCCCGTCAGCGCCGAGATAAATATCATCTCCGCGTAAGGCATGAAGGACAGAGTTGTCTTGATCTTTTCCGTAAATTCATAAATCGTCTTGTCGTTCTTCTCAATGGCATCCCATTTGTTCACCGCCACGATAACGCCCTTGCCTCTCTCATGGGCAATTCCCGCTATCTTGGCGTCCTGCTCCGTAACGCCCTCCACCGCGTCGATCACCAGGACTACGATATCCGCGCGCTCTACGGCGGCCACTGCCCGGATGATGCTGTACCGTTCCAGCTCTTCCTTTATTTTGCTCTTCCGCCTGAGTCCCGCCGTATCAATGAACACATAGGACGTTCCGTTGTGGACCACTTCCGTATCCACAGCGTCCCTGGTGGTTCCGGCGATATCGGAGACGATCATCCGGTTCTCTCCCACCAGCCGGTTTACCAGAGAGGATTTGCCTACGTTGGGCTTTCCGATGACCGCCACTCTTGGCCTGTCATCCTCCTCGTCCTGCAGCTTGTCCGCGGAGAAATAGGAGGTCACCGCGTCCAGCAGCTCGCCCAGCCCCAGCATGGAAGCGGAGGAGATGCCGATAGGCTCCCCGATGCCCAGATTGTAGAACTCATAGACATCATTGCCCTGCTTCTTGAAGCTGTCCACCTTATTTACCGCCAGCACCACCGGCTTTTTGGACCTGGGCAGCATGTCGGCCACCTTGAAATCGGCGTCCTGAAGGCCCTGGCGCACATCCACCAGAAAAATGATCACATCCGCCGTGGCGATGGCAGTCTCCGCCTGCTCCCTCATCTGGGACAGGATGATATCTTTGGAATCCGGCTCGATGCCGCCGGTATCAATCAGCGTGAAATTCATGTTCAGCCACGTACAGTCCGCGTATATACGGTCCCTGGTCACCCCGGGCGCGTCCTTGACAATGGCGATGGCGCTGCCCGCCAGAGCGTTGAACAGCGTAGATTTTCCTACGTTGGGACGGCCTACGATGGCCACGATCGGTTTACTCATAATTAATCTCCTTCAATTCGTATCCTCCGTGGGCGATGGGGCCCTCCTCCGGCGGATACAGCACAGCCTTCACAAAATCTTGTCCGCTTGATTTTACAATATTCACCGGTACTTGTAAAGCGGTTTTTACCTGCTCCCTGGTCACGTCGTCCAGAAAAACCTCCTCGCCGCTGCGGAACATGCAGTCGGGAAGGAGCAGGCGGCTGCCCAGGGATTTCCCAGTCAGCTGCCGGATCAGGTCGCGGCCGGTGATCAGCCCGGCCACCGTGATCTGCTCGCCGAAAAATTCATTGACGATGGGATACAGATGAACCTTCCGGTTGGGAAACTTGGCGCGGATCTGTTCCAGAAAACCGTTCAGATAACGGCAGGCCAGAAGTCCCGTGGCAACGGACAGCTCCTCCTCCTTATCGTCTCCCTCCATCTCCCTCAGGGTCTCCTCCACTTCCTCCGTCATCAGCCGGACCATTCCCACACCGTTTTCCAGCTGCGGGTAGCCATCGTACCGCTCCGCCTCCGGCATGGGCCGGTCCGCCAGAATATAGAACTCGTCGCTTGCATGGACAAAATGTGTCCCGTATTCCGCGTACAGCTTCTCCTGCCAACGCTCGATCTGATCGATGGTCCGCGCCGCGTCCTCCGCCGTAAACGGCGAAAGCGGATACAGCCCGTCCCGGTATCTCGTAAGGCCCACAGGCACCACGGAGACGCTCTCCATACAGGGGATGTACCGGCTCAGATCCCGGATCGTCCGCTCCAGCTGCTCCCCGTCATTGATTCCCCGGCACAGCACGATCTGACCATTCATGGGTGTCCCGGCCTCATACAGCCGGTCAATGTTCTTTAGGGCTTCCCCGGCAAACCGGTTGCGGAGCATCCTGCATCTCAGCTCCGGGTCCGTGGTATGGACAGAGATATTGATGGGGGACAGATGAAACCGGATGATCCGGTCAATGTCCTTCTTCTTCATATTGGTCAGCGTTACGTAATTTCCCTGCAGAAATGACAGCCGGGAGTCGTCATCCTTAAAGTACAGCGTGTCCCTCATTCCGGGAGGCATCTGGTCAATAAAGCAGAAAATACACCGGTTGGTGCAGGAGCGGTACTCGCTCATCAGGCCGTTTTCAAAGGTCAGGCCCAAATCCTGGTACTGATTCTCAATATCCAGCTCCCACTCCTCGCCGTCCGCCTTCAGAACTTCCAGCACCACGGACTCATTTTCCAGATAATACTCATAGTCAAAAATATCCTCCGGGTCGTGGCCGTCGATGGACAACAGCCTGTCGCCCGCTTCCAGCCCCAGTTCCTCCGCGATGGAGCCCGGGTCTACCGATCTGATTACATGTCCCTTTCGTTTCATAAATTCTCTTCTCCTTCACAAGAATATGATAACAATATTCCTGTGTTTTGTAAAGAAATCTGTATTTCTGCATTTTTTGCAATACTTCTCAAATTTCTATTGACGCTGTCCAAACCCCAATGATATAAATAAGGTGTGAAATAGTAACCTGCAATCGCAGTCTGTACATATATGGAGGTTTCTCATGCCAAATAAGTATGTATTTTACAACAACCTTCCCGTGGCGCCCTTAAAGCTGGCCGCCCTGGAAAGCTGCAGGAATCTTGCCACGCTCGTCAACGATCATATCGTCTCCGTCCGCAGGCGCGACATGGAGGAGCTTCTTCGCCGGAAGGCGGATCTGAATTACCGTGGTTATGATGTGGATTCCTACCTTCTGGACCTCAAATGCCCCCGATTTGGCAGCGGTGAGGCAAAAGCAGTCATCAACGAGTCTGTCCGCGGCGCCGATGTATACGTCATGGTGGACGTCACCAATTTCAGTTTGTCTTACAGTCTCTGCGGCTACATGAACCATATGTCCCCGGATGATCACTATCAGGATTTAAAACGTGTTATATGCGCTACCGTCGCAACGGCCCACCGGGTCAACGTTATCATGCCCTTCCTCTATGAGGGGCGCCAGCACAAGCGGAGCAAGCGGGAATCCCTGGACTGCGCCATGGCCCTGGAAGAACTGGTGATAATGGGAGTTGAGAACATCATTACCTTCGACGCCCACGACCCCAGAGTGCAGAACGCCATCCCCTTAAGCGGCTTCGACAATTTTATGCCTACCTATCAGTTTATCAAAACTCTCTTTGAGCACGACAGCAGCCTCCAGATCGACAAGGAGCACCTGATGATCATAAGCCCCGACGAGGGCGCCATGGACCGGGCCGTATACCTGGCCAACAACTTAAGCGTGGATATGGGCATGTTCTACAAGCGCCGGGACTACTCCCGCGTGGTAAACGGCCGCAACCCCATTGTGGCCCATGAGTTCCTGGGCTCTTCCGTGGAGGGCAAGACCGTGCTCATCATCGACGACATGATCTCCTCAGGCGAGAGCATGCTGGATACGGCCAGGGACCTGAAGGACAGGAAGGCGGACAAGGTCATCGTCTGCTGTACCTTCGGCCTGTTCACCAACGGTCTGGAGAAGTTCGACGAGTTCTATGAGAAGGGGTACATCGATTACGTGATCACCACCAACTTAAATTACCGCCCGCAGGAGCTTCTGACCAGGGAATGGTACCTGGAGGCCGACATGAGCAAATACCTGGCCGCCATCATCAACTGCCTGAACCACGACGTAACCATCGGCAGCACCCTGTCCCAGACCGAGCGCATCCAGAAGCTGCTCCAGAAGCAGCTGGCGGACGGCTACGAGTACTACCAGATCATCAAATAGGACGGCCGGGCTGCTCTCTCAGCAGCTCATACACAATGACGGAGAAGGTTTCAATACCCTCCGTCAAAACTTTTTCATCAAAATCAAAGGCTGTCGTGTGCTGCGCCGACGCCATGGCGGTGACGGAGCGCATATAGGTGGCCTTTCCTCCATTCTCCTGCACCCGGTTCATCATCAGGGAAATGTCCTCGCTGCCCCAGTTCTGGGCGTTGCGGACGCTGCTGATCCGAAGGTGCGGGAGATCTTTTTCTACGATCCCGGCAATCCACTCCAGAAAATCCACATCGCTCTCCTGGGACTCAGAGGTTCCCTGGGATACCATCTCGCAGGTGCAGCCGTTCAGCTGGGCCGCCGCCTGACACACTCTCCTGGCCTCTCCGTCCATATAGCGGATAATGTCGGTGGTTCCTCCCCGGACTTCCATCTGGATCATGGCCTCATCGGGGATCACATTGCGGCCTGTGCCGCCCCGTATGGTTCCTACGTTGACCCGGGTGATCCCTTCGCTGTGGCGGGGAATGGCCGTCAGATTCAGCACCGCGTTGGCCGCCGCCACAATGGCGCTCCTTCCCTTCTCCGGGAAACCGCCTGCGTGAGCCGTCTGTCCGTGGAAATACACGTCGTACCGGCTGCTGGCCAGGGAACCCCAGGTTCCCGGCGTCACGTCGCCGTCATCCGGTCCGCCGGAGGGCGCCACATGAGTCCCGACAAAATAATCCACATCATCCAGATGGCCGTGGGCTACAATGGCTCTCGCCCCCTTGGCCCCCTCTTCTCCCGGCTGGAAAATCAGCTTTACCGTTCCGTGAAGCTCGTCCCGAATCTTCATGAGTACCTCTGCCGTCCCCAGGCCGATGGCCGCGTGGCCGTCATGGCCGCAGCCGTGCATCCACCCGGAATTGCGGGAATAAAAGCCTTCCGCGTAGGGCCGGTGCTTAAGCGTTTCGTCTTCCATAAGTCCCAGGGCGTCAATGTCAAACCGCAGTCCTACTACGGGACCTTCCCCGCAGCGCAGGATACCGATGACCCCTGTATATCCCTCTTTCATATCTTCCGTCAGAAATTCCGCCGGAGCCCCCTGCTCAAGCGCCCTTTGAGCATGTTCTCTCAGCTGTTCTTCCGTGGGCAGCCCCACTCTTGCTCCCTCCAGGCACACCTGGCGGCCGGTGAGAACTTCATATCCAAGCCCGGTCAAAATCCCGGCAATGATCGCCGACGTCCTCATCTCATACCAGGCCATTTCCGGATACCGGTGAAAATCCCTTCGCCTTTCGCGGCTGACTCCGTCCAGCTCATTGGCGTACTGAATGATTCTCCGGCTGACTGACATTTCGTTTTCGTTCATACTGTTCCTCCCTGGCTTTCTCACCAACTCTGATTTTTTCCTAATTTTATTATATCGGATGCAGGGTGTCAATACGGTTTTCCGCGGCAGGCGGCACGCAGTTTTCCCATCGCGCGGCGCATGATAAAAGGTTGACCTTTTCACACAGAAAACGGTATAATAAAGGGCAGAACTATCAAATAAACCACTGCCTGGAGAATCCTGCCATGAAACCAGCCCTTATCATCGGCTCCACCTGTGTGGACGTCATTATCAATATTCCGCATCTCCCCAAAACGGAGGAAAATATCCGGCCGACCTCCCAGACCATGTCTCTGGGCGGCTGCGCCTACAATGTATCCCATATGCTGAGGCTCCTTCATGTGCCTCACACCTTTATCTCGCCTGTAGGCGGCGGACTCTACGGCGATTACGTGGCAAAGGAACTGACCGGTTCCGGCATTCCCATAGCCGTCCGCCTGCCTGGGCAGGAGAACGGCTGCTGCTACTGCCTGGTGGAAGCCACAGGGGAACGGACCTTTCTGTCATACCACGGGGCGGAGTATACCTTTCAGAAAGAATGGATGGAGCCCTACCCGGCAGAAAACTATGGTCTTGCCTATATCTGCGGCCTGGAAGCGGAAGAACCCACCGGGGAGAATCTGGTCCGGTATCTGGAAGAATATCCCTCCCTTCAGATCTTCTACGGCCCCGGCCCGAGAGTCATGAAGATTGATCCGGAACGGAACCGGCGGATACTGGCTCTCCGCCCGATTCTCCATGTCAATGAGCAGGAGGCCATGACCTGGAGCGGAGCAGACACGTACCATGAGGCAGCGTCTCTCCTTCACTCCATCACCGGCAACACTGTCATTGTCACCCTGGGCGAACAGGGTTCCTACTGTATAGAAAAAGACGGAACCTCTTATCTGGTTCCGCCTGTTCCTGTCTCTTCCGTCGCAGATACCATCGGCGCCGGCGACTGTCATGCCGGGTCCGTCATCGCGTGCCTGACCATGGGGCTTTCCCTCCGCCAGGCTATATCCTACGCTAACTGCGCGGCCTCGGCCGTAGTAGGCGTTCGGGGCGCCTGCCTGCCGCCGGAGCTTCTGCCGAAATTGCCGCAGCTGAGCGATCAGTCTTTTTCGTAAATCTCCGCGAACTTCTCCAGCTCCTTACGGATCGCAATATGCTGGGGACAGATCTGCTCGCACTTTCCGCACTTGATGCAGTCCGAGGCCTTCCCGTGATTCATGGAGGCTCTCTCATAGTACATGTTGGTCTTCTTGCCGGTGGCCACGTACATATTATACAGTCCGAAATACGCGGGAATATGGATATTCATCGGGCACTCCTCCATGCAGTACCTGCAGTTGGTGCAGGGCGTCATATTGCTGTCCACAATATCCTTGACCCGCGCAAGCATCGCCCGCTCTTCCTCAGTCAGAGGCTGAAACTCCTTCATGTAGGACGTGTTGTCCAAAAGCTGTTCCATGCTGCTCATGCCGCTTAACACCACCATGCAATTGTCCAGGGACGCCACATAGCGGATGGCGTAGGAGGCCGGAGACCCCTGGGCGCCGCTTCTCTTCATCTCCTCCATGGCTTTCTCCGGAAGATTGGCCAGACTTCCGCCCTTTACAGGCTCCATGGCCACTACCGGCTTCCCGTGACGGCAGGCCACCTCATAACAGGCTCCCGACTGGATGGCCGCGCTGTTCCAGTCCAGATAATTGATCTGAAGCTGCACAAAATCAATCTCCGGATACCGGGTCAGGATCTCATCCAGAAGCTTCGCGTCGTCATGATAGGAAAAACCAATCTGCTTTGCCAGCTTCTGCTCCTTCAATCCGCGGAGGAACTCAAAGCCGCCGTATTTCACGGTATTTCCGTACCTCTCTTTTCCCATGTTATGAAGCAGATAATAATCAAAATAGTCCACTCCGCACCGGCGAAGCTGCTCCTCAAAGTACCTGGGATACTCCTCCGGTCCCTTCACCCGCATGATCGGCATCTTATCCGCCAGAACATACCGGTCCCTGGAGTACCGGTCCACCAGACAGCGCTTCACGGCTCCCTCCGACAGCTCCTCATGGTAAGGATAAGCCGTATCAAAGTAAGTAAATCCCTGTTCCAGGAAATGGTCCGTCATCCGGCACATCTGCTCATAATCAATGCTTTTTACATCCTCCGGGTCCGTCAGCGGAAGCCTCATGGTTCCAAATCCTAATTTTTTCAACTGTATATCTCCTCCTTTTTCTTTTTTCTGTTTTCCGTCTCACAGTCCGGTTCTTATGATCTTCTTCCACTTTTTGGAAAACAGATAATAACCGATCATCATAATCATACCAAATCCAAAGCTGATTGGGAAGCACAGCATAATATAAGTTCCATCAAAATACCGGGCGATCAGGTAGGCGCTGGGTATCCGCACCGCCCAGAGCATCAGGATATTCACCGCCGTCGTATACCGGATCAGCCCCACGCCGTTTACAATACAGATAATCCCGTTGAATATGGCAAAAAACCACTGGGACAGCAAAAGCACCACCACATACCGCTCGGCGTACAGTAGCACCGCCTCATCCTTCGTAAAAATCCGCAGGATCGGCATGCGGAAGCCCAGCATAAATATCCCGGCCGCCAGGGTAACTGCTCCGGAGAGCACGGGAATCTTAATGTAGCCTTGCCGGAGCCGGTCAAAGTTTTTGGCGCCGTAATTCTGCCCCGAGAAAGTGGTGGCCGCGGAGGACAGGGCCGTGATCGCAATATTGGTCAGTCCCGTGACTCTTCCCGCGACGGAATTGCCCGCCATAAAGGTGGAGCCCTGGGCGTTTACCAGAGTCTGCACCGCTACATGTCCCAGGGAGTACAGGGAATTGTTGAGACCGATGGGAAGCCCCAGCAGAATGATCCCCTTTAATTCGGAGAAATTGACTCCCTTCGGCACAAAGGACAGCTTAAGCTCCGGAAATTTCTTCCTGATATACAGAATGCTGAGCACCCAGGACAGATACATGGCCAGAGTGGTGGAAAGGGCCGCGCCGCCCGCGTCCATTCCCAGTCCGGCGACAAACAGCAGGTCCAGCACGATATTGGCAATGCAGGACGCCACCAGAAACCACAAAGACGCTCTGCTGTCTCCCAGTCCCCGCAGGATTCCCGCGTTCATGTTGTAGCCGATATTCCCCAGAGACCCGTAGAAGACAATCCTCGTATACGACACCGCCGCTTCCCAGGTATCCGCGGGAGCGCCCATAAAGCCAAGGATCAGAGGCGCCGCGAAATATCCCAGCACACTTAAGGGAATGCCGCACGCAAACACAAAGAACGTGGCCGTGTCCACGGTCCGCCGCATTTTTTCCATATCCTGGGCTCCCGCGTGCTGAGAGACCAGAATGGACACGCCCGTCCCGATTCCAAGAAAAACGCACAGAAGCACCTCCACCGGCTGTGCGCTCGTTCCCACTGCCGCCAGGGAGGTTTTGCCGCAATAATTTCCAATCACCAGCGTGTCTACTGTCGTATACAGATACTGCAGTATATTTCCCAGCACAAGGGGAACGGCAAAAAGAAACACATTTTTCATGAGCGGCCCTGCCGTCATATCTATGCTTTTCTGCCTCATTGCAAACACACACTTTCTGTCTGTCCGGACAATCTTGTATTACAGGCCATTGTACAACAAAAAACAGGTATTTTCTCTGCAATAATTAATATATTTCAGTAAAAACCTTGATTTTTTGTGTTTTTGAACTATACTGGTTTCCAGACAGGTACACAGCAGGCCGGACTGGTTTTCAGCCAAACACAAAGCACCCGCCGGAAAGGAGGCCGCAATCTTGTCCGAAGTATTCCGGATCACCAAAATACATCATGACCCGTATTTCAATATGCCTGCCGCCCATCTGCATCCCATGTATGAAATCTACTATCTGCTGAGCGGCACGCGGAAGATCTTTCTTGACGATTCCATCTATATCCTGGAGAAAGGCGACCTGGTCTTTATCCCCATGAACACCATACACAAGACTTCCTATGTCAACGACCGGCCCCATGAAAGGATCGTCGTCAATTTCAGCGATGCGGACGCCGCCGACATAAAGTCCTCCGTCCCTCCGGTATCCTTCAAAAAATTGTTCCGCCCGGAACCGGTCATCCACGTCCCCGGCGTACACAGGGATTATATCGAGAGCCTTCTGAACCGGATGCTGTCCGAATATGAGCAAAGAGACGGCTATTCTGACATGAATATCAAAAACTGCCTTCAGGAGCTTATCATCTTCATGATCCGCTATTTGCGGCGCAAAAGCGGAGAGCCTTTCCAGGCCATCAGTGTGGCGGATACCCTTATGCAGGACGCCGCCCGCTATATCAGAACCAATTACACAAAGGACTTAAGCCTTGAATCGGTTGCGGCCCACGTCAGCATAAGTCCCACCTATTTTTCCAAAAAATTCAAGTCGTCTACCGGCTTCGGCTACAAGGAATATCTGATCAACGTAAGGATTCAGGCCGCCGCGGACATGCTTCTGGAAACCGACGCCTCTGTCAGCGAGATCGCGGAGAAATGCGGATTCAACAGCAGCGATCATTTCGGGAACGCATTTAAGAGGGCCAAGGGCGTCTCGCCTCTGAAGTACCGAAAGAATAATTTCCGCCTGCCTCTCTCTCCCGACCGGTCCGGCAGCTGACCGGAAGACTTTCTCTTCGGCTGGTCCGGCAGCTGACCGGAAGCCTCCCTCCGGCCGTTTTTCCAAAAAAGGCGCAAAAATCCCGCGGCACCGGCAGACACTCACCGGACACCGCGGGATTTGCTTCTGTTATTCTTTTTGAACGCATATGGCATTCCGCCGCCTTTTTCGTCTTACACCACGCTCTGCAGCCCCAAAGTCTTTTCGATCACCAGCATCACTCCCAGGGTAATCACCATAAGAAGCGTCGCCAGCGCCGCGATGGTCGGGTCGAAATGATATTCCACATAAGACATCATCTCAATCGGCAGCACCGATACCCCGGCCCTGGTCAGAAAGGCCGACAGGGACACGTTATTAAACGAATTGATGATCGCCATGATGCAGGCCGACACAATCCCAGATTTGATGTTGGGCAGCAGAATATGGAAAAAGGTGTAGATATTTCCTGCTCCCAGAATCCTGGCCGCCTCCTCCATGGAGAAATCAAAATTGGCCAGGCTGGACGTCACTACCCGCATCACATAGGGAATCGACAATATGGTATGCCCGATCAGGAGACTGGGCATGGCCGACAGGCTGTAGCGGTTTACCACATAGCGGAGCATAATGAATCCGAGCACGATTACCGGAATCAGCACCGGGGACAGAAACAGGCTCTTGATCAGCTCTTTCCCCGGAAAACGGTAGCGGTTCAGAGCATAGGCCGCCGGCAGCCCCAGGATCAGGGCAATCAGCGTAGCGCCAAAAGCAATGATAATACTGTTCTTTGCCGCGCTCCCGAAGCTCTTCACCTGCATGATCTGGCCATACCAGCGCAGGGTGAATCCCTCTCCCGGGAATTTCAGGAAATTAGTATCGCTGAAGGACGACGCCATAATGATCAGCAGCGGCCCTATAAGAAATACATATACCAGCACGGTAACCAAAAACAGTGATTTGCTCTTCTTCATGGATAGCTCCTTTTTGTCAGTTCATTACTGTACGGAGAACAGCTCGTTCCAGCGGTCGGTCCAGTCGGCTTTGTGGGCGTTGATGCCGTCCCAATCAGGAATCTGCAGGCCGTTGATCATGTCGGCTCCGTAAGTGAAGTTCGCTGACTGCTCCTCAGTCAGCTCCACATCGGTGCGGACCGGGGAATCTACGCCGTCCAGAGCCTCAGCCAGCTGCACGTCATAGGAAATGTAGTAGTTGATGAAGGCCTCGGCCAGCTCCTTGTTGGGGCAGTCCTTCAGCACGTTGATGGTGTTGAAGCCGCTGTACACGCCCTCGGAGGGATCGACCCACACATACGTATCGGAAGCGGTTTTCGCCGTGGTGTAGGAATAGTCCAGAAGGACCGCCACGGAAACCTCGCCCTGATTCAGCATGGTAATGGTGTCGTTGGCGCTGGTGTAGGTTCTCTTGATGTTGGGCTTCAGCTCCTCAAACTTGGCGAAGATGGCGTCGTCGTCCTCGCCGGGAGTCAAACCTTCCATCTGAGCGATGGAGTAATACAGCAGGGGACCGGAAGTCGTGGTAATATCCGGGATCGCGATGGAGTCAGCAAGCTCCGGATTCCACAGATCAGCCCAGGAGGTAATCTCGATGGGGCAGGTGCTGCTGTCATAGACGATACCGATACGGTTGAAGGTGTAAGCGGGGCCGTAGTCCTCGCCCAGAGGCGCTTTCGCTACGTCATACAGGCCGTCCAGGTTGGTAAGCTTGGAGGAATCGATGGTGTCGATCAGTCCGTCATTGATCAGCTCAGACACGAACGCGTCGCCGATCACCACGATATCATAGGCGTCGGGAGTCTCTCTGATCTTGGTAACACGCTGGGCGTTGGCGCCGCCCTCCACGATCAGCTCCGCTCCGGTCGCTTCCATAAACGGGTCATAAATGTTCTTCTGAAGCAGCTCCGCGTTAAAGGAAAACGTGGAAATACGCAGCTGCTGTCCGTCGAATCTGGGCAGCTCCTCCGCCTCTGTTTCCGCGGCCTCAGTCTCTGCCGCCTCAGTCTCGGCCGCTTCCGTCTCCGCAGCCTCGGTCTCCGCCGGCGCTTCCGTCGCTGCGGCCGTAGTCTCGGCAGGCTTGGAACCGCCGCAGGCAGCCAGAGACAGAACCATAGCAGACGCCAGCATCATGCTCATTGCTTTTCTTCTCATAATCTTCTCTCCTTTTTTATAGCAGAATGATTTTTCCCGGAGTCAGGGACAACTGAACCTGATCTCCGATATTGTAAACACTCTCCTGGTCCGCGCTGACCTCAAACTCTCCGATTCCTGTGCGGATGTTGTACTGGTTGCGCTTTCCAAGGAATGTATTTACCATGATCTGTCCGGACAGCTGGTTGGGAGCGCTGCTCCCCGCCGGAACAATCAGAATGTCTTCCGGGCGGATGCAGGCCTTAACGCTGCCCTCCGTCCTGCCGCCCTCAGCCTGGATCCTGGAACCGTCCCCGGCCTGATACCAGCCGTCTCCCGCGGCCTTCAGATCCAGGAAATTCTCAAACCCAACAAAGCGGGCGATAAACTCTGTCTTGGGATGATTGTAAATGACAGACGGCCTGTCCATCTGCTCGATCACGCCGTGATTCATGATCGCCACCTTGTCGGAGATGGCAAAGCACTCCTCCTGGTCATGGGTCACATAGATCGCCGTAAACCCAAACTTCTGCTGAAGCCGCCGGATCTCAACACGCATCTTGATCCGCAGCTTGGCGTCCAGATTGCTGAGAGGCTCGTCCAGAAGAAGCAGGTCCGGCTTGATCACCAGGGCCCTGGCCAGAGCCACCCTCCTTGGGGAAACGGTTCTCGAATCCCAGAAGGTCCACCGTCTCCAGCATGTCCATAACTTCCTTCTTTATCTGCTCCTTCGGCAGTTTTCTCATCTTCAGGCCGAACGCTACATTGTCAAACACCGTCATGTGGGGAAACAGGGCATAGCTCTGGAATACGAAGCCGAAATTCCGCTTGTCAAGCGGGACTTTGGTGTAATCTTTGCCGTTAAAAATAAATTTTCCCGACATGGGGGAGGAAAATCCGGCGATCAGGCGAAGCGTCGTCGTCTTGCCGCAGCCGCTGGAGCCCAGCAGGGAAACCAGTTCTCCCTTTTCCACCTGAAAATCCAGATCCTTCAGTATTACGTTTTTGTCATAACCGGCTGTGATATTCTGCAGTTCCAGAAGTGCCATAATGTTCTTCCTCTCCTTCTATATGGTAGGATTCAGTTTGCGGCTGATATAATTAATCACGTTGGTGACGGTCACTGTGATCACGATCATGACAACGGCCACCACAGACGCCTGAGTCCAGTCACCCAGGGACATGGCCTGCTGGTATATCATGGTAGCCAGCACCCGGGTGTCCGTCCCGCCCAGCAGCTGGGGCGTGGTGTAGGCCGTCAGGCAGCCGGTGAACACAAGAACGCTCCCCGTCACCAGCCCCGGAATACTCAGAGGCAGCACCACATGGCGGAACACGGCCATTCTGGAAGCTCCCAGGCTTCCGGCGGCCAGATTCAGGTCATCGGAAATATTGTCCATAACGCCTATAAGGGACAGGATCATCAAAGGCAGAAACAGCTGAATAAATCCGACCGTCATGGAAAACTCATTGTAAAGAAGGCTGATGGGCTTATCTACGATTCCCAGGGCTACCAGGCCTTCGTTGACAAAGCCCTTCTTGCCCAGGATCACCATCCAGCTGAAGGAACGGATGACCGGACTGGTAAACATGGGGAACACAGCCAGCGCCATCAAAACTCCCTTATTTTTGGAATATTTGGAAATGTAGTAGGCCGTTGGAAATCCCAGCAGAGCGCACAGAAACGTGCTTAAAAGGCTGAGACGGATACTCCGCCAGAACACCTGCTTAAAATAGGTGCTTCCGAATATATTGAAATAGTTTGTCAGTGAGAAGGATCCCGCTTCGTCCAGAAAACTTTTAAACAGCAGGCTGAACAGGGGTATCAGCATGAAAAACGCCAGAAACAGACAGCCCGGCAAAATAAACAGCAGATAAATCTTCGTTTTCTTCTCAACCACAGATGCCCACCTCACTCATTCGCAATACCTGATCTACAAAGTTAAACATATCATTCCTTCCGGAAAATGTCAATGAACAATTCTTAGGATTTGTTTTATTTTCCGTTCAAAACGGTTCAGATAAATTCCGCGTACCGCTGCGCGCTCTCCCGGAAGGATGTCATGGCCGTCTCCAGCCGGTTTCGGATGTCCTCAAGGTCCGCCTCCGTCAGCCGGCCCTCCTTCACCAGCTGCTTTCCGTCCACCCAGACACTGTCCACATTGGACGCTCCGGCGGAGTAGACAAGGACCGAATAGGGATTGTATCTGGGAAACATGTTGACAGACTCCGTCTCCACCAGGACCAGGTCCGCTTTCTTCCCTTTCTCGATGGAGCCGATCTCATCCTGGGCCGACAGGACCCTGGCGCCGCCCATGGTGCCCATCTCCACAATCTCTCTGGCCGGGAACAGACTCCGATCGTGATATCTGGTCTTCTGGAGAGAAGCGATCATCTTAAACTGGGTAAACAAATCCAGAGTATTGCCGGATGAAGGCCCGTCCGTGCCGATGCCCACATCCACGCCCGCGGCCCTCAGATCCCGCACAGGGCTGATTCCCTTACCGGCCTTCGTGTTGGACCCTGCGCAGTGGACGGCTTTCGCCCCGGTTTCCGCCATAAGGGCGATATCTCGGTCCGTCATATGGATGCAGTGGACGCCAACGGTATTTTTGCCCAGGGCTCCCAGCCCGTACAGAAACTCCACAGGGGTCTTTCCGTAGACCTCCCGAAAATGGCTCATCTCATAATCCATCTCGCTGACGTGAAGCATGCAGGGAACCCCCCGGGACTCCGCCAGCTCATAGGCCCGCTTAAGCATTTCGGGCGTGTTGGTGTTGGTGGCGTGGGGAGCCACCATGGGATGGATCCGGTCGTGCCCCTTCCAGCGTTCAATCAGTTCGCGGCACAGATCAAGCCCTCCCTCCGCTCCGGGGCTGTCGCAGGTTTCCATATCGATCACCGTCTCCCCTGTCCAGGCGCGGATTCCCATCTCATCACAGGCTCTGGCCACCTGATCTTCAAAATAATACATATCCGCCACCGCGGTGACTCCTGCCAGAAGAAGCTCACACACGGCATACCGGGAACTGAGATAGACCAGCTCCGGCGTCATGGCCTCCAGCTCCAGGGGAAACAGAAACCTGCGGAGCCGGTCCGGGCAGTCGTCCCCCATGGAACGGAATGGGATCATGGGAATATGGCTGTGGGCATTGACCATTCCAGGCATCAGGATCCCCCCGCGGCCGTCGATTGCCGTATCCGCGTCCGGGCCGCATCCGGGCCCCGCTTCCAGAATCCTCTTTCCCTCAAACAGCACGTATCCCTTATCATATACATGTCCCGCCGGATCCACGGTCAGCACCGCTGCGTTATAAATTTTCGTTCTCATACAGACTCTCCTTCCCGGTACCTGCCCTCATGCCTTCAGGCACAGAAAAGCCGCCAGATTGCCCCTTTCGCTTCCCATGACACGGTGGGAGAAAAGGTAATCCGGATTACATTTGGTACACAGCGACGTCACCTGAATATGGGAGGGCTTTACGCCCGCCTCCTGAAGAATGATCTGATTGGCCTTCCACAGATCCAGCCGGTATTTGCCGTTGTCCTTCCTCTCATACAGCTCCGGCCAGTAAACAGGCGCAAATTCCTTCTGAAAGGCTTCCACTACTTCGCCTCCCACCTCAAAGCAGTCCCGGCAGATGCTGGGACCGATACAGCACAGCACATCCTCCGGAGACGTTCCGTACTCTCCGGCCATGGCCTCGAGCGTCTTTTGTCCCATGCGGGACACAGTTCCGCGCCACCCGGAATGGCTGAGCCCTATGGCCCGGTGAACCGGGTCCACAAAATAAAGGGGGACACAGTCGGCGTAAAAAGTCACCAGGGTGATCCCGGGGACATTTGTGATCAATCCGTCCACATCCCGGTAATCCCTCTCCTTCCCTATGCCTTTTCCCGCGTCCTCCGCCGTCACCTTCCGCACATTGGTAGTGTGAGTCTGGTAAGACAGCACCATCCGCTCCGCGTCCACTCCGAGGGCGGCGGCCATCCGCCTGTAATTTTCCATCACGTTCTCTTTCAGGTCTCCGTGAAGAAATGTAAAGTTCATGGTGGCGAACCGGCCCCGGCTGACACCTCCCAGCCTGGTGGAAAATCCGTGGGATACCAGGCCGCACTCCTCCAGAAGAGGAAACGACAGATAGGGCACCTCTCCTGCCCAGACAGTTTTGGGCAGCCTGTTCTCTCCCTTATAGATCCACGCGATCTGCTTTTCTTCCATCTCTCATCCTTTCCGCGGCTCTTTGCGTCTCAAAAGGCATTCCGGATCAGCCGCACGCGCTCTCCCAGAATCCCTACCACGTCAAACCGGCAGGGCGTATCCTCCCCGTACCGGTTCCTGTAAAGATAGAACCGGGCCGCCCGGCGGATCCTCTGCTGCTTTTCCGGATTTACCGCCTCTTCCGGCCATCCTCTCGCCTGGCTGCTCCTGTACTTGACCTCCGCAAAAACCAGATAATCTCCGTCCCTGGCGATCAGATCGATCTCGCCGCCGGGGCAGCGGTAATTTTTCTCCAGTACCCGGTAGCCCTGCTCTTCCAAAAAGGCAGCCGCCTGTTCCTCATAGTGGCTGCCTGTCTTTCTCTTATTCATCATACAATTCAGACAAAATTCCCGATAAAGCTTCTCCTGTGAATGGGACATGGGCCCAGATCTTTAAGCGCCTGAATGTGGGCTGCCGTCCCATAGCCCTTGTGTGCGGCAAAACCGTACTCCGGATAAATCCTGTCATATTCCCTCATCATCTGGTCTCTGGTCACCTTGGCCAGTATGCTGGCCGCGGCAATGGACACGCTCTTGGCGTCCCCCTTTATGATGGGCACCTGGGGGAGGGAAACCTGAGGGATGGTCACCGCGTCGTTCAGAAGAATCCCAGGCGTCACCTTAAGCTGCCCGACCGCCTGGCGCATAGCCTCATAGGTGGCCTGAAGAATGTTGATCTCATCGATCCTCTGGGGCGGTACTATACCGACGCCCCATGCCACGGCCTTTTCCGTGATCTCTTCATACAGAAGCTCCCTGCGTTTCTCCGATACCTTCTTGGAATCGTTCAGGTACAGGATCCGGCAGTCTTTCGGAAGAATGACAGCCCCGGCCACCACCGGCCCGGCAAGAGGCCCTCTTCCGGCCTCGTCAATGCCGCAGATGAATCCCCGGTCACTGTACATCCTCTCGTATTCCTGCATTTTGTCCAGCCGGGCAAGCTCCGCCTCCAGCCGTTCCCCTTTCAGCTCTCTCATCCTTCGTCCCCCTGCCTTTCAGGCATCTCCAGCGTCAGACGGCCCATCCTGCCGCTGCGGTAATCGTCAAGGAGCAGGCCAGCAGCCTTCTCCGTATCGTATGCGCCGCCCTTCAGAAGACAGGACCTGGCCTTTGCCGCCGTCTCAAGGGCCGCCGCCGGGTCAAAGGACTCTCCGTCCACTGCGATCCCGTAACGCTCTTCCAGAACCTCCGGATGCCGCTCTGCCATGATCTTCAGCAGTTCCATAGCCAGCTCCTCCCGGTTGAGGATCTGGTCGTTGATGGAACCGAGCATCGCCAGATGGACTCCCGTCTGCCGGTCTTCAAACCGGGGCCACAGAAGTCCCGGCGTGTCCAGAAGCTCCAGAGTTCTGTTCAGGCGGATCCACTGGTTCCCCCTGGTGACCCCGGGCTTGTTTCCGGTTTTGGCGCACGCCTTCCCCGCAATGGAATTGATAAAAGTGGACTTGCCCACATTGGGAATCCCCACCACCATGGCGCGGACCGGCCGGTTCAGGATCCCCCGCCGCCTGTCCCTCTCGATCTTCTCTTTACAGGCCGCAGCCACCGCGGCGTCCACCTTTTTCAGCTGAGCCCGGCTGCGGGAATCTGCCCTCACGACCTCGTATCCCTTTTCCTTAAAATACCGCTCCCAGGCGGCGCTTCCGGCCTCGTCCGCCAGATCCGCCTTGTTTAAAAGGATCAGCCTGGCCTTGTTCTTTCCCATCTGATCTATATCCGGGTTTCTGCTGGAAAAAGGCGCCCGGGCGTCCAGAACCTCGATCAGAAGATCCACCAGCTTCAGATCTTCCTGCATTGCCCTCTTCGCCCTGGTCATATGTCCCGGATACCACTGTATGTTCATAAACGCTCCTACTCTGTCAGTCCCAGATCCATCAACGGAAGAAGTCTGAACCATATCTTCCCCTGAATCTGCTCCCGCTTCACATTTCCGATATTGGCGAAGCGGCTGTCCTCACTGCTGTCCCGATTGTCCCCCAGAAGAAAATATTCATCCTCCCCCAGAAGGACAGGGCTGTCCGCCAGCCCGGCCAGAGAGACGCTGCTTAAGCCATCCTTCATCTCCAGCCTGGTTCCGTCTATAAAAACGTCGCCGCCTACGACCTGCACAGATTCCCCGGGCAGGCCAATCACTCTCTTAATATTGTATTTGCTGTCCTCACGCTGAAAAACCACGATATCAAACCGTTTGGGACTGCCAAGATCATAGACCAGCCGGTTCATCAGAACCACATCCCCGCTGTTCAGCCCCGGCGTCATGGACTGCCCCGCCACCTGTATCTGGGTGCCGAAGGCGTACACGCAGAACCAGGCCAGAGAAATCGCCACCACGATATCCACGATCCAGCAGACGGTCCTTCTCAGAATATTGCTTTCTTCCTGATAAAATTCCACGATTATTCTCCCTGTGATGAACCGGAATCAAATTCCCTCTGAGAGTAAGAAAGGGACAATAAAGAATTATTGTCCCCTTTACACCAACTTCAATTATCTCATACGCTCTTTCACCTTGGCGGCTTTACCAACTCTGTCTCTCAGGTAGAAGAGTTTCGCTCTTCTTACTTTACCCCTTCTGACAACCTCGATGTTCTCAACAAAGGGAGAATGGAGCGGCCAGGTCTTCTCAACGCCGATTCCGTTGGAGGTCTTTCTCACGGTAAAGGTCTCTCTTGCCCCGCCGTTCTGCCTCTTAATGACAGTTCCCTCAAAAATCTGGATCCTCTCACGGTTTCCTTCTTTGATCTTGTTGTGTACCCGCACGGTATCGCCAACTCTGAACTCCGGCACAGTCTCTTTCATCTGCTCCGCTTCGATGCTTTTGATAATCTCGTTCATGTATGTGAATCTCCTTCCATCTATTTGATGTTCTTAATACGCTTTCCGTAACAGAGGACCATCTCTTATTTGTCACAATATGAAATTTTAACACAGATACATCCGGAATGCAAGGACTTTTTCCGAAAAATGAGTCCGTAATCCCTAATCCTCCTCGTCCGCCCTTTCGCCGCTTCTCAGCTCCGCCAGGTACTCCTGTTCCTTCCGGGACAGATTGGCGTTTTCCAGAAGCTCCGGCCGGCGCTCATAGGTTCTTTTGATCGACTGCTCCCGCCGCCATGTTTCAATGTTTTTGTGATGGCCGGACAGAAGCACCTCAGGAACTCTCCGGTCCCGGAACACCTCCGGCCTGGTGTACTGGGGATATTCCAGAAGATTGTCGTGAAAAGACTCTATCTCAGCGGAGGCGTCATTGTTGAGAACGCCGGGCACCAGCCGGGAAATGCAGTCGATCATCACCATTGCCGGCAGCTCGCCGCCTGTCAGAACGTAATCTCCGATGGACAGATAATCCGTCACGATCTCTTCCAGGGCCCGCTCGTCTATCCCCTCGTAGTGGCCGCACAGAAACACCAGGTCATCCTCCCCGGCCAGCTCCCGGGCGATAGACTGGTTAAACACCCTGCCCTGAGGCGTCATATAGAGAACCCTGGGACGTTTTCCCATCTTTCTGCACAGATCCTCATAGCAGCCGCACACCGGTCCCGGCTGCATGACCATACCGGCTCCGCCCCCGTAAGGGGCGTCGTCCACATGATGATGCTTTTCCTCAGAGTAATCCCGGATATTGACAGCCTCAATGGAGATCAGGCCCTTTTCCATCGCCCTTCCGGTGATGCTGGTGCCCAGTCCCTCCAGCACCATCTCCGGGAACAGGGTCATAACATGAAAATTCATGGATTTTTTCTCTCCTTACAGATCCAAAAGGCCGTCCAGCACATGGACCGTGATCTTCTGCGCCTCCAGATCCACATTAAGAATGCACTGCTTGATGGAGGGCAGAAGCACTTCTTTTCCCTCCGCCGTCTCCACCACGTACACGTCGTTGGCTCCGGTCTGCAGAATATCCGTCAGACGGCCCAGGCTCTCTCCCTCGTCGGTCACAACCGCAAGTCCGATCAGGTCCGCGATGTAATTCTCGTCCGGTCCCAGCTCCACCGCGTTTTCCCGGGTCACCAGGATATCACGGCCTTTGAATTTCTCGATCTGTTCAATGGAGTCACAGCCCTTAAACTTCACTATGACCATATTTTTAAAGAAACGCACCTGCTCCACTTCCATGGGAACCAGCTCCCGGCCGGTGTCCAGCAGCACGTCTCTGAGCTTCCGAAATCTCTGGGAATCGTCTGTGGTGGGAAATACCTTTACCTCCCCCCGGAGTCCGTGGGTGGAGGTGATGACTCCTACCCGAAATGTCTGTTCCATAACTGTCCACTGCCTTTCCTGAGCTCTGTCTGAACGCGTCTCAGCAAAAAGGTAAACTGCATTCTGACGGCCCGGGCCGCCGGTCTGCAATTTACCCTTCCCTTTGTCCGCCGGAAATTCTCATTCGATCTCCACAGACACCTTCTTCTCTTCCTTTGAGGCCGCCGCCTTAACAACGGAACGAATGGCTTTGGCAATTCTTCCCTGCTTTCCAATAACCTTTCCCATGTCGGAAGGGGCCACCTTCAGCTGGATAACGGTTTCACCATTCTCTTCGGTTTCGGTGACGGTAACTTCCTCAGGGTGTTCCACCAGGGCTTTTGCCATGATTTCAACTAATTCCTTCATAATACCTCACCTCAACTATTGGATGCCAGCCAGCTTTAAGAGCTTTGCTACTCTGTCGGTGGGCTGAGCGCCATTGGCCAACCACTTCTTCGCTGCTTCCTCATCGAACTTGATCACGCTGGGCTCCTGATTGGGGTCATAGTAACCAATTTCCTCGATAAACTTTCCGTCTCTCGGGGATCTGGAATCTGCAACAACAACTCTATAGAAAGGAACCTTCTTCTGTCCCATTCTCCTAAGTCTCATCTTTACTGCCATACCGGTTTCACCTCCTTATCCTGTAATAAAATCTATGGCAAAAGCAGGAAAACCTGCTCTGCTGTCTGTCTCAGAACGGGAGCCTGCCGCCCCTGCCGCCGAACATGCCGCCCAGGCTGCCCAGGCCGCCAAGCATTCCTCCCCGCTTCCTGCCGCCCATCATGCCGGGCAGCTGCTTCATCATCTTTCTCATCTGCTCAAACTGCTTGATGATCCGGTTGACTTCGCTGATGTTCACACCGGCGCCTTTGGCGATCCGCTGCTTTCTGGACGGATTCATAAGTCCCGGGTTCGCCCGTTCCTCCTTCGTCATGGAGAGGATAATGGCTTCCACCCGGTCCATGGCCGACTCGTCCACTTCCATTCCCTTCATCTGGGCCATGCCGGGCATCATGCCAAGGATGCTGTTCATCCCGCCCATCTTCTTGATCTGGCGCATCTGCTCCAGAAAATCGTCATAGTCAAACTCCGCTTTCCGAAGCTTCTGGCTCAGCTCCCTGGCCTTGTCCTGGTCAACCTCCAGCTCCGCCTTCTCGATCAGGGAAAGGATATCGCCCATACCCAGGATACGGGAAGCCATGCGGTCCGGATAGAACTGCTCCAGATCCGACAGTTTTTCTCCCATGCCTACGTACAGGATCGGCCGTCCGGTCACTGCCCGGATGGACAGGGCCGCGCCGCCCCTGGTATCGCCGTCCAGCTTGGTGAGAATG
>CANQSK010000026.1 GCA_947626475.1 uncultured Lachnospiraceae bacterium
ATAAGTCTCTGCTGGAAAAGGTTATGAAGTGAAATCAACACAGAGCCTAATGACCATAAAAAGCACGAAGCATAGGGAAATTTCCTGATACTTCGTGCTTTTTGTTTGCCCAATCCAGCCTGACAGATGCCGTAATTATAATTTTGGCTTCAAAACTTTCTTACGGGCCCCGGCATTTCGGCCGTCATGCCTTTTTTCGTACCTGGGAAGGGGTCAGCCCATACTGTTTTTTGAAGCTGCTGTTGAAAAGCTTCTGATTGGTGAAGCCGTTCTGCTCCATGATCTCGGAGATGGTCATATCGGTGCGTTCCAGATCCCTGTAAACCCGGGCCAGCCGGATCTGGTTCACATAGCTGAAAAATGAGACGCCCATGTGGCGTTTGAAAAAGCGGCAGAAATATTCATTGCTTAATCCCAGCCTGCCGGCGATCTCATCCAGGGTGATGGGCTCGCGAAAGTGTTCTTCCACGTAGGTGATGGCATCCCGGATCCGCTGCATAACGAGCAGATTTGAGTGAGTGAAGGCAGGGACCGACGCAGTGGAGAAGTCCCGGAACAGACAGGCCAGCGCCTGGAGGATGATTCCCTCCGCCTCCAGGGCCAGGAAAGGGGTATCCCGGATATAAAGCCGGGTAAGGGCCTCCATCAGCTCACAGATCCTGCGGTACTGAGGAAAATTGTCATCGTTGATATCCGGAGGAGAGCATTGAATCTGTCGCGTTTCAATGTCGGGAAGATATTGCTCCAGATGCTTCTTTGACAGATGGATGCAGAGAAACATGGAGTTTTTGGCAGGGGAATAGGTGCTGTGGATCCTGGAGGATTCGATCACGGTCAGATGTCTCTTTTTCAGATGGTACTGAGTTCCGTCCACCCATATGTCAAATTCGCCGTTCAGCGGATACAGAATCTCCAGCTCCTGATGCCAGTGGTTCGGATGATATCCTCCCGGCATGTCGGCGAAACCGTACCGAATGCCGATAGGACTTAAATAATGGATCGTCTCATGGTAAAGATGGCTCATATTGTCTTCCCCGTATGCTCCGGATTTGGATAAGCCGCGGTTACTCTGAGCAGTTGTGCATGTCCCTGAGTATGGAATAAACGTTATTTCCATTGGCGGCCAGAAGTCCCGCGCAGATGATCATCCCGTTCTCCTTCCAGTATTCCTTAAGTAAGGCAAAAATGGATTTTTTGGAACTGCCCTGGACAGAGCAGATATGTTTCGCGGGTCTTAACGCAGTTGCTGTATACATAATTATAACCTCCTTTTTCTGCTTTCGCAAGTGTGTTGTTTCCGTGTTACATGAAGTATCTTACCACGGTTTTCGGAAAACAGTAAGGTAATATTTTGACTAAAATTACGGCTATTTTGACTTTTAGAACATTTTAAGCAGGTGCATGCGGACGCCCGGTGAAAGTTGTGAGTGACATTTTCAGGATAAAGAGGTATGATAAGGCTAAAAGAAGGAAGGAGTTGTTTGGTATGAAAAAACTGGCTATTTTTCTGGCGGACGGATTTGAAGAGATCGAGGGCCTGACAGTGGTTGATCTGTGCCGCAGGGCGGGACTGGACATTACAATGGTGTCCATCGGCGAATCTCTTATAGTAAAGGGTTCCCACGGGATTCAGGTGATGGCGGACATACGGCTGCAGGAAACGGACTTTGATTCTCTGGATATGATCATACTGCCCGGCGGGAAGGCAGGGACCGCCAATCTGGAACAGTGCGGTCCTCTGCTGGAGCAGATAGACGCCTTTTATCAGGCCGGCAAATACGTTGCCGCTATCTGCGCGGCGCCCAGCATCCTGGCGCACCGGGGCATACTGGACGGCCGCAAAGCCTGCTGTTATCCCAGCTTTGAGCAGCACCTTGCCAAGGCGGAGCTGGTCCGGGAACCGGCGGTTGTCTCCGGAAATGTGATTACCGGAAGAGGAATGGGATGCTCAATCCCCTTTGGCCTGGCGATCATAGGAGTCTGCTGCGGGCAGGAGAAAGCGGATGAGATCGCCGCGCAGATCGTGTACTGATCCCGCATACGGATCCTGTCCGCGGGACATTACCCGCGGAACCGGTTCATGCACGCGTACAGCTCCTGAATCCGGGGCCGGGCCAGACCGCAGGGAATGTAGGAGGAGCAGAAGGGCTCCCAGCCTTTCCGGTTAAGGGTATCGTAAACCAGAGAGGCTGCCTCCTGCATGGTCCTTCTGCCGTCTGCGGCCTGCTCGACGGCGTATCGGAGCAGATAGGCCAGCGCGGCGGTCTGCTCCGGGTCTGTCAGCTGTTCCACGCAGCGCACATCGACGGTCTCCCGGTCAATGGAGAAGGAATCGGTGCCGAAGGTCTTGATCTTCTTTCTTTCATTATAGCCGCCCCTTGAGTCGCGGCTGCGTCCCCGGGCATGGCCTGCGGACGAATCGTGCTCAAGGGTAAATTTCCGGTCAAATACGGGCAGGGCAAAATCAGGGGCCTGTGTTCTGGGAGGAACGTGCTCTCTGCATAAGGCCCTGACCTGTTCCGTGATATCTATGGGACGGTAGCAGTCCATCTGCAGGACTGTGGCCGCGATGTAGAAGAAAGCGCCGGAGCTTCCGGCTACCAGGATAGTGGAAACGCCTGCTTTCTCATAAATATCCCTGGCCCGCTCCAGAAACGGCGTGATCGGTTCCTTGTTCCGGCTGACTACCTGCTGCATAAGCTCGTCCCGCACCATAAAATTGGTGGCGGAGGTATCTTCATCTATGAGAAACAGCCGGGAACCGGCTTCTATGCCCTCAATAACTCCGGCGGCCTGAGAGGTGCTGCCGCTGGCATCTTCTGTTGAGAAACAGGAGGTGTCTTTTTTGTTGGGCAGGTCACGGATGAACATGGAAATATTTACCCGGCGGATGGAGCGGCCGTCCTCGGCCCGCAGCTTGACGGCGGAATCGTCTGTGATGACAAATTCCCGGCCGTCGCCGGAAATATGGTTGTAGACTCCGGTCTGGAGAGCCTCAAGAAGCGTGGATTTGCCGTGGTAGCCGCCGCCTACGATGAGAGTGATGCCCTGGCGGAGGGCCATGCCTCGCACCTCGCCGATGTGGGGAAGGCGGATGGTGATCTCCATGGAAGCCGGAGAGACAAAAGGCACGCTGTTATTCATGGGCAGGTCGGACACGCCGCTTTTTCTGGGCAGGATGGAGCCGTTGGCCACAAATGCGGTCAGCCGGTGGCTGCGCAGGTAATCCCGTATGGTCTCCTGATCCTCGGCCAGGTCGATGGCGGCCTTCAGGCGCTTCTGGTTCTGCCTGGACCAGAAGCAGCCGTTGTCAATACATTTTGGAAGAAACTCAAACAGGATCTTGTCCAGCTCGCCGGCGTTGATGGTGCGGCCGAAGGCCGGGAACCCTACGTGAAACCGTACGATGATCTTTTGCGGCGTGATCTCGCAGGCGCTTCGCTCCAGCACCTCCTGTCCGCAGCGGCTGATGGCCAGCAGCCCGCTTTTGCCGGAGCCTCTGGCCTTGAAATTATAGGAAGAAAATTGTTCCTCCAGACCTCTGGTCAGATAATCCTCCAGGGCGACGCGGACACAGTCCCGGCTGTAAAAAGCGGCCGGAAATCCGGCGTCCCTGTGGGAGATCTCAACATGAAGACTGGAGGGGGAGGCGAATGGGTCTCCCTGCACATGGTCAACGGACAGCACATAGGCGCCGAACTGATAGGAACCGGTCAGGGATTTGTAGGCCGGATAGCCTTTATGGTCTATGGAGCGCAGCAGAGCGCGCAGTTCAGATGATGATTTCATGCTGTAATATCCTTCTCATTTTACCATCTCGACTAACGTCTCGATGGAGATATTCGTCAAACGCCGGTCAACGCAAGCGTCATCGGCGCTTTCCTCGTTATTTTACCATAAATGCCGCAAAAATCAAGAATCGAAAACAGTGGCGCGCCCGGTCCTTCTGTGTTAAAATGGAGCCATCCATAAGTACGGAGGCATTTGCCATGACGCGAGGAGAAAAAGCAAGAAAATATTTTGAAGAGGGCTACAACTGTTCACAGTCGGTAGTCTTGGCCTTTGAAGATGTGTTCGGACTGGACCGCGAGACGCTTCTTCGGCTGGCGTCGCCCTTTGGCGGCGGTCTGGGAAGGCTGCGCCAGACCTGCGGCTGTGTCAGCGGCATGGCCATGGTGGCGGGAGCGCTGGAAGGGTATTCCGACCCGAAAGCGAAGGAGGCGAAGGCTTCTCTTTATGCCCTGATTCAGGAGCTGGCGGCAGAGTACGAGAGGGAGAACGGCAGCATAAACTGCCGGAAGCTTCTGAGCCGGCTGATGCAGGTGCCGGAGGAGTCGGTTGACGCCGCGCCGAAGCCGGAGGAGCGGACCCCGGAATATTACCGGAAACGCCCCTGCGCGGGACTGGCCGCGTCGGCGGCGGAGATACTGGAGCGCAGGTTGGACCTGGCGGAGAATGCGGCAGATAATTAAGCATAATTTATGAATTTATTAATGAATAAGTTCTGAATCCTTCCTGATTCTGTGTTACAATCACATTGTAGCTTATTGTGACCATGTTTGATTCATAAACAGATTAGGGAGGATTTTTTATGAAGAAAATGTCTGGTAAGAGTTTGATCGTGCTGCCGGCGGTCTGTCTGGCCGTGATGCTGGCCGGCGGCTGCGGAGGAGGCGCCGGCAGTTCTGCGCAGAACAGCTGGGACGGCGGCCGGGGAGCGTATGCGGGCGCGGCCGATATGGCGATGGCGGAGACGGCGGTTGTGGAGACCACAGCGGAGACTGCTGCTGCCGTCTCGGACGCCTATGCTTATGATGAAGAGGGAACCTTTGGCGGAGCCATGCCGGAGATGCCCGTGCCTGCGGAAGAAGAGGCGAATTCCTCCGAAGACGGCCAAAGGGCAGGGCGGAAGCTGATCCGTACCGTGGGCCTGACGGTGGAAACCACGGAGTTTGACACGCTTCTTGGCAATATCCGTCAGACTGTGGAGTCGGACGGAGGCTACATAGAACAGTCGGACGTGCAGGGCAGCAGCATGTCCTCATCCGACAGCAGCCGCTACGCCTATCTGACCGTTCGCGTTCCCAGCCAGAAGCTGGACGAGTTTTTGTCCAAGATGGCGGAGCAGAGCAATATAACGAACCGGTCTGAGAATGTTCAGGACGTGACCCTCCAGTATACGGATGTGGAGAGCCGCAAAAAATCCCTGACTATTGAGCAGGAGCGCCTGTGGGAGCTTCTGGAGCAGGCGGATTCCGTGGAATCCATCATTGCCCTGGAGTCCCGCCTGTCGGAGATCCGCTATCAGCTGGAAGGCTTTGAATCCCAGCTGCGCACCTATGATAATCAGGTGGATTACAGCACCGTGCACATCGATATTCACGAAGTGAAGGTGTTTACGCCTACGGATCCGGATTCGGTGCTCACCAGGATTCAGAAGGGCTTCAAGCGGAATCTGGAAGGCGTGGGAACCGGTTTTGTGGATCTGTTTGTGTGGTTTGTCTCATCCCTGCCGGTGATCGCTGTGTTCCTGGTTCTCCTTGCCGCTGTGCTGTCTGTGATATTTGCCCTGACAAGACGGGGAAGGAAGCGCTCGGCGGGAGAGAAGGCTGAGAAGAAAGAAAAAAAGACGGATTCATCAGAAAACGGATGACATTTTTTCATCTGAGTGATACAATAGTTCACAGCAAAATCTAAGGAGGATTGGATTATGTTAGACAAAAAAGTAGCGGAACTTCTGAACACTCAGGTGAATAAGGAGTTTTATTCAGCGTATCTGTACCTGGATTTCTCCAACTATTATGTGGAGAAGGGACTGGACGGCTTCGCCAACTGGTACAAGGTTCAGGCGCAGGAGGAGAGGGACCATGCCATGCTGTTCCTTCAGTATCTGCAGAACAACGGGTGCAGTGTGACACTGGACGCCATCGACAAGCCGGACAAGGTGTTTGAAGGCTACGACGGCCCGCTTCACGCCGGATATGAGCATGAGCAGTATGTGACCGCTCTGATCCATACGATCTATGACGCGGCCCATGAGGCGAAAGATTATCGCACCATGCAGTTCCTGGACTGGTTTGTGAAGGAGCAGGGCGAGGAGGAGACCAACGCGGAGAACCTGATCAAAAAGTACGAGCTGTTCGGTTCAGACGCCAAGGCCCTGTACATGCTGGACAATGAGCTGGCTGCCAGAGTGTATTCCGCTCCGTCCCTGGTTCTGTAATGATCAAATAGACAGAAATAGGCAGAAAAAAGCTGTCCGGCGTTTCGGATTACGGAGCGCCGGACAGCTTTTTCCATTCTTCCTCCGTACAGCCTTCCCGGCTGTACCGGGCTTTCTCATACATGTCGTGGAGTACCCGGTCGTCTATGGCGGCGGATTCCTCCAGCTCGGCGGGGGCGGCCCACTCGGGCGGAAGAGAGGTCTGTCGCTGCTGTTTCCTTCCGGAAAGGATCGCTTTTTTGTAATGGCGGCGGATTCGGGCATCTGCGGACACAAGATAGCGGATGCTCGAATCCTTTTTTGCGCCGGCAGGTTCATTTCCCCGGAGGGACATTTTCAGAGTAGGCTTCAGATAAATCTTTTCGTCTTCGTCAAAATGCCGCGGCTTAATAACAAAGCTCCAGACGCTGCGCATCAGGGCGCGGAGGGCGAGGACGATGACGGCCAGAAAAAGGATCCACATGACAACATCCAGCGCTTTCCATACATATTTGAACCAGGCCGGGAAGAGAGGCGCGCCGCCCATAAGCTTGCTTAACTGTTCCAGAGGGATCTCGTTTTGCTCCGTGTAGGGAATGACAGGCTCCGGAGCGGTCAGCTCCGGCATTTCGGAAAACCACCTGTAGATGGCCTGCCAGACAGGTTCGGTCAAAGCGACGAGAGCCAGGGTTCCGGCGAGAGTCAGGATCAGGAACACGGTCATGCAGAAAGAGTTCACGTAGGAGATCTGCTTGCGGGGCACATGGTCCATATCCTCAAACAGCTTCAGAAAATCATAGAAGGCGTTGAGGTTCTGATGAATCAGATATACAAGAGCAAGGATCACCATTCCTGCAAACCCGATCCGCTTCAGAAGCGCGGACATCTCCGGTTTTTCATACATGGTCGTCATCATTACGCCCGCAAAGTAGGTGACTGCCAGGCAGACGGCCGCCCAGGTAAAGAAATTGCTGCGGTTTTTTGATATCCAGTAATTAAACAGCTTACGCGCGGCCATAAGGCACCTCCCACTCATAGATTTGGGCATGATTCGGATAAACGGCCGGAGGAAGGCCGTCAGGTCTTCTGGGAAAGATCCACTGCGAGCCGGGGCTTCTCAGGCAGAGGGAATCAAACTCCTGCGAAAGTTCCTTCCTTCTAATGGGAGAAATCAGCACATAGACGGCGGAGCCGGCGGTATGCCCGAAGTCCCCGGCGTCCAGCAGGAAGGAGATCAGCTGCTCCATGGGAAGATAAGAGCCGTCCCGGGAAGCATCACTGTTGTTTGAAGAGATTCCGCTGCCGTCCTGCGAGGCTTTATTGCCGTTTGAGGAGGTTCCGCTGCTATCTGAAGAAGTCTCGCCGCCGTTTGAGGCTGGGGGCACACTCTGTCCGGAGACAGACCCGGAGCCGGATGCGGCGCTTCTGTCCGCCATGCCGTCCCGCTCTGCGTAGTCCGCGGTCATGTACCGGATACCGGCCATGGCCCGCAGGGCGGCCACGGACAGGGGAGTCCTGGCGGCAAACTGCAGGCGCGCTAGCAGTTCCATGATCGCTTTCAGATGTTCCCTGCCGGCTCCGGCCTCGATCCGGGAGGGCTGGCCGCTGAGACAATCGGTGCCGTTACTGTAGACGGCTACGGGAACGCCCTGACCGATCAGATATTCCGCCATGGAGCCGCACAGGCGGATGGACTCTTCGGTCAAGTCTTCGTCTCCCCAGGCCCGGTCGGAATCCGTATCCAGGAGAAGGATCACCTGCCAGGAGGAGGCGGGAGTGTAGACATTGACCTGCAGCTCTCCCGTGTGGGCGGTAGCCTTCCAGTTTACATGCTTATAAGGGTCGTAGGATTGGTAAGGCCGTATGCCCTGGGTCTCAAATGGGTCCCTGAGAAGAGCCTGCCTGGCCAGGATCTGTCCCATAAGATTTTTCAGGGGCAGCTCAAGCCGGACGGCGTCCGCCGGTCCCGGGTATACATACATGGCCGCGTCCACGGGAACGGACGCCACAAAATGGTCCAGAAAGAACAGGTCGTAGCTGACTAAGTCAGCGTGGCTGATCTGGTAATATCCCCGTTTTTCGCAGGAAAAATCCAGGGTGCGGCGAATCTCCTGCCAGGGAAGGCAGGAAAAAATATCGCTCCGGTAATTCTGGTCCGTGATCTTGAAGTTGTTGGAGGAAGTAAAAATCAGATGCTTTCCCATCTGAAATTTTACGTGAAGGACCGGGAGCGGAAGATACTGCCGGTTGGAGATGATCTCCTTCAGCTGGGCCGTGTCCCCCTCCACAGCTGCCGGCTGGCAGAAATCCAGCCTTACGGTCAGTCCTCTGCGCCAGAAACGGCGGTAGAGCCTGACCTGAGCCAGAGTGATCAGGAGGACGGCCACGATGACGACCGCGAGCTTCATAGACGTTTTCCCCAATCTTCCGTAGGAAGCGGCACCTGGTTCAGAAGCCGGATGACGGTCTCAGCGGCAGTGGCCTGCATGCCGAAGGTTCTGGCGGCGATGATGCGGTGAGCCAGCACGGGAACGGCAAGAGCCTTAATGTCCTCGGGAATCGCGTAGCCGCGGCCCTGAAGCATGGCGTAGGCGCGGACGGCCCGGAAATACGCCAGGCTGCCTCTGGGGCTGGCGCCGTTTAAGATCTGTTTGTCAGTCCTGGTGGACTGAACCAGCTCCACCAGATAGTTTTTCAGAGCGGGATGAACGTAAATATCCAGGGCCTGCCTGCGAAGCTCCAGAAGATCTTTGGCGGTGCATACCGGTTCCAGTTTTTCCAGCGGATTTTCCCCGCCGAAGCGCTCCAGGATCGCCAGTTCTTCGTCCTTGTCCGGATATCCCATGGAGATCTGCATGAGAAACCGGTCCATCTGAGCCTCAGGGAGAGGGTAGGTGCCGGCGGTCTCCACCGGATTCTGGGTGGCAATGACGAGAAATGGTTCCTCCAGAGGATAGGTTTCTCCGTCAATGGTCACCTGCCGCTCCTCCATGGATTCCAGAAGGCTGGACTGGGTTCTGGGAGTCGCCCGGTTGATCTCGTCGGCCAGGAGAATGTTGGTAAAAACCGGTCCCCGTCTCAGAACGAAGCAGTTTTCCTGCTGGTCAAAATAGTTCAGGCCCGTCACATCGGAGGGCAGAAGATCCGGAGTAAACTGAATCCGGGCAAAGTCCAGATCCATGCTTTTGGCCAGGGACTTGGCCAGCATGGTCTTTCCCGTTCCGGGAACGTCCTCCAGAAGCACATGGCCCCCGGCAATGAGAGCCGTGAGCAGAAAATCAACCGTATCTCCCCGACCCACAATGACCTGCCCGATATTTTCCCGAATCCGTGAAATAATTTCCCTGTAATCCATAACCGAATTTCCTCCTGACTGATAGTGCCTTCATTATATCACAGGCCGTCATTTTTTCATAGGTTTATCGCAAAAATGGATTCCGGGCCGTTTTATTTCCAGTTGAAAAATCATTTGGCATGTGGTAAACTTATTCAATATTGAATGCCCGGCAGGAAATCCGGCGAAAAACGGAAGGAACGGGCATGGAGCTACAGAAATGAGGAGGAGTCGCATGTTTCAGATTTTGAAAGCCGAGAAGCTGGCGGACAAGATTTACCTGATGGACGTGGAAGCGCCCAGGGTTGCCAAGTCCTGCCTTCCGGGAGAGTTTGTGATCGTAAAGATGGACGAGGTGGGAGAGCGGATCCCCCTGACCATCTGTGACTATGACAGAGAGAAGGGTACTGTGACCATCGTGATCCAGGTGGTGGGCGCGTCTACCCAGAGAATGTGCGAGATGCAGGCCGGTGACGCGTTTCAGGATTTCGTAGGGCCCCTGGGCAGGCCCTCGGAGTTTGTGAACGAGGATCCTGAGAGCCTGAAGCAGAAGAAGATCGTCTTTGTGGCGGGAGGCCTGGGCACGGCTCCCGTATATCCCCAGGTGAAATGGCTTCATGAGCACGGCGTGGACGCGGATGTGATCGTGGGGGCCAGGAACAGGGAGATGGTCATTCTGGAAGATGAGATGCGGGCTGTTGCCGGCAATCTTTACATAACCACCGACGACGGTTCCTATGTGAGAAAAGGCATGGGGACGGACGTCCTGCGGGAACTGGTGGAGAAGGAAGGAAAGCATTACGACGTGTGCGTGGCCATCGGTCCCATGATCATGATGAAGTTCGTCTGCCTGCTGACGAAGGAGCTGGGGATCCATACTATCGTCAGCATGAACCCGGTCATGGTGGACGGGACCGGCATGTGCGGCGCCTGCCGTCTGACCGTAGGCGGCCAGGTGAAGTTCGCTTGCGTGGACGGGCCTGAGTTTGACGGTCATCTGGTGGATTTTGACGAGGCCATGAAACGGCAGCAGATGTATAAGACCCAGGAGGGCAGGGCGCTCCTGAAGCTTCAGGAGGGCGATACCCACCATGGCGGCTGCGGAAATTGCGGAGGTGACAAGTGATGGATGTGCTGAAGAAAGTGCCTGTCCGTGAACAGGATCCGAAGGTGAGGGCCACCAATTTTGACGAGGTGTGCCTGGGATATAATAAAGAAGAAGCCATGACGGAGGCGTCCAGATGCCTGAAGTGCAAAAACGCCCGCTGTATGGGAGGCTGCCCGGTATCCATCAACATTCCGGGATTCATCCGGGAAGTGGAGAAAGGTGATTTTGAGGCGGCGGCCAAAGTGATCGCGGAGGCGTCGGCTCTGCCGGCAGTCTGCGGAAGAGTATGTCCCCAGGAGAGCCAGTGCGAGGGCGTCTGCGTCCGGGGAATCAAGGGTGAGCCGATCTCCATCGGCAAGCTGGAGCGCTTCGTGGCCGACTGGTCCCGGGAGAACGGTTTTGTCCCGGCGGCGCCTGAGAAGACTAACGGCCATAAGGTGGCGGTTATCGGTTCCGGCCCCTCCGGTCTGACCTGCGCCGGTGATCTGGCCAAGATGGGCTACGAGGTGACCATCTTCGAGGCCCTGCATCAGCCGGGCGGCGTATTGATCTACGGAATCCCCGAGTTCCGTCTGCCCAAGGATACGGTGGTAAAGACGGAGATTGAGAATGTAAAGAAGCTGGGCGTTAAGATTGAGACCGACGTGGTCATCGGCAAGTCCGTGACTATCGATGAGCTTCTGGAGGAAGAGGGCTTTGAGGCCGTGTTCATCGGTTCCGGAGCGGGACTTCCCATGTTCATGGGAATCCCCGGGGAGAATGCCAACGGCGTGTTCTCCGCCAATGAGTATCTGACCAGAAGCAACCTGATGAAGGCGTTCCGCGACGATTACGATACCCCCATTGCCGCGGGCAAGAAGGTGGCGGTAGTAGGCGGCGGCAACGTGGCTATGGACGCGGCCAGGACGGCTCTGCGTCTGGGGGCGGACGTTCATATTGTGTACCGCAGGAGCGAGGCGGAGCTTCCCGCCCGTGTGGAGGAGGTTCACCACGCGAAGGAAGAGGGAATCCAGTTCGACCTTCTGACCAACCCCACAGAGATTCTGACCGACGAGAAGGGCTGGGTCCGGGGCATGCGGTGCATCCGCATGGAGCTGGGCGAGCCGGACGCGTCCGGAAGGAGAAGGCCGGTGCCCATTCCCGGCAGCGAGTTTGAGATGGAGCTTGACACGGTGATCATGTCCCTGGGCACATCCCCCAATCCGCTGATCTCCAGCACCACCAAGGGCCTTGAGACTAACCGGAGGAAATGCATCGTGGCGGAGGAATCCACCGGAAAGACCAGCAGGGAAGGCGTCTTCGCCGGAGGCGACGCGGTGACCGGAGCGGCCACGGTGATCCTGGCCATGGAGGCAGGAAGAGCCGGAGCCAGGGGAATCCATGAATTCCTGTCCGGAAAGAGCGAATAAGATAGGAACCCAAATGCCCGTCTGGAAAGAATGAATAAGTTAGGAAACAGAATGCCTGTCCGGGAATTTCCCGGCGGGCATTTTTACGCTTCAATAATCGGAAAGAATCGTGTATAATACAGGCAGGAGTGTGATGAACATGAAAAAATATACGCGCGTTTTTGTGATCGTGATCGATTCCCTGGGAATCGGAGCCATGCCGGATGCGGCGGACTACGGCGACGCGGAGACGGATACCCTGGGACATATTGATGAGAGGATGGATTCTTTTGAGATTCCTAATCTGGCGAGGCTGGGCATGGCCAATCTCCATCCGCTGGCTCACGCCGCGGCGGCAGAGCGTCCTCTGGGGCGCTACGCCAGGCTTTATGAAGCCAGCGTGGGCAAGGACACTATGACCGGACACTGGGAGATGATGGGGCTTTACATTACGAAGCCTTTTAAGACCTTTACCGATGCCGGATTCCCGCCGGAACTGATTGAGGAGCTTGAGAAGCGGACCGGTCACCGGATCGTGGGCAATAAGGCAGCCAGCGGCACCGCCATTCTGGATGAGCTGGGTGAGCATGAGATCGCCACGGGCGATATGATTGTCTACACATCGGCGGATTCGGTCCTGCAGATCTGCGGCAATGAGGAGACCTTCGGCCTGCAGGAGCTGTACCGGTGCTGCGAGATTGCCCGGGAGCTGACCATGAAGGATGAGTGGAAGGTAGGGCGAGTTATCGCCAGACCATATGTGGGCAGGAAGAAGGGCAAGTTTAAGCGCACATCCAACCGCCACGACTACGCCCTGAAGCCCTACGGAAGGACGGCTCTGGACGCCCTGAAGGCGTCGGGGCTGGATGTGATCAGCGTGGGCAAGATCCGGGATATTTTCGACGGCGAGGGCATCACGGAGGCCTGTAAGTCCAAAAGCAGTGTCCACGGCATGGAGCAGACCATCGAGATCGCGGATAAGGATTTCCATGGGATGTGCTTTGTGAACCTGGTGGATTTTGACGCGCTGTGGGGGCACAGAAGGGATCCCGTCGGTTACGGACAGGAGCTGGAACGTTTTGACGTGAAGCTGGGCGAGCTGCTGCCGAAGCTTAAGGAAGATGACCTTCTGATCATCACCGCCGACCATGGTAATGACCCGACTCATACAGGCACGGACCACACCAGGGAGACGGTGCCGTTTCTGGCCTATTCGCCGTCCATGAACGGAGGCGGGGCTCTGCCGGATCAGCATACCTTCGCGGTGATCGGCGCCACCATAGCCGAGAATTTCGGCGTGGCGATGCCGGAGGGGTGCATCGGGGAACCGATCCTCGGGATTCTTGAGTAGGTGCTTAAAAAGGGAGGAGCGGATAGATGAATTTACGGCTGGTAAAGGCGTCCTATGACAATAAGGCTCTGATTTGCGACATGATGGAAGAATGGTACGCGTCGGGGGAGGTCATTGTTCCGTGGTCGGTGGCGAGAACGGACTGCCATGACTATGAGCGCTTTCTGGACGATCTGGAACAGAAGGAGGAAAAAGACGGAATGGTTCCCGACTCCACATTTTTCTGCCTGGATACAGACCGGAATATCATGGTGGGTGCGGTCAATATCCGGCACCGCCTAAACGAACGGCTTCTGCTGAACGGCGGACACATCGGCGACGGTGTCCGTCCATCGGAACGGGGCAAAGGTGTCGCCACGGAAATGATCGGCCTGGCGCTTAAGGAGTGCAGGCGGCTTGGGATCAGCCGGGTGCTTATGGTGTGCAAAAAGGATAATATCGCGTCCGCCAGGAGCATCGTCAAAAACGGCGGTGTGCTGAAAAATGAAGTCACCGCGGATGGGAAGACGATGCAGAGATACTGGATCGAACTGTGAACGGAAACATGAAAAGCCGCGGATCCGGAGAAGCCCAGTATCCGAAAAAACGCGGATTCGGAGAGGCCCAGGCGGTATCTGCCGCCGGATGAATGGTTCTGACAGAAGCGGCTTGCGTCCCTTACGTTTTTATGCTATGATGATAACCTGAAAGTTGATAAAGCAAAGCAATCTGCCCAGGAGGACGAGATGATTAAAAAACTGATTGAGAAGATTCAGAAGACCAAAGCGCCTGTCTGCGTGGGTCTGGACCCCATGCTCAGCTACATTCCGGAACACATTACAAAGAAAGCCTATGCCGAATGCGGCGAGACCCTGGAGGGGGCAGCTGAGGCGGTCTGGCAGTTTAATAAAGAGATCGTGGACAATACCTGGGATCTGATCCCGGCGGTGAAGCCTCAGATCGCCATGTACGAGCAGTTCGGGATTCCCGGTCTTGCAGCGTACAAAAAGACAGTGGATTACTGTAAAAGCAAGGGCCTGATCGTGATCGGCGACGCCAAGCGCGGTGATATCGGTTCCACCTCCGCGGCTTACGCTGCGGCTCATCTGGGCCGTGTGAAGGTTGGTTCGGCGGTTCTGGCCGGGTTTGATACGGATTTCGTGACGGTGAACCCCTATCTGGGCACCGACGGCGTGAAGCCGTTTGTGGATGTGTGTACGGCTGAGGATAAGGGAATCTTCGTGCTGGTGAAGACCTCCAATCCTTCCAGCGGCGAGTTCCAGGACAGGCTGATCGACGGCCGGCCCCTGTATGAGCTGGTGGCGGATAAGGTGGTGGAATGGGGCAGCGCTTCCATGGACGGAGCTTACAGCAACGTAGGCGCGGTGGTGGGGGCTACCTACCCGGAGATGAGCCGGATCCTGCGCAGGCAGATGCCGAATACGTATTTTCTGGTGCCGGGCTATGGCGCCCAGGGAGGCACGGCGGAGGATCTGAGATATTGCTTCAATGAGGACGGCCTGGGAGCCATCGTCAATTCTTCCCGAGGCATTATCGCGGCCTACAGAAAGGCACCTTACGACAAGTTCGGCCCGGAGCATTTCGGGGAGGCGTCGAGGCAGGCCGTGATCGATATGGTCGCGGATATTAACAGGGTGTTGTGATAAGAACTGTCTGATAAGGAGCAGCTATGGCAAAGACAAAAATGACTGCGAAGGTGGTCAGTCAGGAAATGATCGGACCTGAGATCTACAGCATGTGGATCCAGGCAGATGAGATCGCGTGTCAGGCCAGGGCGGGGCAGTTTGTCTCGGTCTATACGAGGGACGCGTCGAAGCTTCTTCCGCGGCCTATCAGCATCTGCGAGATTGACCGTAAGAACCGGCGGCTGAGGCTTGTGTACCGTGTGGCCGGAGCCGGAACGGAGGAATTTTCCGGCTATAAGGCGGGAGAATCCGTTGAGGTGCTGGGGCCCCTGGGCAATGGGTTCCCGGAGGTCGGACCGGAGAAGTCGGCGCTTCTCATAGGCGGGGGAATCGGAATCCCTCCCATGCTGGAGCTGGCCAGAGAACTGAAATGCAAAAAGACAGCCGTCCTGGGGTACCGGGACAGCCGTCTGTTTCTGAAAAATGAATTTGAGCCCTACGCGGACGCAGTTGTCGCCACAGAGGACGGCAGCGCCGGCACGAAGGGAAACGTGCTGGACGCCATTCGGGAGGAAGGCCTGAAGGCAGATGTGATCATGGCCTGCGGCCCTACGCCCATGCTGCGGGCGCTGAAGGCCTACGCGGCGGAGCGGCAGATAGAGTGCTGGCTGTCCCTGGAAGAGCGGATGGCCTGTGGGATCGGCGCCTGCCTGGCCTGTGTCTGTAAGTCCAGGGAGACAGATGAACATTCTCACGTTCACAACAAGCGGATCTGCAAGGACGGGCCGGTGTTTGAGGCCGGGGAGGTGGAGCTGTGACTGACACAAGAGTAACCATCGCCGGCGTGGAGCTTAAGAATCCGGTCATGACGGCTTCGGGAACCTTCGGTTCCGGCGCGGAGTACGGCGAGTTCGTAGATCTGAACCGGCTGGGCGCCGTGGTGACCAAGGGCGTGGCCAATGTGCCCTGGCCCGGCAATCCCACTCCCAGGATCGCGGAGACCTACGGCGGCATGCTGAACGCCATCGGCCTGCAGAATCCGGGAATCGACGTGTTTGTGAAGCGGGACATCCCGTTTTTGAAGCAGTATGATACAAAGATCATCGTCAATGTATGCGGCCGGACCGCGGAGGATTATGTGGAAGTGGTGGAACGGCTGGCGGACGAGCCGGTGGATCTTCTGGAGATCAATATTTCCTGTCCCAATGTGAAGGAAGGCGGAATCGCTTTCGGGCAGGACCCGAAGGCTGTGGAGGCGATTACCAGGGAAGTGAAGCGTCACGCCGCACAGCCGGTTATTATGAAGCTGAGCCCCAATGTGACGGATATCACCGTCATGGCAAAGGCGGCCGAAGCGGGGGGTGCGGACGCATTATCCCTGATCAACACTTTGACCGGCATGAAGATCGACATTCATAAGAGGACCTTCGCCCTGGCCAATAAGACCGGCGGCATGTCCGGTCCGGCCGTCAAGCCTGTCGCGGTGCGGATGGTGTACCAGACAGCCCAGGCGGTGAAGATTCCTATTATCGGAATGGGCGGAATCATGAACGCGGACGACGCGGTCGAGTTTATGCTGGCGGGAGCCACGGCCGTATCCGTCGGAACCGCCAATTTCCATGACCCCTATGTGACGGAGAAGATCGTGGACGGAATCAGGGCGTACCTGGAGCGCTATCAGGTGGAGGATATCCGGGAACTGATCGGCGCGGTGAGATAGGCAGAGAACAGGAGAGAATGATATGGAACAGTACAAACAGGAATTTATTGAGTTTATGGTGGAGAGCCAGGTTCTGAAATTTGGCGAGTTCACTTTGAAAAGCGGACGGAAATCTCCGTTTTTTATGAATGCGGGCGCTTATGTGACCGGTTCTCAGCTCCGCAGGCTGGGACAGTATTACGCGAAAGCCATTCACGATCATTACGGAACGGATTTTGATGTTCTTTTCGGGCCGGCCTACAAGGGAATCCCCTTAAGCGTGGCCACGGTCATCGCCTTCAGCGAGCTGTACGGCAAAGAAATCCGCTACTGCTCCAACCGGAAGGAGGAGAAAGACCACGGAGACGCCGGAATTCTTCTGGGAAGTAAGATGAAGGACGGGGACCGGGTAGTCATCATTGAAGATGTGACCACCTCCGGAAAGTCCATTGAGGAAACATTTCCGATCATTAAGGCCCAGGGCAATGTGGAGATCGTGGGACTGATGGTTTCCCTAAACCGCATGGAGCGGGGAAAGGGAACAAAGAGCGCCCTGGAGGAGATTCAGGAGCTGTACGGCTTTCAGGCCAACGCCATCGTGTCCATGGCGGATGTGGTGGAGCATTTGTACAACCGGGAATGCCTGGGCAGGATCGTCATCGACGATACGATCAAAGCTGCCATCGATGCATATTATGAACAGTACGGCGCAAAGTAAAAACAACCTCTGAGGTGAAGCAGGAAGGAGATAAGGGTTATGGAAAAGATTTATAAGACTATGAGAATCACAGGGGCGGCCAACATAGCTATCGGCATCATTATGATCGTGGTCGGAGTCGCTTCCGGCGTAGTTGCCATTGTGGCGGGCGCAAATCTCCTTAAGAAAAAATCAGAATTGACATTCTAAAACCGGAGCGGAGGAAGGGCAGTGTTCCCGAAGAGGGAATACTGTCTTCTTTTGGATGGGTTCGGCAGGGAGCGTTTATTGAATATGGAAAATCATACCACAAGAAATCAGAAGTGTATCCGGATTCTGTTTGTGGCGTATATGCTTGTTCTGATCTATCTTGTATTTTTCGCGGAATCCATGGGGAGGGCGGACCGCGGAACCGGCGGTTATGCCTATAACCTGGAATTGTTCAGGGAGATCAGACGGTTTTATGTATATAGAGAGCAGCTGGGGATGAAAGCGGTGGTTCTGAATCTGGCGGGCAACGTGCTGGCCTTTGTGCCCTTCGGATTTATGCTGCCGGTGGTTATCCGCCGGCGGAAATGCTGTTTTGACGTATGTCTGCTCAGCGGTCTGCTCAGCTTCTGCATCGAGATCACTCAGCTGGCTTTTAAGGTGGGAAGCTTTGATGTGGACGATATTCTTTTGAATACTGCAGGCGGAATTTTGGGCTATATCAGTTACCGGGCCGTACAGGCGGTCCGGATAAGGAGGAAACTTCGTGCCGGTTAAGAAAGGCTCCAGGTTTTCCCGCAGGCCCCGTCCCAGGACGGAGGAGGACAGGAAAGCCCTGAAGGCAAGGAGAGAAAGGAAAGAAAAGCACATCAGAGAACAGAGGGAGGCTGCTGCCGGGAGGGTATCTTATGTGAAGAAACCCCTGTCGGCCAGAAGCTGTGTCTGTATGCTTCTGACTGCGGCTTCCCTGCTGCTGGGCTATGCTTCCCTATACTGCGGAGTCACGACCAGGGGGCAGGCTGCCCTGCTTGCCGGTGCGCTGGGGCTCTGCAGCATACTGTGCTGCCTGGTGTCGGCCGGTTATGGAATCAGTTCCTTCTGGGAAAAGGACAAAAAATACATATTGGCCAGACTGGGCCTGGGTCTGGATCTGGCGGTCCTGGCGGCCTGGGCCGTGATCATTATCATAGGAGTGAGAAATTAAACATGAGTTATCAGGATTTCTGGAGAGAGGAAAATCAGTCGGTGCGGGAAAGATTTGAGCTTTCCATGGAACGCATTTCGGCCATTGAGACGGAGGAGACGGTAGAGCAGCCTTACCGGCAGTATTTTTTGCATGTGGCCGGGTTCATCCGCCTGACGGCTGAGGTGTTCCGAATGACAGAGTCGGGAAGCTTCCGCCGGGAGACGCTTCAGACGCTTCAGGAGCTTAACCGCCGGCTGTACCGGGATATTCTTCCGGAGAACTATGAGAGCAGTTACGGAAATCCGGCTTACGCGGTGAAACAGCTGGGAACCGGGCTGGGAGCGCTTCTGTCCTGCCTCTACAGCGAGATCCGGGGGCAGATTGCCTTTGCCCATGAGTGCCGTTTGACGGAAATGACTATCTTAAACGAGCTGTTTATCGAGATCTATAATATGTTTGAGGGAGAGACTCCCTCCCGCGGCCAGGTTCAGGACGCTATCTACTGGTTCGTCAGCGACTACGCGGATCTGACGGCCGGCTACCGGATTCGGGAGATGCTGGATCCTTCTCTGACCTTTGCTAAGGAGATCGCAGATAAGGCGGATCTGTCAGATCTGAGGTATCTGTATTTTTACGGGGAATACGTGTCGGAGGAAGAGCTGGCTGTAGCAGATTTTATGAACCGCCTGCCCCAGGAGACCATTGACCGGATGGCGGATACCTACACGGAAGGATACCGGAAGGGCTTCGCGGTTATGGGCAGGAATCTGGCTGCGAAGAAGACGGTGCAGGTGATCTATCCCATGGGCTTTGAGCGGATGGTGCGGAAGGCCATTATGAATTTCCGCGCCGCCGGGTTGGAGCCGATTTTGTACCGGAAGGCGGTCTGGGGTTCTGACCGGAAGGCGGGGAACAGCCGGGGCTACGGCGGAACGTCCCCGAACCGCCAGTATGATTACGATCACCGCTACGATAACGCCCTGTATTATCAGAAAGCGTATACGGACCGAAGGCTGGCCGTGCAGAGAACGGCCTTTGAAACCTATAAGAGAGAGGCCTCCCAGTATGCCGGTCCCGCCGTCATCGATACCTTTGGGGAGGCAGGATTCCATCCGGTGAACAAGCCGGAGGCTCTTGCCCTAAGCGAGAAGCAGGAGAAGCTGATGCTGACGGCCTCCGGTGATGAGGCCAGGCTGAGCAATCAGTACATACCGGGGGAGGAGACCAGCTTTACGATCATCGCGTTTCCAAAGCCGGAGATCGGCCCTGATTTTAAGGAGATTTTTGAGGAGACCATCCGCATCAATACATTGGATTATGAGCTTTACAGAGGCATCCAGCAGAATATTGTGAACCTTCTGGACCGGGCGGAGTATGTGAGAGTCACCGGAAAGGGAAATAACCGCACGGACATGAAGATTATGCTTCACCGTCTGGAGAAGCCGGAGGCGCAGACTAATTTTGAAAACTGCGTGGCGGATGTGAATATTCCTCTGGGCGAAGTGTTCACTTCGCCGGTTCTTGAGGGAACGGAGGGCGTTCTGGAGGTCAGCTCCGTCTATCTTTACGACATCCAGTTCCGCAACCTCCGTCTGGAGTTTAAGGACGGCCGGATCACAGAGTATTCCTGCGATAATTTCCCGGACCGTGAAGAGGGGCGGACCCTGATCAGGCAGAGGATCCTCAAGAATTACGAAACGCTCCCCATAGGCGAGTTTGCCATCGGCACCAACACGGCGGCCTACACCATGGCCCGGAAATTCCGGATCGTTGAAAAGCTGCCCATCCTCATTGTGGAGAAGATGGGGCCCCACTTCGCCGTAGGGGATACCTGCTACAGCTGGGCGGAGGACGTGGCCGTCTACAATCCCGACGGAAAAGAGATCATTGCCCGGGACAATGAGATTTCCATCCTCCGCAGAGAGGACCTTTCCAAAGCCTATTTCAACTGCCATACGGACATCACCATACCCTACAGCGAGCTGGGAGATATTTACGGTGTGACCGCGGCGGGAGAGAAGCTGCCGGTGATCGAGGACGGCCGGTTCGCGGTTCCGGGAACGGAGCTGTTAAACAGGGAACTTCTGTAAAAAATGCTCCGGATTCTCCCTGATGTAGTTCTGCGCCAGCTGTATCAGATGCTGGAGAGGAGGACCCAGTTCCAAATCCTTTCTGTAGATGAGGGAATGGATTCGGTACATCCGGGGTTCCAGGGAAAAATAAGTGATGTGGGGCGAATCTATGGCGTAGACGGTAGGTATAAACCCCGCTCCTATGTTGCTGGCTACCATTTCGCAGATGGACTGGGCATGGCTGATGTTGCAGGCAATGACAGGGGAAAAACTGTTGTTTCCCCAGAAATCGTCAATCAGGTAACGGATGCAGTATCCCTTCAGCTGCAGGATCAGGGGAGTGGAGCCAAAGTGTTTCAGAAAATCCGTGTTGGTGAGAATATGGTGTTCTCCCGCAGGCAGCGTCTGGCAGTATGGATGCGTGCTGGGAGCGGCCAGAAGTACTTCTTCTTTTAATAGTTCTATGCAGTGGCCTTTATACGGCTCCAGCGAAGGAGCTGCGACAAAGGCCATATCCAGTTCTCCGGCAAGAATGGCGTTGCTTATGTACTGCAGATTGCTTTCGGAAAGAGTAAGCTCCACATTTGGATAATATTTGCGAAAATCCGACAGAACGGTGATCAGCATCTTCTGGGCGGCTGCAAAACTGGTTCCGATGCTGATCCGGGTAGTCGTGGAAATGCGCTGTATATCCTTTTCCAGGTGATTGGTCAGGGAAAGGACTTTGCGCGCATAGTCCGCGTACAGCTCTCCTACAGGGGTCAGGGAATAGACGCCGTTGCTGCGGGTGAACAGGGGAGTGCCCAGCTCTGCCTCCTGTTTGGTCAGGAACTGACTGAGGCTGGGCTGGGAAATATACAGTTTTTTGGCGGCCCGTGTCATATTGCCGGTTTCCGCCAGTACGAGAATATATTCCAGATACCGTATGTCCATGGATTCTCCTTAGCAAAGTAATTATAAGCATCCCTTATAGTAAAAATAGGGAAGACTCATTGGAAAAAATAGTTATTCTATATTATAATCATATCATAAATCCCGTGAAAATCCACATATAAAATGAAATTAATAAAAAATATCTGGATATTTTATCCATTTATATGAAGCGAAAGAATGGAACATCCGGATTCTGATTTCTCACGGCATACCGCGTGAGAAATTTGAATGATAAAAAAATATATAGGTACAGGAGGAAGAAACATGGTTCGGTACATCTTGCAGCGTCTGGGACAGACCATCCTCATTCTGCTCATTGTGTCATTTATGACCTATCTGCTGGTTGATTTCCTTCCGGGCGACCCTATTGCGGCCATGACCGGAGGAGAGATATCCGGCGAGACCTACGACAGGTTATATCATGAGATGAACATGGATAAGCCTGTGTTAGTGCGGTACGTACTGTGGCTGAAGGACGCCGTTACCGGGAATTTTGGAACGTCTCAGTCCTATCACATGCCGGTTACCAGCGTGATCGCGGAAAGGCTTCCGGTAACCATTTATCTGTCCCTTATGGCATTCTTTATCAGTGTGCCCCTGGGGATCGTGTTCGGAATTATCAGCGCGGTACGGCGAGGAACCGCCGCGGATACGGTAGTTACGACGACCGCCAATGTCTGCTGCTGCCTGCCTCAGTTCTGGCTGGGCATTCTGTTCCTTTACCTGCTCAGCATGATGCTGGGATGGCTGCCTGCCAGCGGTTTTGTCTGGCCCTGGGAAAATTTTGTTGAGAGCGTAAGGCTGACGATCATGCCGCTTCTGTGTCTGGCTGTGGGAGGCATCGCGTCCATCGCCAGGCAGACAAGATCCAGCATGCTGGAGGTTATCCGCCAGGATTACATAAGGACAGCCAAGTCCAAAGGACTGAAAGAGAAAAAAGTTATTTACGTTCACGCTTTGAAGAATGCGCTGCTTCCGGTTATCACCCTGATGGGCCTGCGCCTAGGCGGCCTGGTAGGCGGTTCCGTGTTCGTGGAAAATGTGTTCGTGATACCTGGTATGGGTTCTCTGCTGGTCAACGCCATAAACAGCCTTGATATTCCTCTGATTCAGGGGTGCGTGCTGCTGATCGCCGCGTTTTCCAGCGTTATCAATCTGATCACGGATATCGTTTATGTTATTGTGGATCCTCGTATCCGGGTTGCGTAGAGAGGAGGAAGTTGTATGAGCCAGACCAATTCAAAAACGGCGGAACAGCTTATTAAGGAACATAAGGCGAAGCATCGCCGGCAGTTCTTAAAAACGCTCTTTTCCAGAAAAATAGCGGTTGCCTCTTTTGTGATTGTTATTCTGATGATTCTGGCGGCTCTTCTGGCCGGAGTCATTTCACCTTACGATCCCAATGTCATCAGCATTACCGAGAGGACTCAGGGACCCAGCGTGGCTCATCTTTTGGGCACGGATGAATTTGGGCGGGATGTTCTCAGCCGCATTATCTACGGCAGCAGGATTTCACTGGTGGTCGGCGTGCTGGCGGTTATGATCGCCTGCGTCATCGGAACCCTGGCCGGTATGGTAGCCGGATTCTTCGGAGGAATCGTAGACGACGTAATCAGCCGTATCGCTGAGGCTATTCGTGTGATCCCTCAGGTAGTGCTGGCCATAGCTCTCTGCGCGGTCTTCGGCGGCGGAATCGTGAACATGGCCATAATCCTGGGAATCTCCAACATGACGGTATATATCCGTATGATGCGTTCCCAGGTGCTTTCCATCAAGGAGAGGGATTATATCATGGCGGGAAAGCTCCAGGGCAACAGTTCTGCGCGCCTTATGTTCCGCCACATCCTTCCCAACAGCGTTTCGCCGATTATCGTTACCATGACGCAGCAGATCGGAGGTACGATCCTTTCAGAGGCCGGTTTGTCCTTCCTGGGACTGGGCATCAGTGTGCCGACCGCTTCCTGGGGCAGTCTGGTTGCCGGCGGCCGCGCGTATCTTCTGACAAATCCGGTATACTCTCTGGCGCCCGGAATCTGTATCGCGCTGCTGGTTATCTGCCTGAATACCCTGGGCGACGGCGTGCGTGATGCTCTCGATCCCCGTCTGCGCGGTGAGATTTGACGAAAGGAGGACGCATCAGGATGTCACATTTGCTTGAGGTTAAAGATCTTGTTACAACATTTCGTTCGGATGGAAAGGAATTTAACGCTATAGAAGGGGTGTCCCTGCACCTGGACAGAGGCGAGATTGTGGGAATCGTGGGAGAGAGCGGTTCCGGCAAATCCGTAACCATGCTCAGCTGCCTGCAGCTGATCTCCAGTCCGGGCCGTGTGGCCGGCGGAGACGTGCGTCTTGAGGGAGTAGAAGGGAATCTGCTGGACCATGACGCCGAGAGCGAGACTATGCGGCAGGTCCGGGGCGGCCGGATTTCCATGATATTTCAGGAACCGATGACAAGCCTGAATCCGGTTCTTACCGTAGGCTACCAGATTCAGGAAAATCTGATGCTCCACACTCCGGGCATCAGCGCCGAGGATGCCCGCAAACGGACGGTTGAGGCTATGAAAATGGTCAACATTCCCGACGCGGAAAGCCGGTTTGACTACTATCCTCAACAGTTCTCGGGAGGCATGCGCCAGAGGATTATGATCGCCATGGCCATGGCGCCCAGGCCGGATATTCTCATAGCCGATGAGGCCACAACGGCTTTGGATGTGACGACCCAGGCCCAGCTTCTTGAGATGATCCGAACCATCGCCAAGGAGACGAACACGGCAGTAATTATGGTAACACATAACCTGGGCCTGGTAGCCCGTTATGCGGAACGGATTTACGTCATGTACGGAGGTCATGTGGTAGAGACGGCGTCATGCAGGAAAATTTTCCATGAAACGCAGCATCCGTACACCAGGGCGCTTCTGCGGGCCATTCCCAGGCTGGATGATCCCAAGGACCGGATTCTGATTCCGATCGACGGACTTCCTCCCGTGCCATCTCAGAGACCGGATTATTGTCCATTCTATGCCCGCTGTGAGTATCGCTGCGACAGGTGCAAAGAGCATAAGGATTACTCCATGAAGGAGGTTAAGCCAGGACATTTTAGTGCCTGCTGTCTTACAGAGAAAGAACTGGCGGATAGAGAGGAGGAGCTGAAACATAAGGATTACGGCGCGTCTCCGGAGCGGCATCTGACAGATAAGGACTGTCTGGTCGTGAAGGATGTCCGCAAATATTTTCCTGTCTACAAAGGCCTTTTCCGTCAGAAAGTGGGAGAGGTGAAAGCGATCGAGGATATCTGCTTCACTCTGAAGCAGGGAGAGACCCTGGGAGTGGTAGGAGAGTCCGGCTGCGGGAAGACGACTCTGGCCCGCTGTATCATGCGCATGTATGAGCCGGATGAGGGGCAGATCATCTTTCACGGCGAGGATGTGGCCCACAAAAAGGACAGGGAACTGAAGCCTTACCGGCCTCAGGTGTCCATGATTTTCCAGGATCCTTTCTCGTCTCTAGATCCCAGGCAAAACGCCGGTTCCATTGTTGGAGAGTCCCTGCTGATCCATAAGCTGTCATCTGACAGGGCCGATTATGAGCAGAAAGTGGATGATCTGTTCCGGAAGGTAGGAATGGACCCGGCCATGAAGGACCGGGTGGCTCATGAGTTTTCCGGCGGTCAGCGGCAGCGTATCGGCATTGCCAGAGCCCTCAGCTCCAATCCGTCCCTGATCATCTGCGACGAGCCGATTTCGGCGCTGGATGTGTCCATACAGGCCCAGATCATCAATCTGCTGGAGAAGATTCAGGCGGAAATGGGTATCAGCTATATTTTCATCGCCCACGATCTTGCTGTGGTGAAGCATATCAGTGACCGGATCTTAGTCATGTATCTCGGCCGGGTGATGGAGATCGCTTCCTGCGATGAGCTGTATGAAAATCCGCTTCACCCCTATACCCAGGTGCTGCTGTCCGCGATTCCGGTGGCCGATCCGGTGATTGAGGAAAAGAGGGAAGCCGTGTCTGTCCAGGGTGAGGTGCCCAGCATACTGAAGCGTCCATCCGGCTGCCCGTTCCATAACCGGTGCCCGAAATGTACTGACAAATGTGTGAAAGAGACGCCGGTTCTGCATGACGCAGGGGGAGGGCATCAGGTAGCCTGTCATTTCTGCTGAATCAGGTGATTGCCGCCGTGACTTTGCCGGTCACGTATGCGGAAACACATAGATATTTAGAAAGTAGCGAAAAGGAAGGAGAACATTATGATGAAAAAGAATCAACTGAAGATTGCCGCCGTCATGATGGCTGCGGCGATGGCACTGTCAGCCTGCGGAGGAAGCGGCAGTTCTTCCGAAACTACGGCGGCAGCCGGAAGCGCCGCGGCGGCTGAGACTACAGCGGCAGCTGAGACGGCGGCCAGTGAAGCGGCAGCTGAGACACAGGAGCAGGCCGCGGCCAGCGGAGAGCCTGTATATGGCGGAGACCTGACTGTGCTGGGTTTCCAGTTTAATACGCTGTTTCTGCCGTATTCCACCACAACATCCGACCGTTACAACGCGGCCCCGGCCATTGAGTCACTGGGACGGCGCAATCCTGAGACAGGCGAGACGGAAGGCTGGCTGGCCGAAGAGTTTATCTCCGATCCGGACGCCCTGACTCTTACAGTTAAGCTGCGTCAGGGTATCAAGTTCAGCGACGGAACAGATTTCAACGCGGAAGCGGTAGTCTGGAATTTCCAGAAGATGGTAGATTACGGTAAAGAGTCTGAGCTGGTCAATCCTACAAAATTTGAGGCGACCGACGATTATACCGTTGTGCTGACCTATCCGGAATTTGCCAATACCTGGGCGGATACCATCGGTGAGGTTTATATCTATTCGCCGACCGCTTTTGAGACCAACGGAGAAGACTGGGCAGCAATCAACGCCGTCGGAACCGGCCCGTTTGTTATGAGCGAACTGATGCAGGATTCCCATATTACATATGTGAAGAATGACGATTACTGGGTTGAGGGACAGCCCTATCTGGACAGCATCACCATTGATTTTATGAGTGATACTACTACCCAGGTAGCAGCTTTCATGAACGGAGAACTGGATGTGCTCCGCAATCCCAACAGCACGGCGATCCAGCAGCTGAAGGACAATTACAATAATGTTGCTTTGGACGCGCCTGATCTGGCAGGAATTACTTACATCATGTTCTGCTCCGGTGATGAGGCTTCTCCCTTCTACGATGTGAAGGTCCGTCAGGCGGTGATGCACGCCGTTGACTGGGATGCTATGGCGGAAGGTATTTATGACGGTCTGGGAGCCTCCACTCCGGTATTCGCGGTTCCCGGTTCCTGGGCCTATGATGAGACGGTGCAGCAATATGAATACAATCCGGAAACAGCCAAGTCCATGCTGGCGGAGGCCGGATATCCCAATGGGTTTGAGACCGTGATCAGCTTTAACTCTGAGAACGCGGCTAATGAAACCTGCGCGACCATTCTGCAGGCGTACCTGTCTCAGGTAGGAATTACCGCTACGGTTAATTCTATGACCAACGCCGACTTTAACGCTGAGAAAGCGGAAGGTACCTATCAGCTGGGAATTATGGTAAACAACGGTTCCTCCAAGATGGACTTTACGGCAAACTATATCCGTCTGTATTCTTCCGAAGGACTGAACTATCTGAACATGCTGTATAAGCCGGCGGATTATGAGGAAGCCCTGTTCGGAGCCCGGGCAGCCACAACTCTTGAGGAGAAGAAGGAGCTTCTGTCCAAGGCGGCTACTCTTCTGAGCCATGACTACGCGCTGGTGGTAGCGGCAGGTTATCAGCCCGCTTACTGCTACGCTCAGGACGGCGTGCATGACACCGGAATCTGTGCTACGACGGCTGAGGCCTGGACGCCTAACTGCGCCTGGAAAGAGTAAATAAATGCAGAGCCCGGGCCGGACAATCCCGGCCCGGGAACAGCAGCTATAGTAAAATCTACTTTACATTTCAGGAGGAACGGCAATGGAGCCAATGATGAAACCGCAGTTGTGCGTACCATCTGACGCGTCGGACGATTATCTGCGTTATCTGAAGCAAATGAATGTCACTCACTGCTTTGTGATGTTCAGTGATGAGGACGCTGTCTCGGAATCGCGGGTGAACCAGACGCTGGAAAGGGTTCGGAAGGCAGGATTTACAATTGATGACGCGGGATGCAATTCCTTATACAAGCATCCGTCCATACACCTGGGTCTGGAGGACCGGGACGAGTGGATTGAAAAATACAATAACCTTAACCGCTGGCTGGGACAGGGAGGTGTCCCTGTAGGGTATGTCACATGGGATACCGGCCGCGTGTCCACATCCTGGTGGAAGGCGGGAGAGCATACTCACGGGGCGCCTGGCAGGATTGTGGATATGGAAGAGATCTATGCCCGGAAGCCTGTGTTCGGCAAAGTCTACACGGAGGAAGAGCTTTGGGAAAACTTTGAATATTTTCTCAGGGCTGTGCTGCCGGTGTGCAGGTCGTCCAACATACGTCTCGCCCTTCATCCCAACGATCCGCCTGCGCCTATGTATGAAGGCTGCGCCAGCCTTATTTATAATTCCGACTGTTACCGTAAAGCCATGGCGCTTGCGGATACCATTGAACCAGGCTATCTGGGAGTGAAATTCTGCTGCGGCTGCTGGCTGGAAGGAGGCTCCTCCTTCGGAAATATCCTGGATGATCTGAGGGAGTTTGTGCGCATGAACCGGGTGTATACCATCCACTTCCGCAATGTCAGCGGCACGCTGCCTTATTTTGAGGAAACGCTGCTGGAGGACGGCTATATGGATATGTACCGGATTGTGCAGCTGCTTGTGGAGGAAAATTACACCGGTCCTATTTATGTGGATCATGTGCTGAGATATGACCGGGAAACCGGAGGCGAGAAAGCGGCCTTTGCCTACGCCACCGGCTACATGAAAGGACTGATCGGCGCGGCCTACTCCGCGAAAAGAAAATAGTTCCTGCTTGGATGGAGCTGCCTGGCGCAGCTCCATTGTTATAATCCGCTTCTTGCCGTAATTTTTTTACGGATACTGCTTGCAATGCTGATCAAGATTGGTTATACTCTAATTGTGAACGGAAAGTATTTAATAGTTATATTTTTGAGTATGGTTCTGAGAGGGATGCGGCATGTTAAAAAAATTCAGTGTGAGGAATTATAAAAATTTCAGAAATGAAATCGAGATTGATTTTCAGGATACTGCCGGTTATCAATTCAGCGCAGATTGTATATCAGATGGTTTTATCAGTAAAATGATTATTTATGGCAGAAATGCCACAGGAAAGACAAATTTGGGAAGAGCAATCGGGGATATCGAGAAAGTGCTGTTTGATGACCGCCGCGCAAGTGACAGCGCCTTTCTTAATGCGGATTCCAAAGAGGAGTATGCGGAGTTTTCCTATACGTTTCAGTTTGGGGATAAGGAAATTATTTATAGATACAAAAAACTTTCTGATCAGAAATTGTCCGGGGAGGAATTCATACTTAACGGAGAACGGATTTTTCAGTTTGTGTATTCAGATAATATCAGATATATTGGAAATCTGGAGTATATTGAGGCAGAAACCATTATTGTAGACAATGTCATTAACTTAACATGTAGCACATAAGAAGAAATGGCTTGGCAATGTATCACAGAACATTAAGCGGATGAA
>CANQSK010000027.1 GCA_947626475.1 uncultured Lachnospiraceae bacterium
ACCTACTTCGGGGACAGTGTCCCCGAAGTAAAACTACAGTGTTTCCGGGGCTTTCAGCCCCGGGTACACGAGTTATTATGAGGAGGTAAGTACGATGGGTGAAATGATTTCTTCTTTTGACGGCACGAAACTGTTTCTGAACAAAGAGATTCCCGACAGCCCCAGGGCCGCTGCGGTCATCGTCCACGGGCTCTGCGAGCATCAGGGACGGTACGATTATTTCGCGGAACTGTTCCACAAGGCCGGGATCGCAACCTACCGGTTTGACCACCGGGGACACGGCCGTTCGGAGGGCGAGAGAACCTTCTTCTCCGATTTCAACGAGCCGCTGGACGACACCAACGTGGTGGTGGACATGGCCATCGCCGAGAATCCGGACATTCCCGTATTCCTGATCGGACACAGCATGGGCGGCTTTACAGTATCTCTCTACGGCGCCAAATATCCGGACAAAAAGCTTCGGGGCATCATCACCAGCGGCGCCGCGACTCATGATTTCTTCGGAACCATCACCAGCTGCCCCAAGGGCCTGGACGTTCACATGCGGATGCCCAACGAACTGGGAGACGGCGTCTGCTCCGTCATGGAGATCGTAGACTGGTACGGCAAAGACCCCTACAACACCCAGTCCTTCACCACCGGCCTCTGCTACGCTCTTGGCGGCGGCCTTGACTGGTTTAAGGAGAAGGAGAAGACCTTCGCCTATCCGGTTCTCATGCTCCACGGCGAGAAGGACAGCCTGGTCAGCGTAAAGGACACTTACACCTTCTTTGAAAACGCGGCGTCAAAGGACAAGCAGATGAAGATTTACGGCGGCCTGTTCCATGAGATTTTCAATGAATACTGCAAGGATGAAGTCATCGGCGATGCAATCCGCTGGATCCAGGCGAGGGTCTGAACTGCGCGTTTCTCTTAAAACAGAATCAGGAAGAAGAGAGGGTATCCCTCCGGCCATTTTGAAATTACAAATGGCCTTTGGGATACCCTCTACCCAATCTCAAAGCCCGCGGCTCTCACCAGATGCCTGGCCAGCACCGCCGTGGTCACAGCCCCGATCCCTCCCGGAACCGGCGTAGCCATGGAGGCCTTGTCCCGGATGGATTCAAAATCCACATCTCCGCACAGCTTTCCGTCTTTATCCACATTGATCCCCACGTCCAGAACAACGGCGTCCTGACCTACATAATCGCCGTTCAGCATTCTGGCCCGCCCCGCCGCGGCCACCAGAATCTCGGCCTGGCGACAGGTTCCCGCCAGATCGGCAGTCTTGGTATGGCAGACCGTAACCGTGGCGTTTTCCTTTATCATCAGCATAGCCAGAGGCTTTCCCACTACCAGGCTCCGCCCCACGATGGTGACCCTTTTGCCGGAAATGGGAATCCCGTTGGCCTTCAGCACCTCCACCACGGCCTCTGCCGTACAGGGCGCGAACCCGCCTGCGTCTCCCATGAACACCCTGGCCATATTGACGGAGGAAATCCCGTCCAGATCCTTGGCCGGGTCAATCATCTCCGCAATGTCCTTCTCACAGATCTGCTTCGGCAGCGGACGCAGCAGCAGGATTCCCGCCACATCCGGATCCTCATTAATCGCCCGGAACGCTTTTCGGAAATCCTCATCGGAAATGTCTTCCGGAAACGCGCAGGACCGGGCCCGAAGCCCGAACGCTTCCATCTTCTTAAGGGCCCCTCTTTCGTAGGATACATCGTCAGGCCGTTCTCCCACCCGCACCACTGCCAGACAGGGCGGCTGGCCCTCACAGCCCTTCAGCGCCTCACGAACCTGCTCTTTAATCCTGGCGGAGACCTCCGCGCCTTTCAATACTATCATCCGTCACGTCTCCCCTTTCACCGTCTAATTTTTCAGCCGCTCCAGCACTTTTCCGTAGATCTCGTCAGCCTGAGCCGTGCCGGAGGTCAGCATGTGGCTGGCTTCCTCATTCATCTCCCGGGCCTTGTCCCGGTTTTTCATGGATCTGGTGTTGATATACACATTCATGACGGCTCCGGTCAGAGCGGTTCTGGCAAACTGCACCGCTACACCTACGTCGCTGACCGCCATAACGCTTCCCTTCTGCTCCAGCTCTTTCAAAAGCAGCAGCATCTCCACCGTCGTCTCCATAATGCTTAAGGGCACCAGACTGGCCGCCAGCAGATTCTTCTCCATAATCTGATCCTTGTAAGCCTTCTCCTCATCCGTCCCGGAGGGAAGACCGTACGCCGCAGCCAGAGGCGCGAACACCTCCGCGTCCTCATCCGCCAGCCGGATAAATTTCTGCTGAAGCCGCTCCAGCTGCTCCATGTAACCTTTAACCTCTTCCTCCATAGCCGCGTATTTCTTCTTGCCTATGGTCAGATTGCCGACCATCAGCCCCAGAGCGCTGCCCAGGGCACCTGAAAGAGCCGAGGCTCCGCCGCCGCCGGGAACCGGCTGTTTGGAGGACAATACCTGAAGATACTGCTCAATCGTCTGTTCCTTTGTCATCCTTTTCCCATCTCCTTCCTACAGCTTCCGCTCAATCCTGACAGGCCGTCCCTCATCATCGACAGCCACATAGATAAACAGAGCTTCCGCCATCAGTATATCCCCGTCCCCGCTCTCCGGACCGTCCGCCGTGACGCTTACGCGGACCTTCATGGAAGTATTTCCCACAGAGACCACCTCTCCGGTCACATCCAGGAACGTTCCCACAGGAATTGGCTTATAAAACTGCATCCGTTCCACCGCGGCCGTGGCGACCTCGCGGCAGGCGAACCTTTTGGCCGCAACTCCGGCCACCTCGTCCATCCAGGCCATCAGCTTTCCGCCGAACAGGATTCCTCTCTGGTTGGCGTCACTAAGGAACACCACTCTGGACATTTTTGACGCTTTCATTTCTCATCACCTTCCTCTTCCTTTTTATCATGAAGGGGCTTTTGTGTCAAGAAAGACCGCATCCTTCCAGTTCTTTCAGCAGCATTTCCGGGTCCGGAGCGGTCATCAGACTGCTCATGACGCAGGCCCCCGCAGCGCCGGCGGCCCGCACCCGGGCGATATTTTCGGGAGAGATTCCGCCAATGGCGTACACGGGAACTGAAGCGGCCCGGCAGGCCCGGCGGAGAAATTCCAGGCCTCTGGGCGGCAGACCTGCCTTGCACTGTGTCTCAAACACATGACCGGCCGTCACGTAGGTGCATCCGAGGGCTTCGGCCCGCCTTACATCCGCCTCGCTGTGGCAGGAGGCTCCCAGCACGGAAAACCGGCTTCTTTCCTCCCGGCTCATTTTTTCCAGAAGAGGAAGCGGCATATGAAGGGCAGAACAGCCCAGCCTCAGGGCGGCTCCCGGATAGGTATGGAGAATACAGGGAACCCCATAGGCCCTGCAGACGGACAGCACCTCTCCGGCCAGAGCCTCATAGGCCTCCTCGGTCAGATCCTTTTCACGAAGAAGAATGCCGGCAGGCCCGGCGGCGGCAATTTTCTCCACCTGACGTAGAAAACCTCCGCCGCACAGACCCCGGCTGGTAACACACAGAATGTCAGACATACAGGTAATCGTTCAGCACCGGCTGAAGGCCCTGTCCCTCTATATCCCGGTACATGGCATCAAAGCTCCGCCCGTCGCTGATCTCAAACTGCTCGTCGCCCTCTTCCGCTCCCGTATCCCTGCCGGTATATTTGCTCTCATGGTCGCCGATGCCGGTGGACACACCTGCAGACACCTTGGTAGCCGCGATGCGGACGATGCCGTCCCTAAACTGCGCCGTTTCCCGGGAGGATACGGTGATGCCCACATAGGGCAGGAAGATGCGGTAAGCGCAGAGGATCTGGCACAGCTGCTTCTCCCCCACCTCCAGCGGATTGATTCCCGCGTTGTTCACAATAGGCCGCAGCCTGGGACAGGACAGGGACATTTCCGCGTGCGGGTATTTGCGCTGGAGGAAGTAAACGTGGAGCGCGCTGGCCAGGGCATCCCTGCGGAAATCAGCCAGCCCCAGCAGCGCGGAAAATGCCACTCCGCGCATACCGCCCATAAGGGCCCGCTCCTGGGCCTCGAACCGGTAGGGCCACACTCTCTTATGGCCCATCAGGTGAAGCTGCTCGTACCGGTCGGGATCGTAGGTCTCCTGAAATACGGTGACATAATCTGCGCCGCACTGGTGCAGATAGGCGTACTCATCCGTGTTCACCGGATAGATTTCCAGCCCTACCATGCGGAAATAGTTCCGCGCCAGCTTACACGCCTCGCCGATGTAGGCCACATCGCTCTGGGCGCGGCTCTCGCCGGTCAGAATCAGGATTTCCTCCATGCCGGACTGAGCAATGATCTCCATCTCATGCCTGATCTGATCCATGTTCAGCTTCATCCGGTTAATGTGGTTGTAGCAGTTAAAACCGCAGTAGACACAGTAATTTTCACAGTAATTGGCAATATACAGCGGCGTAAACAGATAGACCGTATTTCCGAAATGCTTCTGGGTCTCCGCCTGGGCTCTCCTTGCCATAGGCTCCAGATAAGCTTCCGCGGCGGGAGACAGAAGGGCCTTAAAGTCTTCTATGGTGCAGGTATCCCGGCGCAGAGCAGCCAGAACGTCCTTCGCGGTGTAAGCTGCGGGGTCATAGGTATTTCTGTGTCCCATGACCTGATCCATCACCCCGGAGCTGATCTGCTCCATTCCCGGAAGATACTCCATATGGTTTTTCCGGGAGGAAGGGTCCCGCTCCAGCCTGTGCTTTTTCTCCAGGGCAGCCGGAGAAAGAAATTCGGAATCCACAAAATACTGATTGTCCATAATGCCTCCTAACTCCGCAGAAATCCCGTCAGCGGATCGGAAGCGGAACCTCCACGGACCAGCACCCGGCCCAGACCGGACAGATAGGCGGCTCTTCCCGCCTCGATAGCCTGGCGGAAGGCAGCAGCCATAAGAGGCAGATCCCCGGCGGTCGCCAGAGCCGTGTTGGCCATGACGGCGGCAGCTCCCATTTCCATGGCCTCACAGGCCTGAGATGGGCGTCCGATGCCGGCGTCCACAATGATGGGCAGATCGATCTCGTCAATGAGAATCTGGATGAACTCCCTGGCTGCCAGACCCTTGTTGGAGCCGATAGGCGCGGCCAGAGGCATGACGGCGGCGGCTCCGGCATCTGCCAGCGCCCGGGCCGCGTACAGATCCGGGTACATATACGGCAGCACCACAAAGCCCTCCTTCGCCAGGATCTCCGTTGCCTTGATGGTCTCCTGATTGTCCGGCAGAAGATATTTGCTGTCCCGCATGATCTCGATCTTGACAAAGTCCCCGCAGCCCAGCTCCCTGGCCAGACGGGCGATGCGCACCGCCTCGTTCGCGTCTCTGGCGCCGGATGTGTTGGGCAGAAGCGTAACTCCCTTGGGAATATAGTCCAGGATGCTTTCCTGCTCTTTTGTATTGGCTCTCCGGACAGCCAAAGTGATGATCTGAGCCCCCGCGTCCCGGACGGCCGCCTCGATCAGCTTCAGGGAATATTTCCCGGAACCCAGGATAAAGCGGGAGGTAAATTCTTTTCCTCCCAAAATCAATTTGTCATGATCCATCTTTCTCATTCCTTCTTTCTTATTCTTTTTTACTGTATCCGCCCTGCTACGGCTCACGTTCTCCCGCCAGGAGGCGGAGAACCATGCTGGCCTCATGGGCGGCGCAGACCGCCACTCGGGCGCTGATCAGAGGACTGTCCGGCCCGCTTTCGGACCCCCCGTCCCCGCAGAGATAAAAATTCCTGCCGATCTTTCTGGTTCGGATGGCGTTGGCGGAGCCCAGTCCGGCCATGCCCACGCCGCTGACCAGACAGACGTCCGGGTAATGCTCCAGAACGCCCTGAACCAGCATCGCCTTGGCCTCGGCCCGGTCGAAAGCCTCACAGACGATGCCGCAGCCGTCGAAAAGCCCCGGAATACTCTCCGCGTCCACCTTCACAGCGCGGGTCTCCACCCGGCAGTAAGGCGCGATCCCCGCCAGGGTTTCCGCCAGAGCCTGGGTCTTGGGCTGGCCCAGCTGATTCACAAAATATTGCTGCCGGTTCAGATTGGACAGATCTACCCGGTCAAAATCAATGAGCAGCAGAGAGCCGACCCCGGCCCGGGCCAGATGTACGGCGATGTTGGAGCCGAGTCCCCCCAGGCCGCAGACCGCCACACGGGCCTGCCGAAACCTTCTCTGAAGCTCTTCCCCGTGCCGCTCTGCCAAAGCCCTGTAATATTCTTCCTGAGTGGGAACCATGTCAGCCGCCTCCTACAAAATTGACGATCTCGATACAGTCCCCGTCGGCCAGAACCGTCTGGGCGTACCGGGATTTGGGAACGATCTCTTCATTGCGCTCCACCGCCACGCGACGCGCGTCGTAACCGCCGCCGGCCAGATAATCCGCCAGGGTAACTCCGGCCAGATCCCGTTCTTCCCCGTTTATCTTTACCACCTGTGACACCTCCTGTCTTTCTTTCCGAAACTGCTTTGCGGGGCGCATAACAAAAAACCGCGTGAAGAATCCACACCCGAGGTGGTGTGCCCCTTCACGCGGCTTTTAACCTGCGCTCTGTCCCGTATTATAACCCGCGCCGCGGGGTTTTGTCAAGACCGCTGTTTCCTGCCTCTGCGCACCAGTGCCGCCCCGTAAACCGCCGCAAGGATCCCCGCGGCCCCGTAGCTGACCGGCCACGACAGATGAAAGCCGATGGACGCATTCAGAATAAAGCTGGATACTACGAACATGTAAAACATCCCCGGCGCCAGAGACATGACAAACGGCTGTTTCTTTCCCATCATGTAAACCGTGATCATGGCGAAGGAAAACACTGCAATGGTCTGATTCGCCCAGGCGAAATACCGCCAGAGTATATTAAATCCTCCCGCATTTATTTTCGCGAACACCAGAAACACCGCCACGACCGCGAATATCACAAGGGAGACTCCCAGACGGCTGATTTTCTTTGACTGGTCTATCTTCAGGGCGTCCGCGATAATAAGCCGGAGTGAGCGGAGCGCCGTATCTCCGGAGGTAATGGGAAGCACGATAATTCCCGTGATGGCCACGATTCCTCCCACTCTGCCCAGCAGATTCCCGGCGATAATACCCACAACATCCGTAGTGCTCGTCTCCGCGGAAGCCAGTCCCAGATTCATAACGCCCATGGTGGCGGCTGCCCATATCATCGCGATAAGCCCTTCCACGATCATCATATTGTAAAAGGTCATGCGACCCTCCCTCTCACTCTCCATGGTACGGGAAATAAGAGTCGCCTGGGTGGAATGAAAACCAGACACGATCCCGCAGGCCACCGTCACAAAAAACACGGGTATGAAATGGAGTCCCTGGGGGTGAACACCCACAACCCCTGTGGTCCATATATCGTCAAGAGGATATCCTTTTACAAAAATCCCCACGAACACACCGATCGCCGACAGAACCAGCAGCAGCCCGAAGACCGGATACACCTTGCCGATGATCTTGTCAATGGGAAACAAAGTCGCGACCACATAATACACAAAGATCGCGCCGTACACCAGCCATACCACAGGATTGGCGGCGCCGCTGCTCATTCCCAGGATCTGCGTGATGAACAGATCGCCCGGCGTGTAGATAAACACGGTGCCCAGAAGCAGCATCAGAAGACATACGAATACATTATAAAACAGATAGGCGTATTTCCCCAGATACTTCCGTATCAGAACCGGCATCTGAGCGCCGTCGCTGCGCACGGAAATCATGCCGGACATATAATCATGGAACGCACCGGCGATGACGCACCCCACAGGTATGGTAAGAAACGCTATCGGACCGAAAAGAATCCCCTGTATCGGGCCGAAAATCGGTCCCGTCCCGGCAATGTTCAAAAGCTGAATCAGTGAGTTCTTCCACTTCTTCATGGGCACAAAATCCATGCCGTCATTCAGGCGCACCGCCGGCGTTTTGCGGTCATCCGGGCCGAAAACCCTCTCACATACCCTTCCGTACAAAGCTCCCCCGACAAAAAGAATCACAAGGCCGGCTAAAAATGTAATCATATCTGTCACTCCTCTTCGTGCTTTCAGTTTATTTAAATCGTGAACACCATCGTGTTAAATCCCTGAAACTGCCTGTAATAAAAGCTTTTCGACTTCCTTTTGATCACCATGATCCCCATCGCGTCCGGATCAAAATCCTCCTGTGCCGCAGTCCCAGTATCCATGGAAAAGGGATTGAATTTTTCCGCGTTGTCCCGGATGTGAAGTTCAAACTCTCCGTTTGTGTCCGCGATCAGCGTCACCTGGATATACCCTTCCCCGCCGCCGGCAAAACCGTTCTGCATGATCGCCATGCAGATTTCCTCCACAGCCATATTGACAAAATAAATCTGTTTCGGGTCCGCTCCCCAGACTGCGCCGAACCGCCCGATCTCCCCCAGCAGCTCGCCCAGGTCTTCATTTCTGCTGCTGATGGTGCGCGCGCAGATCCTGGCCGGATCGCAGTCCCCGCTCTCCGGCAGAAACCTCCGCGTAAGCAGAAACAGCACCAGGGAGACGATCTCGGTCACCGGAAAAATCAGCCAGAAATATCGGATATCCGCCATGGAAAACAACAGCGTGCAGGGAATCAGGACAGCCGCGCCCCGCAGGGTCGTCAGAAGAAACGTCCTTTTCCCTTCCCCGCAGGCCTGGCAGTAGCCCTGCAGAATAACGCTGGTCCCGGCAAACAGCAGGCTGACGCCGTAAACGCGGAGGGCATGAACCCCCAATGTCCCCGTAATATCCGCCTCCAGCCCGAAGAAACGGCAGATCAGTTCCGGAAATGCCAGCACGAACAAAACGGCCGCGCCGCCCGCAGCCTGCCCGAAGACAAGGCCGAGTTTTTTGACCGTCTTCTTTCCTCTCTCATAATATTCTCCGCAATAGGTGCTCGCGACCGGCTGCATTGCCTTCGCCGTCCCCTCATACAGATAGAGGACCAGATACGATATATTCTGCAGCACATCGAACACGGCTACGCCGCTTTCCCCGCTGCGCCTCATGAGGATATTATTGACAAGCAGAAAGAAAAACATCTGCCATATGTACTGAACCGATATGGAAAAACCTTTCTTAAAGCAGGCAAAGGTCTCCCCGGGACTGCTTCTGCACCGGCGAAACCTCAGCCGGCGGTCCTTCCCGAACACCGCCGGCAGATAGATGAACACCGTGACCGCCTGTCCGATCACAGTGGACAGAGCGGCGCCTGCCACCCCCATTTTCAGGAAAAACACAAACACAATATTCAGCAGGATATCACAGACGTTTCCTGCCGTAAAACCGGCTCCCGCCAGCTTTTCACTGTCATCGTTGAGCAAAAAAAAATTCAGAACACAGGCCGCGAAGAAAAGCGGCATCCCGCTGACGAGGATTCGGATATAGGCCAATGACGCCGCGTAAAGAACCACGTCCGCAGGCCTCGCCCCAAGCACCTGCACCAGCGGCTCCAGAAACAGGTTTCCGGCCAGCCCAAGAACAAGTCCCAGCCCGACAGCCGTACGGAAAACCCGGTTAAATAAGTCAATCCCCTCGTCTTCCTGCCCTTTTCCCAGCAGCTTCGAGTACTCGGCGGCGCCGCCCAGACCAAGCCCGTACATCAGTACATACATTATCATATATACCGGAAGGGAAAAGCTGATCGCCGCAAGGCCGGACGCGCCCATACTCCGCCCCACGACTACCGCGTCCGCCGTATCGGCAAAAGCGAAGCCAACCGACGACAGAATCGCGGGAATCCATAATCTCAGGAATATTTTTCCTGTAAAGCAATCTTTGTTTTTATCCGACATTGTCATTTCCCGCCATCACTTTATTCTATAAATACGCCGTATTCCGGCGGCAGGAGCTCTTATATCCCTCATAAAGCCGGCGCCGTCCTACATATCCGCACGCATATTCAGACGGATACGGGCCGTAAACACCTCTTTTTCAGCATTGAACCGGAATCCGGCGCTGCCGCCGTACTTCTGCGCAGTATGGGCTATGCTGCGCAGGCCGTACCCGCCGCCTGTCTCCCCGCTCAAAAAAGCCTCAGCAGGCGAAAAACCGCCCGCATTCTGAAAATGGCGGTTCATGCGCACGCTTTTACAGGAATTGGATATCTCCACCGCGAAAGACCCCTGCACCGTTCCGGCCTGCACGCTGATCCAGCGGTTCTCCGGACATTTCCTGCATGCGTTGATCGCGTTTTCCATGGCGTTGCCAAACAGCACAGTCAAATCCGCAGGCTCGACGGCCAGGTCGCCGCACTCCGCGCAAACCTCACAGCGGATATCCTCATCCCTGGCAAGGCCGATATAGTACTGCAGCAGTCCGTTGACGGTCATATTCCCGCAGTAAACTTCTGTGTCGCGCCTGACGGTAGTATCGATCACCCCGGAGAGATAAGCCTTCATTTCACTCAGCTGACCCCGGTCAAGCATATCGTTTAAAGAGTTATAATGATGACGCAGATCATGGCGCATCCGCCTGGTATTTTCCATATCGCCTATGATCTTTTCATATTGAATCTGCTGAATCTCCATGGCCTGCCTCTGTTCGCTGTCCCTCCGCCGCCTCACGGATTCCCGGAAGAGGAGCCAGTAGATCAGAATCTGGTTCAGCGTCAGAAACAGCATCGGCAGCAGAAAATACGCAAAGTAACCTGCCTTTCCGATCACCGTGTCACAGCAGATGATCATAATAAAATACGCCAGCGTGGAGAGTATCGCGATAGAAAACTCCCGCTGCATATTCCGGGGCTCAATCTCCTGAATATATTCCTTCAGAGGCCGTAGCACGGCTCCCAGCATCAGCGGCAGCAGCAGGGCGGTTGTAACGGCATACAGCAGCAGATAGCTCCCGGTATAGGTATACGCCGTGGTGGCCAGGCCGGCGGGATTGATAACGGCCTGTATCACATTCACCAGCACAAATTCCGTCACCGCATAGAACAGAACCGTGAAAAATACCAGGACCTTTTTCATCAGCGCTTCCCGCACCAGCCAGATATAGGCCGCCAGTATCAAAAGCACCGCGGCCGACATAAACGGGTTGGATATGACAATATGCTTCGGATACCTGTCCACATCGCGCAGGCACAGCACGGCCGAGAACACCAGGGCCAGAACTGCCGAAATAAACGTCATCCAGGCAAAAATCCGCCTGCGCGGAAACCGGCAGGCCTCCTGAGGGAACGGCAGAAAGATCATCAGAGCGCAGGGAAAGAGCTGTATTAAAAAACCAAGCGCATTCTGCACAAATACCGCCATGATTCAACCTCCATGAGAACCATTTCGCCGGGAAAGCCGGTCAAACACATAATTGTCATAGGCCGCGCGGATCGCGGCGCGCTGCCGTACCGCAATAGGAAGCCGGCTGCCGTCCCGCAGCGTACAGGTGTCTGTCCCCATCTGAACGATATAGTCCATATTTACAACAATTCCCCGGTTAATCTTCAAAAAGCTTCCGTCCAGCTTCTGTTCCAGATCCCGGAAAGACATCCAGACCTTCAGCCGCCGCCCGTCAGACAGGAAAACATTTACGGCATGATTTTCATTTTCAAGAAGATAGATCTGGTCCAGGAACACCGTATATCTGTCCGTCCCTACGGTGAACGAGATCCTTTCTCTCTTTTTCAGGCGAAGCTCCGTCAGCCGCCTAAATACTTCCACCACGTCCTTCGCCGTCACCGGCTTGACCAGATAATGCAGCGCGTGCAGGGAAAAAGCGTCTATCGCGCGCTCTGTGCTGGTGGTGACAAAAGCGATTCCCGTCTCGGGGGATATTTCCTGCAGCCTGCGGGCAATGCCGATGCCGTCCTCGCCCGGCATATAGATATCCAAAAAAACAATATCAAAATGAGGCAGTTCTTTTGCCGCCGCCAGCAGAGACGCACCATCGATATATTTCTCTGCGCTCCGCGTCGAATCCCATCCCCGCAGCGCCTCCTCAAACTGCTCCTGCTCCCTCGGATCATCGTCGCAAACCGCGATCCGCATATAACATTCCCCCTCATGGCGGAGTTTTCACAAAACATCTATCATTATAACACACTTTTTCATTTTTTTGATACGATCGTGTTGACGTTTTTGTAACCAAACCTGATTTTTATGTAATTTTTTCATCTTCAGGCCGTTTGAGCGCCGGCCGGCCGAACCGGCGCCGGCAACAAATCCGGTCTTGTCAATTTATCGACATTGTATTTCGGATGTTTTCATGGTAAAATGGAAATAGTGACGAAAGCAGAAAAGGCGGTAACCGTGAATGAATCATGTGACAGCAAGTGAGATCGCCCAAACTCTGGACACAGCCAAGGACAGGGCAAAATACGACGCGGCAGCGAAAAAGCTGGTTGCTCAGAAGTCCGTACTCGCTTATATCATAAAAAGCGCGCTGAACGAATTCGCAGACAATCCGGTTCAAAAAATTGCGGAGGAGTTCATAGAGGGATTGCCTCAGGTCGGTGAAACCGCCGTCCATCAGGATCATTCGGATATATTCCATTCTGAAAGAGAAACAGCAGAACTGAGCGGCAGCGCCCGGATCGAAGGAATGCCGACCGAAGATATTTCTGTCTGGGAAGGCACAGTGCGTTACGACATCCGCTTTCAGGCCCGCATACCGGGAGACGGCGGCCAGATAACTGTCATAATAAATATTGAGATCCAGAACAGGGATACCCCGGGATATCCGATTCCCAAGCGAGGCATCTACTATGGTTCCAGACTGATATCCTCCCAGCGGGGAACTGTGTTCAAAAATCAGGAGTATGACCGGATCCGGAAAGTGGTGTCGATCTGGGTATGTCAGGACGCCGCGCTGGAACGGTCAGATTCCATCAATGAATACCTTTTTACGGAGGACTGCAGGCAGGGCGCGTACCGGGAACCGAAAGAAAATTACGACCTGATGAGAATCGTGGTGATGCGTCTGGGCTCCAGGGGAGAACAGAGCAAGGATGACGCAATCCGGCTGTTAAGCAAGCTGTTCTCAACAGAAATGATGGCCGAGGAGAAAAAATCCGTTTTGTCAGAGGAATTTCATATAAAGGTAACCGAGGAAATGAATCAGGAGGTGAATCTGATGTGTAATCTGAGTACAGGAATCTATGACAAAGGCAAAAATGAAGGTGCGCTGGAGATGCTGTTCAGCCTGGTGAAAAACAATCTGCTTTCCATCCCCGTGGCGGCCAGACAGGCGAATATGGAACAGGCCGCGTTTGAAAAGAAATACAAAAGCTATATCAAATAATAAAAATATAGTTGTTCAGATTCCAAATCCATGATACAATAAAAAAAGCAGTTTTTGGTGTTTACGGTTATACATGGTAACCCAACCGTACGAGGATGTACGCCAAGGCTGCTTATTCTATGCGTAAAACATTACATTTCTGACTGTACAACAGAAAAAGGAGGAAACCATATGAACAATCAAGAACCGATTCGCGACGCCATGACCCTGGGCGTGCCCAAAATGCTGATTCTGGGTCTTCAGCACATGTTTGCCATGTTCGGCGCCACTGTCCTGGTGCCTATCCTGGTCCAGTCCTACGGACTGCCCTTAAGCATCCAGACTACTTTGCTTTTCGCCGGCATCGGCACCCTGTTTTTCCACGTCTGCACCAGGATGAAGGTTCCCGCTTTTCTGGGCTCCTCCTTCGCTTTTCTCGGAGGCTTTGAAGCCGTCTCCAATCTGGATCAGGGCATCTACGCCGGAATGGCCGCTCAGGACAAGCTGGCTTACGCTCTGGGCGGAGTGGTGGTTGCCGGCCTGCTGTATGTGGTCCTGGCCGCAATCATCAAAGTCGTAGGCGTCCATAAGGTCATGCGGTTCCTTCCCCCCGTGGTTACCGGCCCCATCATTATCCTTATCGGCCTGAATCTGGCTCCCTCCGCTGTGAACAATGCCCAGACCTGCTGGTGGCTGGCCCTTGTTGCCATCGCCATCATCGTAGTCGCCAACATCTGGGGCAAGGGCATGATAAAGATCATCCCCATTCTGCTGGGGGTGGTAGGCTCTTACATCGTGGCTTTGGCCGCAAACGCTCTGGGCGCCACCAATGCCGCAGGGGCTCCGCTGATTGATTTTTCCACTGTGGCACAGTCCCGGATCGTAGGAATCCAGCCTTTCATGATCGCCAAATTTGACATTACCTCCATTCTGGTCATGGCCCCCATCGCCATCGCAGCCATGATGGAGCATATCGGCGATATGTCCGCTATCTCCGCCACAGTAGGAGAGAATTTCATCGACGATCCCGGCCTTCACAGAACTCTCATCGGCGACGGCATCGCCACCTCTCTGTCCGGCCTCTTCGGCGGTCCGGCCAACACCACCTACGGAGAAAATACCGGCGTGCTGGTCCTGAGCCGGGTTTACGACCCCAAGGTCATCCGCCTGGCAGCGGTCTACGCCATCGTGCTGTCCTTCAGCCCTGCCTTCGCGGCCATTGTCAATTCCATTCCCACCGCTATCATCGGAGGCGTCAGCTTCATCCTCTACGGCATGATCTCCGCCATCGGCGTGCGCAATGTGGTTGAAAATCAGGTGGACTTCACCAACTCCCGCAACCTGATCATCGCCGCCGTCATCATGGTATGCGGCCTGGGCTTCACCGGCGGCATCACATTTACCGTAGGAGGCGCTTCCATCACCTTGACCGCCCTGGCTATCGCCGCCATCGCAGGCATTGCGCTCAACGCCGTTCTGCCCGGCAAGGACTACAACTTTGGCGAGCCCGCCGCATCGGACGGACGTCCTTCCGGAGATCTGGGACGGTACTAGATTTCGGAAGGTCCGGAGGCCTTCTTAGATATATTACATTCCGCAATATTAAATATCACCAAACAAATATGGCTGTCATGCAAAATCGACAGCCATGTTTTTATTCGTGTTCTACACTTCCGTCAAAGATAAATTTACATCTTCTAAACAAACTCAATCCATATGCGCAGCATAATCTGTCTGCTCAAGCAGTATCTTCCGGCACAAATCCACATCCCGGTCCCTTAAAGCATGATAAAGCTGAACGTGATCATCTACAACATCTAACCCCGCCTCTTCCTCCCGTTTATAGATAGTGGTGGCAAACAACTCTATCTGCTTGTAAATAAGACTGCCAATCAGCTTATAGATCATGGGGAAATAACGGTTTTTACTGCAATGACAAATACGCAGATGAAACTCAAAATCATAGGTGACCGCAGCTTCATAATCCCTTTGCTTCTTGGCCTCCACAAGCTTATCACACAAATCCTTCAGCTCATCCAAGTCCTGATCTGTTGCCCTGGCCACGGCCAATGCAGCGCTTTCAAACTCTACCGCGCGCCGAACCTCAAGAATTTCGCTCAGATTTTGGGTATCCGTAATAAAATCGGCATAGTTTTCAATATATTCATTCGTACTGAAATACCTGACATAACTGCCGTCACCCACCCGAACCTCCACAAGCCCCATGGCCCGGAGACGATTCACGGCAGCATTCACGGAAGGCCTGCTCACCCCCAGCATACTGCAAAGCTCATTTTCAGAAGGAATCTTATCACCCGGTTTAAACTGTCCCTTTACAATATATTCTTTTAAGATGTCAAACACCTGATCGGAAATATTCTTTTTTTCAATTTTCGGCAACCTATCCATTACTAACAAACTCCACTCTGCAAGCATTTTATAGAAACAGTATACTACCCCGCCCAAAATAAAGTCAAGAAAAACCCTTGGCCCATTTAGTAAAACTATCCAAAACGGGCGGTCTCTTTATAGATATTCCGCCAAATTTTTTAATTGAAAAAAAATTTCCTTGACTTCTGTCAATATTTATGCTATTTGTAATACGTAAGTTGTATTACAGCTTACGTATTACAAATACGGCAAAAAAGTAGGAGGATAACAATGAAAATCACAAGCATGGATGTAATGGCCCTGGAAAAAGACATGGGCTGCGGCGGTTCCCGTCCCATTCTCTGCAAGGTCTATACAGACGAGGGCATCTACGGTATTGGTGAAGCGGGCGTCGCCATTGCCTGCGGTTCCCGGGGCGCATTTGAAGTTCTGAAGGATTTCGCTCCCATGATCATCGGCATGGATCCGCTGGCCCATGAAGTAATCTGGGAAAAGCTGTTCAAAACTTCTTTCTGGGCACAAGGCAACGGAGCTATCATGATGTCCGCCATCAGCGCCATCGATACAGCTCTTTGGGACATCAAGGGTAAGGCAGCCAACATGCCGCTGTACCAGCTTTTAGGCGGCAAACAGCGTGAAAAGCTGCGCACTTACGCCAGTCAGCTCCAGTTTGGCTGGGGTGTGGATTCCTTCAATCCCGCCAATGCCTTAAGCGATCCCAAGCAGTACGCGGAAGCCGCACTCAAAGCAGTTGAACAAGGCTATGAGGCCATCAAGATCAATTTCCTGCGTTTTGACCGTTCCGGCAAAATCCTAACCCACCTGGATACCACAGGACATCTGACCCGGGAGACCATGCGGCTGGCCGAAGAACGTCTGGCTGCCGTACGAGACGCCGTAGGTCCGGATGTGGATATCATCATTGAAAACCATGCCATGACGGACGCAAATACTGCTGTTCAGTTCGCGAAGATGGCTGAGCCCTATGACATCATGTTCTTAGAGGAAGGCGCCACACCGCTGAATGCCGGAGTCATGAAGAAAATTGCAGACAAGACCAGTATTCCTCTCGCAACCGGAGAGCGCACCTACACCCGCTGGGGCTTCCTGCCCTTCCTGCAGGATCACAGCCTGTCTCTGATTCAGCCGGATATCGGCAACTGCGGCGGCATCACAGAGTGCAAGAAGATCTGCGATATGGCGCATATCTTTGATGTGGGGGCCCAGTGCCATGTATGCTCCAGTCCCATTAGCGTTGTGATCGCTCTTCACCTGGAAGCATCCATTCCCAACTTCATCATCCATGAGCATCATATTGCCAATACCACCAGCGGTACTATTGCGGAATGCGTATATGACTATCAGCCGGAGAATGGCTACTTCTCCGTCCCCGATCTTCCCGGCATCGGTCAGGATATTTCCAAATACGCGATTGATCACGCTGAAATCGTAAGCTTCAAATAAAAGGAAGGAGATCATTAGTGTCATGGAAAATAAAGCAAAAAGCGGCCTTGGTTTTAAAGAGCTTCTGGCTCTTTCTGTGGGACAGGTTATCGGAGCAGGAGTTGTCACACTGGTAGGACAGGCAATCGGAGCTACCGGACGTTCCGCTTACCTTTCCTTCGCTTTCGCGGTAGTTCTGGGCCTGTGCATCATTCTCCCCTACATTATGCTCAGCAGTATGGTTCGTGTAAACGGCGGCAACTATTCCTTTGTGGCTACTATTCTGGGCGAGCGCTGGGGCGGCATGTACGGCATGGCGTTCACCCTTAACGGTTTCACTTTGGGAATGTTCGGAATATCCCTGGGTACTTATCTGAACGCGCTTTTCCCAAGCCTGAATATCAAAGCGACCGCTATCATCGCGGTTACCATCTTCTACGTATGTAATATCCTGGGCGTTGGTTTCCTGGCAAGGATTCAGAAGGTCATGTCCACCTGCCTGATTCTCGGACTTGCTACCTTTGTTGTAGTCGGCCTGTTCAATCTGCGTCCCGGAACCTTTAACTTTACTGCTCCTGATTTCTTCACAGACGGAGCAAACGGTTTCTTTAACGCTACGCTGCTGCTGGTCTTTTCCTGCACAGGTCAGTCTTTCGTAGTCTCCTACAGTAAGGAAGCAAGCAACCCGCGCAGAGACGTTCCTCTGGCAATCATCGCCGCAAGCGGCGTGATTCTGGTCATTTATTCTCTCATTGCCATCGTTGCCGGCGGTGTTCTGCCTGTAGAGCAGGTCGCGGGACAGCCCCTTACCCTGGTAGCGCAGAAAATTATGAGTCCGCCCCTTTATCTGGCGTTCATCTTTGGCGGTCCCATCATGGCGCTGGCTACTACACTGAATTCATCCTTCACAGTGTTCTCCAGACCGCTGCATCAGATGACCAGAGACGGATGGATCAACCCCAAACTGGCCACTACCAATAAATCAGGCTCACCTTACATCCTGCTGACTATTTGCTACCTGATTGCTGTTGTACCCATTCTGATGGACCTCAGCATCAGCACCATCACCAGCAACTCTGTCCTTATCAGCCGTATTTCGGATATCGTTGCTATTATGGCAGTCATCCTGCTGCCCAAACGGCTTCCGGACGCGTGGGAAAACAGATATTTCAAAATTTCAAAGCCTGTTTTCTACGCAATGATGGGCTTCAGCCTGTGCGTGTCAGTGTTCGTGATCATTCTTTCCATGCGTAACCTGACTCCCACACTGATCATCTTTACCTTAGTACTGATCACTCTATTCTTTGTCTATTCCAGCCTGCGCCAGCGCACCGGCAAGGTGAAGATGGAAAAGAGTTACGAGCTTCAGTAACCATTCAGCCTCAAATATTGAAAAAGGTATTCCTCAGGTCCGTGATATGCTCATATCAGACCTTTGGAATACCTTTTTCATTTACATATCTTTCTGTCCTGTCGTCTCAAAACCGGATCAGACCAGTCCGATAACACTGAGAATCATCAGCAGGATCATGCCTACGACTCCGCCGAAGGCAGCCATGGGGCTGACATATTTCAGGTACTGGGGCAGATCCACATTGAAGACCTCCTGGCACATCCAGCAGCCGGAGTCGTTCACATGGCCGAACAGCACGGTTCCCAGACCGATGGACAGGGTAACCGCCACGGGTGACAGTCCCAGAGTCGCCATGATCGGAAGGCAGATACCGGCGGCCGCCATGGACGCAGTCGCCATGGAGCCGGCAGCGGCACGCATAACGGCGGCGATGATAAACGGGATCAGAATCATGGGGATGCCGGAGGAAGCAACTACATTGGCAATCTCCGATACCGCAGGCTGGCTGGACAGAACGGAGGCGAAGGCAGCTCCCATGGCTGTAACCATCAGTACCATGGCGGACACATCGATCGCTCTCTTCACCCAGTTGCCCATTCCCAGCTCCAGAAGAGTAGCCTTTGCGTCGATTTTCTCGGTACGGTTGGCGTTGCGGAGCATTTTGGCTTTGATCCGGACGTTAGTCACCATCAGAATAATAATGCCGATCAGCATGGCCGTTGACTTGTTGCCGATGAAATTGATCGCGCCAAGGACGGGACTCTCTGCCGGAAGGACCATGGCGCAGATGGACGCGACAGCGATCAGGGCGGCCGGTACGATCAGAGGAAGAAACGCGACCAGAGCATTGGGAGTATCCGGTTCCTTGATCACCAGTTCTTCCACAGTAGCGTTCTCTCCCACCGGCTCGATTCCTACCGTATACTCCGGCTTGGGCGCCGCGTAGGACGCATGCTCCGTCATCCATTTGATCGTCAGCGCGTAGATAATGAGCAGGGCAGCCAGACAGATAATAAGTCCCCAGAAAATAACCATTCCAACATCAGCGCCCAGCAGTACGGCAACAGCCAAAATCGCGGCGGAAGGCGGTACCACTCCGTGAGTGAACCACACTGCGGTGATCACGTAGGGCGTAACCACTGACATGTTCAGATTTCTGCGCTTGGCTATGGTAGCGGCGATGGGAGCCGTCAGAAGCTGGGAAATATCTCCAAACACAGAGATGGCCATTACAAAGGCTGTCAGAGTCGGCGCCAGTTCCAGGTGCTTGCCCTTGAACAGCTTGACGAAAAAGTTGCTGATCGCTACGGCAGCGCCGGAATCCTGTACGCCCATAGCCAGGATCGCTCCGAAGAGGACGGGCAGGCCGATGCTTCCCAGGCTGTTGCCGAACGCGGTGGTAATGCTGTTAAGACTGTCCATAGGGCTGGCTCCGAAGAAAACAGCCAGTCCCATCGCGGTAAAGAACAATGCCATAAAGCTGTTCATCTTCAGTTTAAGTGTCAGCAGAAGAAGGATCGCGATCGAGATGAGCAAAGCGATCATGTATATTGCCGGTGTGATTGTCATAACAAATATCTCCTTTCCCTTTTCTTTGGAATCACGATTTCAGGGTGTCAGAATACCCTCAGTTTATCTACCATTTCCCAGTCGATATCAATCCCCAGACCGGGCTTCTGGGGCACATAATAATTCATATGCTCATCATGAGCGAAGGGCGTCTTCAAAATACCGTTCTTCAGCATGTTATCATTCTCTTCGCTCTCGATAGGAGCCGTGTGCGTAAGGCTGGCCGCTACCTGGAGGCTTGCCGCAAAATGCACGCAGGAGCCGAAGGAATGCATGGAAACCGGCTTGGAAAATCCCTGGGCGGCCTGAGCAATCCTGCGGATCTCCGAGATACCGCCGCCCCAGCCTACATCCGGCTGTACGATATCCATGGTGTTTTCCTTCATATGAGCGGTGAAATTGCGGCAGCCCTGGATCGTCTCATATCCCATCAGAGCGATCTCCTTCAGCTCCGCGCGAAGCTGTTTCAGGCCTTCTATATCCTCAAAGAGGATGGGTTCCTCCAGGAAATCAAGTCCTGCCTGGCGAAATCCTTCCGCTGTCTTCAGCACGATCTCCACAGGCCAGGCCGCGTTTATGTCGGCTCCCAGAGCCCCCCGGCTGCCCATCAGCCTGCGCGCTGTTGAAAGACGTTCCAGATCCTGCTCATAACTGACTGCAAATTCCGTGCCGGCTGTGTAGTTGACCGCATTGCCGGGCAGTTCAGGGCTTCGTCCGATCTTCAGCTTGATGTCCTGATAGCCCATATCCAGGTAACGCTCCACTTCACGCTTCAGTCCGTCCATGTCCTTCCCCGGCGCGTAGAACCCTCCGCTGGCGTAGGCAGGGATCCGGTCCAGGCATGCTCCCAGCAGCTTGGAAATGGGAAGTCCCGCGGCCTTCCCCAGCAGGTCCCAGAGCGCGATATCAATGCCGCTGATACAGCCCATGACCAGCCCGGTCCGCCCGTTAGGGACGTTGCGCCAGAACATACGCTGCCACAGCCGCTCAATATCAGTGGGATCCTCGCCCAGGATCGTCGGCGCCAGCTGATCCTCAATGATGTGTTTGGCAATGATCAGCGGACTGCCGAAGCAGAAGGCTTCCCCGATCCCGAATATTCCGGAATCTGTCTCTACCTTGACCCAGATGGCCTGACGCGCCCTGCATACGGACATGGCATCACTCATTACCGGACATTCCCATCTCATTCCGATGGTGCTGACCGCCGTAATTATCATTCGTGTCGCCTCCTTTTCGCACAATATCTTAATTATGGCTTTATCTTAACACAAATGTTTATTATCATGCAAATTGTTAAAATTAAAGGGCATATTAGTAAATTTAATGTTCAAAACAGCGAAGAAATGTTGATATAAAAAAAGAAAAAATGTAAAATACAGCTATAGCGATTGTAAACGCGGAAAAATCTGACAAGGAATCGGGGTGACAGCTATGGATCTGCATTATCTGGAATATATCGTAGAAATCGCCAACATGCACAGCCTCTCCCGGGCTGCCGAGAATCTGTATATAACCCAGTCAACTCTGAGCCAATATCTGAGCAAACTGGAAGCGGAGCTGGGAATGCATCTGTTTGAGCGCCGGCGCAACGAGATGACCCTGACCGTCGCAGGCCGCGCCTATGTGGCCGCCTGCGAGGATATCCTCCAGCGCAGGAAAGAACTGTATCAGCAGCTGTCTGCCATGGCCCAGGAGCACACGGGGAGCTTTTCCGTAGGAATCACGCAGCAGTGAGGCGCAGTGGCCTATTCCCATATCATCGGTCCTTTCCGGGAATCCTACCCCCAGGTGCGCATATCCGTCCGGGAAGAGACGGCGGTTCCGCTGCAGCAGGCGCTGCAGAGCGGACAGCTGGACATGGCTATCATACCCTTCGCCGACCGGTCCACCCTGCCCTCCGGCAGCATACTTCTTCAGGCGGAAGAGCTTGTGCTGGCCATTCCCGCGTCCCGGGCCGCCGGAATGTCTCTTCGGCCAAGCGACGATTCCATGCCCAGCGTGGAGATCCGCTCGCTGATAAAAGAACCCCTCATCTTCTCCCAGAAGGGCACTACCATTCGCCAGCTGGAGGATCAATGCTTTAAAGATCAGGGCATCACTCCCGACATTATCATGGAAATCAACAGTCATCCGGCTTCACTCATTATGGTCGAGCAGGAGATCGGAACTACATTTCTGCCCCGTTCCTGTGTCACTCCTTCCGACCGCATTCAGTACGCCCATGTGTCTCCGCGGCTCCTCTGGTTCGTGGTCATCGCTTTCCGCAAGGGATTCACCCTGCGGCAGAGCGAAAAATATTTTATCGAGCTTACGCGGCAGTATTTCAGCAGGCTGGGAAGCGCTTCCGACCTTACGTAGCTTATTCTTTCAAAAAAGAACCTCCCCCTTCCGGATTTCCCATGATCCGGAACCGGTTTTTCCGGTATTCCAGGATTCCGTCCTGCTTCATCTTTCCCAGCTCCTTGGACAGGGCGCTGCGGTCCACACTCAGATAATCGGCCAGCTGCTGGCGGTCAAAGGGTATGGTAATCTCCTGGCTGCCCTGTAAAGACACCTGCTGGGAAAAATAGGACAGAAGCCGGCCGCGGATCGTCTTGGACGACGTGTGGAAAATCCGCTGGGACAGATTCAGATTTTTCCTGGCCTGTATGGCGACCAGGTTACGCACCAGGATATTGTGCCCGGGACAGGTACTTTCCTTTTCACGGAACAGGCCCGGCGCGTCCAGAAACAGGATCTCGCAGTCCTCATTGGCCACCACGTCTACCATAAGGGGCTGATCCGGAACGCAGGCGTAGGCCTCGGCAAAGATTTCCCCGGCCCCGACAATGGACAGAATGCTGGTGTTGCCCCAGATATCGTTGTTCTCGATCCGCACCGTCCCCCGCAGTACCAGTCCCATAGACGCGATGGTTTCTCCCGCCAGAAAGACCGGCTCTCCCCTTCCGTACGTTCCGGTACGGCAGCTTATGCTGCGGATCAGCTCTTCTGTCTCATGTTCTTTGCAGCCCCGAAACAGCGCGGTTTGGGAAATAAATCGCAGGTCCATAAAATTTCCTCCATTTTGTGGTAATAACCACATATTTATTGCCTTTATTCTATTACAATCAACTCAGAAAGACAAGAAGGAGGATAACATGAAAAGAAAAATCATTCACATTGATGAAGAAAAATGCAACGGCTGCGGCGCTTGCGCGGCGGCCTGCCATGAGGGCGCCATCGGAATGGTAGACGGCAAGGCCAAGCTTTTAAGAGACGACTACTGCGACGGCATGGGGGACTGCCTGCCGGAGTGCCCCACAGGGGCCATCACGTTTGAGGTGAGGGAAGCCGCCGCTTACGACGAGGCAGCGGTTCTGGCCAATAAACAGAAACAAATGAAGGATCAGGACATGGCTCCCCACGGAGATCCGGAACACCAACCGGGACACCCGGCTCCCCATCCGGAGGGCGGCTGCCCCGGCTCACGGATACGGCAGATGAACCGAAATCCCCTGCCCGAAGGACCGGAAAACAATGGCCCGGCTGTTCCGCCTCCCGGCCCGGTCCCAACGTCCCAGCTGACCAACTGGCCGGTACAGATCAAGCTGGCCCCGATCAACGCGCCCTATTTCAACGGGGCGAAGCTCCTGATCGCCGCAGACTGCACCGCCTACGCCTATGCCGGTTTCCACCGGGATTTCATCCGGGGCAAGATCGCCCTGGTGGGCTGCCCCAAGCTGGACAGCGTAGATTACAGCGAGAAGCTGACGGAAATCATCGCAGGCAACGATATCAAAAGCGTCACCATCGTCCGCATGGAGGTTCCCTGCTGCGGCGGCCTGGAACTGGCCGCCAAAAAGGCCCTGCAGGCCAGCGGCAAATTCATTCCCTGGCAGGTTGTCACCATCTCCATCGAGGGGGAGATTCTGGAATAAAAAACCAGATAAAAACGGCAGCAGGAGATTTTCCTGCTGCCGCAACTTTATGTAACCTATAACCTGTTTGTTTACGGAAGCCGATACCCATAGGTTTCCAGCACGTTCAGGGGAAATTCCACCCGCACCGTCTTAAGGGGGTCCACCACCTGGCAGACCACCATGTCCGACAAAAGGGACATCAGCATCCCGGCCTCAAAATTGTCCTTTCCCGCGGCCGCTTTCACAAACTCTTTCATGGCCTTGGCCGCCATATCTCCGGCCTCGTCCAGGGTTTTTGCTGACTGAATGGTCATGACGCGCCCGCCGCAGCTCAAGAAGGGGGTCGGCAGAATACCGGCCTGCCGTCCTTTCACCACGCTCACCCGGACCGTCACCTCACCGCCAATCTCCAGACCGCAGATCAGCACCTCGCCGTCTCCCATGAGAGCGTGAAGGTCGCCCATGGAAAGCAGGCCTCCGGCCACGTTTACCGGCAGATACAGAACGGAGCCTTCCCCGATCTTGTGACAGTCCATGTTGCCGCCGTGGCTGGCGGGCGTGTCCGTGGTGATCCCGTCACCGGCCGGCGCAGTACCGACCACCCCGATCATGGGAACCAGGCTGATGGTCAGTTTATCGTCAAACTGGATGTACTGACCGGCGGCATCCCCTCCGGCATCCGAACTGTTCCGTATGGGGAAAATCCTTGCTGTCCGCTCTGTGAAGTCCTCGCGAAATACGCCGCAGACAGTGGAGGAACGCATCACGCCCCACTCCCGCAGCCGGATCTTCAGGATCTCCACTTTCAGCACATCTCCCGGTTCCGCTCCCTCCACGTACAGAGATCCCGTCGCCGGATTCTCAATGGCGTTCTCCTTGTCTCCCAGCGGCCGTTCCTCGCTGACCACAGCGTCGTCATAGCAGTCCCTGGTCTCAAATATCACCGTGTCCCCGCCGCGGCAGACCGCCGCCGGTGCGGCATCCTTTGTCAGAATACCGGACACATGATCTTTTGTAATCGTCAGACTCACTTTTCCTCAGGCCTCCCGGATATACTGGGCCAGCTGCTTATCCCACACGCAGATGTGGTCCACCAGCCACTGGGCAATATTCTTCTTCACAGCGTCCACAAAGGCTTCGCTCGGTCCTTCCTCTTCCTCCAGCATCTCGTTCAGCTGTCCCACGGCCTCCTCAAACGCCCTGTGCTGGGCCTTGTGAGCTTCTGTCTGGGGGTACTTGTGCTCCGCCTGCAGCTCCTCCTCGTCCGCAAAGTGCACATGAACATAATCCAGCAGAAAATCAAGGGTCTGGATAGCGGCGCGCTTCTGTCCGCCCGCCGCGCAGGCCTGTTCAAGCTTATTCACCCGGTCGATCAGTTCTCTGTGCTGCTCGTCAATCAATTTGTTGCCCGTCTTTAAACTGTCGTCAAATACAATAGCCATAATAAATCCTCCTCGCGTTATTTATAACGGCATCCGGCCTGTCTCATCCGGCCGATGCCGAAACTGCCGCCTGATTGGCAGTGTTTTCAAACTCTTCCAGAATCTCCGCCGCGTCCATTCCTTCTCCCGCCTTCCGGAGCATCTCCCACCAGGCGGTGCGCACATCCGCCCATCCGGGCGTTACCTGATAATAGTCGCCCATATACTGCATAAACATGCCGTACTCGGTCATCAGCTCGTCATTGGCATAGATTCCTTCCATTTCGCGGACCGGCCAGTAATTGGAGGTCTGAACCGCCCTCTTATACTGGGCGTCGTCCTCCGCCATATACCGGATAAATGTTTTGGCGGCCTCAATCCGGGCCTCATCCCCGTTGTCAAAGATCCCGAACCCCCAGATGCCGCCCTGCAGCCTGGGTTTTCCGTCCTCTGAGGGAAACGCCATGGGAAATACGTCAAAGGGCGTATCCTGATTGTTGATGATCAGATTCAGCTCCTGGGCCACATTCCAGCAGAAGGCCATCGCCAGCTCTCCGCTGCCGAAGAGCGCCGCCTCGTCTCCGCCCACGATAGTCGGGTCAAACTCGATTCCCTTCAGATTCTGCAGAAGCGTCAGCGCCTTCGCGTTCTCCTCGCTGGCAGCCGTGTAGGCCGTATGCTCCTCGTTGGTAAAGGTGCCGCCGTACAGGTTGTTCACCAGCGCCCTGGTGCCCTGGTCGCCGCCCTGACCGCCGCAGTAGACCACGGCCACTCTCTCCTGGCCGCTGGCATAAACGGCCTCCACCGCTTTCGCGAAATCCTCTGTAGTCCAGGTATGGGACGCCTCATCAATATACTGAAGGGCGTCCGCCGCTTTAAACATTTCATAATTGATCGCCATGCAGTGGGTGGTCATGCAGATCGGGTACTCATAGTAGATCCCGCCGCCGTCGTGACAGGCCTCCCGGACCTCCCTGTAAATCTGTCCGGCCTTCTCCGACTCCATCAGATCCGACAGATCGACCATCAGGCCCCTGCTTCCCCAGTTGGCCACCAGGCGCTCCGGTCCCTCCAGAACCAGATCCGGGGTCTCTCCGGCCTCTATGGCCTCCTCCACCTCGCTGTCCCCGGTGTTGTAATCCAGATATTTTACATTCACCCGGTATTGAGGGTATTCCCTGTGAAAACCGCTCAGCAGGCCGGACACAGAGCTTTGACTGCCCCAGTTGCCTACGGGGTACGTCCACAGAGATATCTCCACCGGTTTTTCGGAGCTTCCTGCCGACTCCCCGGCGGAACCGGCTCCCGGCGGGTTCTCTCCCTTCTGTGCCGGATTCTCTCCCTCCTGCGCCGGGGTCTCCGACGTCTCCCGAATGTCCGGCCCGGCCGCCCCGTTTCCGCCGCAGGCTGTCAGTGCCGAAGCCGTCAGAAGACACGCTGCCAAAAGACATGCCAATCGTTTCTTTGCCATCTACTTTTCCTCCCGCTCATGATCCTTCCGCAACAGGTATTTACACAGGATCCGCGTCACTTCATCCATATCGATAGGCTTGGCGATATGGGCGTTCATGCCGCAGTCCATACATTTCCGGATATCATCCTCAAAAGCATCCGCGCTCATGGCGATAATGGGAACCGACGCCGCGTCCGGCCGGTCCAGGGCGCGAATCTCCCGGGTAGAATCGTACCCGTTCATGTTCGGCATACGGATATCCATAAGAATCGCGTCGTAGTAGCCTTCCGGCGAGCTGCGGAATTTATCCAGACAGACCTGGCCGTCCTCGGCCCAGTCCAGCATAAGCCCCATATCCGACAGAAGATCCTGGGCAATCTCCCAGTTCAAGTCATTGTCCTCCGCCAGAAGAACCCTCTTTCCAGTCAGATCTACCGTCTCCTCCGGCCCGGCCTCCTCCTGGGCCATCACGGCATCCTCCTGCTCCTCCGCCTTCTGAAGGTCCAGTATCACATGAAATTCCGTGCCTTTGCCCACTTCGCTGGCCACCTGGATGTCTCCGCCCATGGCGTCCACAATATATTTCGTGATGGCCATACCCAGGCCAGCGCCCTCCGTCTTCTGCACCCGGGCATTGTCTTCCCTCATGAAGGATTCAAATACCCTCTCCTGAAACTCCGGCGTCATGCCGATTCCGGTGTCGCTGACCCGCACATGGGTGCGCACATAGCTGTCACCCTTAGGGGACGGCTCCTGAGAGAGCTCCAGCCGGACAGAACCGCCGTTGGGAGTAAATTTCACCGCGTTGCCGAGAAGGTTCAGAAGCACCTGATTTAAGCGCACACTGTCACTGTACACTTTTTTTACATAAATATGATCGGCGGATACCTCAAAGGTCTGCTCCTTCACATTCACCTGCGGCTGGATAATGTTGGTGATCCCCTCCAGCGTCTCCCGAATGGACACCGGCTCATGGGCCAGGGTCATTTTGCCGCTCTCGATCTTGGACATGTCAAGGATATCATTGATCAGTCCCAGCAGATGCTTGCTGGAAAGAGATATTTTCATAAGGCAGTTCTGAACCTGCTGCCTGTTGTCGAGATGGGCCAGGGCCACCGCCGTCATCCCCACGATCCCGTTCATGGGCGTGCGGATATCGTGGCTCATGTTAGAGAGGAAATCGCTCTTGGCACGGTTGGCATACTCCGCCGTCTGTCTGGCCTGCTCCAGGCTCTTCATCTGCTGCCGTATAAGATAATAATAGTAGAAAAACAGTAGAAACATCGCCGCCAGAATCACGCAGCAACAGATTCTGGCAATCCGGGTCCACTGGATACCCAGGCTGTTGACCGCCTCATCCAGCACTCCGTAAGGCAGAAACAGCAGCAGATACCAGTCAGAGTAAGCCAGCGGGCTGCTGTACAGATACCGGCGTTCTCCGCCGATCGTAAATTCCGTGGAATAATTCTCCCGGGCCGCCATGGCGTCTCCCAACTGGCTCAGATACTCATCCGCCGTCTTGCCCCCGATGCTCTCGTATTCATTTCTGACCCGGTCAAAATAATTGTCTTCATTTACCTCAATATCATGAAGGATAAAGCTTCCATCCCTTCGGACGATAAAACAGTACGTCCTGGTATCCATAGAGTCCAGGGACAAGGTATCGCTGATATAGGAAACAGGAAGGGCCGCCACCAGGGCAATGCTCTTCTCACCGTTGGACATGGTATAATCGGCAGGGATTCCCATGATCAGCACTTCCTCGCCGGCGCTGTCGTAACCGATGGCCATCTTCTCCTCGCCGCCGGTCAGGGCGTCAAAGAAGCCGTCCTTGCCGGACACCCTCACCAGATCTCCGTAAAGCATGTCGAAGGTGCCGTCGGCGCCGTAAAAAGCCAGATGGTCAAACCCGCGGGCCCGGGCATGATAAGTCAGAGCCACCCGCATGGAGCGCTCGCTGGAATTGCTCTGAGGCGAAACAGCGTCCACCAGAGCGGACACCTGGGACATGCGGAGCTCAACGGTAGTCTGAAAATGAGCCACAGCCCGCTCGCTCAGTCCGGACATATAGATCTCGCCGATCTCGCTGATAGTCTCGGCGCTTTTTTTATTCATGTATCTTGTCTGCCAAACAAAGATAACTACACAGAGCACAGCCACCAATATAATGCTGACGAGCAGAAATCTGACCGTTCTTTTCTTCATCCGGGGCGTCCTCCCTGTTCACAGTTTCAAAAATAAAACTCTATAGAATCTGCCGAAATCAAAGTTGTATACATGCAAGCATGCACAACTTTGATTTCGACAGATTCTGCACGGCTTATAGCTTTCGTGAACATTATACCACCAGTTTTTTAAAAAGTACAGATTAAGCCATAAGGAGTTTTATGATTTGGATGAAGGAACGTTACTTTTCACGGGGTGGGGAAATAGGGCACGATGACGGGGGACTTCTTTGAGTCCCTCTTTCTGCCTTTCATTC
>CANQSK010000028.1 GCA_947626475.1 uncultured Lachnospiraceae bacterium
CAGGTGGTTCCCCAGCAGGAGCTGCCGGACGGCGAGTTCCCGACCGTCAGCTATCCGAACCCGGAGGCGGCGGAGGCCTTTGCTCTGGGGCTTGAGATCGCGAAGAAGACCGACGCTGACCTGGTGCTGGCCACCGACCCGGACGCCGACCGTCTGGGCGTGTATGTGAAGGACACCAAGTCGGGACAGTATATTTCCCTGACCGGCAATATGTCCGGTTCTCTTCTGTGCGAGTATGTGCTGAGCCAGAGAGCAGCCGCAGGTAAGATCCCGGCGGACGGCGAGGTGGTGAAGTCCATCGTGTCCACCAACCTGATCGACGCGGTTGCCGCCAATTACAACTGCCGGCTGGTGGAGTGCCTGACCGGATTCAAGTGGATCGGCCAGCAGATCCTGAAGGAAGAGAACACCGGCGTAGGCCATTATATGTTTGGTATGGAGGAAAGCTACGGCTGCCTGATCGGCACCTACGCCCGCGACAAGGACGCCGTGTCCGCCAGCGTCGCTCTGTGCGAGGCCGCCGCTTATTATAAGACGAAGAACATGACCCTGTGGGATGCCATGGTGGCTATGTATGAGAAGTACGGCTACTACAAAGACGCGGTGAAGTCCATCAGCCTGGCCGGCATCGAGGGACTGGCCAAGATCCAGACGATCATGGAGACTTTAAGGGCCAACACTCCGGCTCAGGTGGGCGAGTACAAGGTTCTGTCCGCCCGGGATTACAAGACCGGCGTCATCAGGGATATGACCACCGGCCAGGAGACCCCCACGGGACTTCCTTCCTCCAACGTGCTTTATTATGATATGAACGACAACGCGTGGCTGTGCGTGAGACCCTCCGGTACGGAGCCCAAGATCAAGCTGTACTACGGCGTGAAGGGCGCTTCCCTGGAGGACGCGGAGGCCAAGTCCGCGGCACTGGGCGCGGCGCTGTCCGCAATGGTTGACGCCATCTGAGACTGATTTTTCCGCATTATTTCTGCGGAAACCGTAAATCATGAAGGAATTGCAGATCATGCGGAAAAAGAGGGCATTCCTCCGGTCATTTAAATGACTTTTGGGCTGCCCTCTTTCCGTGTCAGGAGGATACGTAAAAGGCCCTGCTTTCGCAAGGCCTTTTCGTAGGGAATGGTAGGTATATTTAGGAAATTGTTCTAGGGGGGACCGGACAGTTCTCACTGTCCGGTATGAGTATGAAAAAGCTTTTTGTAACGTGTTCTTACTATACCTGAGAAATGTGTCCAAAATATGTACTGCTAATAAAAAAAGCATAAACTTTATAAAGTTTTTAAAAGCAAATCATTATAAAATTCTAAAACGAAAATTCATGAAAAATTCCCTTTAAAAAAGTGCCGGGATTGTATATAATAGTAACGGATAAGACAAAATGATTGATATAGAATGACAGAGAACGCTGCGGCGGAGGCCGCAGACAGCAGGAGGACGAAGGTATTATGATGGTGTCCAATGACATTGGAATTGATCTGGGTACAGCCAGTATCCTTGTGTATATAAAGGGCAAGGGCGTGGTTCTGAAGGAGCCGTCCGTAGTTGCCATTGACCGTGACGACAATAAGATTATTACCTTTGGCGAGGAAGCCCGCCTGATGATCGGCCGCACCCCCGGCAATATTGTGGCGATCCGCCCTCTGCGCCAGGGTGTGATCTCCGACTATACGGTGACGGAGAAGATGCTGAAGTATTTTATCACCAAGGCAGTGGGCAGGAAGACCTTGCGGAAGCCCAGGGTGGCCGTATGTATTCCTACCGGCGCTACGGAGGTGGAGCGCAAGGCGGTGGAGGACGCCACCTATCAGGCCGGAGCCAGAGAGGTGCATATCATTGAGGAGCCGGTGGCTGCCGCCATCGGTGCCGGCATCGATATTTCCAAGGCCTGCGGCAATATGATCGTGGATATCGGCGGCGGAACGGCGGATATCGCGGTGATATCCCTGGGGGGAACCGTGGTCAGCGATTCCATCAAGGTGGCCGGGGACGATTTTGACGAGGCGGTGGTCCGCTACATGCGGAAGAAGCACAACCTTCTGATCGGCGAGAGGACGGCGGAGGAGATCAAGATCAATATCGGCGCCGCCTACAAGAGGCCGGAGGTTCTGACCATGGAGGTCCGGGGGCGCAACCTGGTGACGGGACTGCCCAAGACCATTGTGGTTACCTCTGACGAGACGCTGGAGGCGCTTCAGGAGCCTGCCCTGCAGATCGTGGACGCCGTTCACAATGTGCTTGAGAAGACTCCGCCGGAGCTGGCGGCGGATATTTACGACCGGGGCATTGTTCTGACTGGAGGAGGAGCGCTGCTCAGCGGTCTGGACGCCCTGATCGAGGAGAAGACGGGAATTACCACGATTATCGCGGAGGATCCGCTGCAGGCGGTGGCTGTCGGTACCGGGAAGTTTATAGAGTCCGGCATCGGCGGGATCGACAGAAGAGATTTTTAAGGGATTCAGGAGAACGCGGCCGCTCCTGCCATATGGCAGGAGCGATTTTTTTACCGGGAGACAGTATGGCGGCGATAACAGGCTTTGTGGAGAAAATCAGATACCGGAACGAGGACAACGGCTACTCCGTGCTGGATGTTGCCAGCGAGGGGCAGGAGTACGTTCTGGTAGGCACCTTTCAGTACATAAGTGAGGGAGAGATGATCGAGGCGGTGGGCACCATGACGGAGCACCCCGTCTATGGGGAGCAGCTGCAGGTGGAGTCCTATGAGGTGAAGACGCCGGAGGACGCGGCCGCCATGGAGCGCTACCTGGGCTCCGGAGCCATCAAGGGAGTAGGAGCTGCCCTGGCGGCCAGGATCGTCCGCAAGTTCAAGGCGGATACCTTCCGGGTGATCGAGGAGGAGCCGGAACGGCTGTCCGAGGTGAAAGGGATCAGTGAGCGCATGGCCATGGTCATTTCCCAGCAGATGGAGGAAAAGAGGGACATGCGGCAGGCCATGATATTTCTGCAGGAATACGGGATCTCCATGAATCTGGCCGCGAAGATCTATCAGGAATACGGCTCCAGGATGTACGGGATCATCCGGGAGAATCCCTATCGGCTGGCCGACGATATTCCCGGGGTGGGCTTTAAAATGGCGGATGAGATAGCCAGAAGAGCCGGCATCGCGGCGGATTCCGATTACCGCGTTAAGGCGGGGCTTTTGTATGTGCTTCTGCAGGCCGCCGGGCAGGGACATACCTACCTGCCGGTGGAGGAGCTGACGGCCCAGGCCTCCCAGCTGCTTCTGACGGAGCCGGAGAATATGGAAAATGATCTGGCGGACCTTCAGATGGACCGGCGGATCGTGCGGAAAGGCCAGGCGGTTTACGCGGCTCCCTATTATTACATGGAGCTGAACACCGCCCGGATGCTTCACGATCTGAACATCAAAGGCTCCACTCCCATGGAGGAGATCAGTAAGCGGATCGACCTGATCCAGAAGCAGAACGATATGGAGCTTGACCCTCTGCAGGTAAGGGCCGTGGCGGAGGCGGTCAACAGCGGCCTCCTGATCATCACAGGAGGGCCCGGAACCGGAAAGACCACGGCCATCAACGCCATTATCCAGTATTTTGAGATGGAGGAAATGGAGATTCTTCTCGCGGCGCCTACCGGAAGGGCCGCCAAGCGGATGACCGAGGCCACCGGCTGGGAGGCCAGGACCATTCACCGGCTGCTGGAGCTGAACGGCGCTCCCGCGGAAGACGGTTCTTCGCCTATGAGGTTTGAGCGGAATGAGGAAAATCCTCTGGACGCCGACGTGATCATTATTGACGAGGCGTCCATGGTGGATATTCAGCTGATGCAGTCTCTGCTGAAGGCGGTCAACGTGGGCACCAGGCTGATCCTTGTGGGAGACGTGAATCAGCTTCCCTCCGTGGGGCCGGGCAACGTTCTGAAGGATATGATTCGTTCCGGCCGCTTCAATGTAGTCATGCTGACCCATATTTTCCGCCAGGCGGCGGAGAGCGATATCATCGTCAACGCCCACCGCATCAATGAGGGACAGCCGGTGGATCTGGCGAAGCGGAGCAGGGATTTTCTGTTTATCAGAAGAGAGAGTCCGGACGCCATCATAAATGCCATGATCACGCTTTTGACCCGCAAGCTGCCGGGCTACGTCCACGCGGAGCCCTTTGACATTCAAATCCTGACTCCCATGCGGAAGGGGGCCCTGGGGGTGGAAAGGCTGAACGCGGTCTTTCAGTCAGTTCTGAACCCGGCGGATAAGTCCAAGCCGGAGAAGGAGTCCGGCGGAGCCGTGTTCCGTCTGGGAGATAAGGTTATGCAGATTAAGAACAATTACCAGATGGAGTGGGAGGTCCGGGGCAGGTACGGGATTCCCGTGGAGACCGGCGCGGGAGTGTTTAACGGCGATATGGGAGTCATCCGGGAGCTGAATCTTTTTGCGGAAACCCTGACGGTGGAGTTTGACGAGGGGAGGATGGCGGAATACAGCTTCCGGCAGCTGGAGGAGCTGGAGCTGGCTTACGCCACCACCATCCATAAGGCCCAGGGAAGCGAGTATCCCGCGGTGATCATTCCCCTGTACAGCGGTCCCAGGATGCTGATGACCCGCAATCTGATCTATACGGCCGTGACCAGAGCCAGGGCCTGCGTATGCCTGGTGGGAGTTCCGGAGACCTTCCTGGCCATGGCGGAGAATCAGACGGAGCAGAGACGGTACTCGGGCCTGCAGGAGAGGATCGAGGAGATACCGGTATGACTGAATAAGGACAGGAGGCAGGATGACAGAGGCAGACGGAAGCAGGAGAAGCATGGCGGAACAATGGGATTCTCCGGCGGCCCGATGGGGCGATATGTTGCTGGGTCTTCTGTTCCCCCGGCGCTGCCCGGTGTGCGGCAGGATCGCTGCGCCCAAAGGGCGCTTGATCTGCCCGGAATGTGTGGGAAAGCTTTCCCCGGTGAGGCAGCCGGTGTGCCAGCGGTGCGGCAAGCAGGTGGAGAGCAGCCGGATCGAATACTGTTTTGACTGCAGCAGGCGTCCAAAAAGCTTTCAGAAAAACTTTGCCCTTCTGAACTACAATCAGGCGGCCAGAACTTCCCTGGCGGCGGTCAAATACAAAAACAGGAGAGAGTACCTGGATTTTTACAGCCGGGCCCTCTGCCTGCGCTTCGGAAAACAGATTCTCCGTCTGAAGCCGGACGTTATCGTGCCTGTTCCGGTTCATCCGTCCCGGCTGCGGAGCAGGGGCTTTAACCAGGCCGGGGTGCTGGCGGAGAAGGTCGGACGGATCCTGGATATCCCGGTCTGTCCGGAAGGGCTTAAGCGGGTGCGGAAGACTCTTCCGCAGAAGGAGCTGGACCCGTCTCAGCGCCTCCGCAATCTGACCGGAGCGTTCGGCCCCGGCCTTCTGCCGGAGAAAGCAGCGGTGGTGCTTCTGGTAGACGACATTTATACTACCGGCAGCACCATGGAAGCCTGCGCGCGGGTGCTTAAGTCCATGGGGGCGGAGCGGGTTTACGGGCTTACCGTCTGTATCGGAGGCGGAATCTGACGGCCGGAGCAGGTTTTTGCTGAAATTTGCGGGCAAAATAAAAGAAAAAGATTGACGTTTTCCGTTTCCTATGGTATAGTGGGGAGGCGAATGGAAGAACAAAGGTCTTTTTTTTTGCACTAATTTTCCCTGAAGATATCCGGAGAAGATTGGGGCGGGAAAGGCCCACAGAACTACGATGAAAGTGGAGGTGGAAGTCGTGCGCACAAGGATTACCCTGGCATGTACGGAGTGCAAACAGCGCAATTACAACATGACAAAAGACAAAAAGGCTCATCCGGACCGGATGGAGACCAAGAAGTACTGCAGATTCTGTAAGACACACACTTTGCACAAAGAGACAAAGTAATCAGGTTGAGTAAAGGACGTGAATTTTATGGAAGGAACGGCAAGCAAGGAAAAGAAAACCGGCAGGAAGAACTTTTTTGCCGGCGTGAAAGCCGAGTTCGATAAGATTGTCTGGCCGGACAGAGAAGAAGTGGGCCGCGAGACAGTCGCCGTGCTGGTTTGCTCAGTCGCGTTGGGCCTGATCATTGCTATCCTGGACCTGATCATTTCCTACGGTCTCAGTTTTATTTTATAATTAAGGGCAAAGGTGAATCGTATGGCAGAAGCGAACTGGTACGTGGTTCATACCTACTCGGGCTATGAGAATAAGGTAAAGGTCGACATTGAGAAGACCATTGAGAACAGAAGCCTTCAGGACCAGATCCTGGAAGTATCCGTTCCCATGCAGGCGGTGGTGGAGATTAAGAACGGCGTGGAGAAGGCCGTCGACAAGAAGATGTTTCCCGGCTACGTGCTCATACACATGGTCATGAACGATGACACATGGTATGTGGTGCGCAACACCAGGGGAGTTACGGGATTTGTCGGACCTGGTTCCAAACCGGTTCCCCTGACAGAGTCCGAGATGGAGAATCTGGGCTTTATGGCTGCCGGCGTGGTGCTTGATTTTGAGGTCGGCGACACGGTGGTGGTCGTTTCCGGAGCCTGGAAGGACACGGTAGGCGCGATCAAAGCGATTAACGAGAGCAAGAAGACAGCTACCATCAATGTTGAGATGTTCGGCCGGGAGACCCCGGTGGAACTGGCATTCACGGAATTGAAAAAGCTGTAACTGTAACAAGTGGGAGGGACATCCCCCGACATTACCACAATATTTAGGAGGTGCCTGATTATGGCAAAGAAAGTAACTGGTTATATCAAATTACAGATTCCTGCTGGCAAGGCAACGCCAGCGCCGCCGGTAGGTCCGGCCCTTGGCCAGCACGGCGTCAACATCGTGCAGTTTACCAAGGAGTTCAACGCTAGGACCGCTGACCAGGGCGATCTTATCATCCCGGTGGTTATCACGGTTTACGCTGACAGAAGCTTCAGCTTTATTACCAAGACTCCGCCGGCAGCCGTTCTTCTGAAGAAGGCCTGCAACATCAAGTCCGGTTCCGGCGTGCCCAACAAGACCAAGGTGGCTACTATTTCCAAGGACGAGATCCGTAAGATCGCGGAGCTGAAGATGCCTGATCTGAACGCGGCAAGCGTTGAGGCGGCCATGAGCATGATCGCGGGTACCGCCAGGAGCATGGGCATTACGGTAGCGGAGTAATTTCCGTAAACGCACCTCAGGTGCAGAACCGAAGAAGCAACAACGATTCGTGGGAGGGCAATCCCCGACAATACCACAAGGAGGTTTATAGAAATGAAAAGAGGTAAAAGATACGCAGAGGCTGCTAAATTAGTAGACCGTTCCGTACAGTATGACGCTGCAGACGCCATCGCTCTGGTGAAGAAGGCTGCAGTTGCCAAATTTGACGAGACTATCGAGGTTCATCTGAGAACAGGATGTGACGGACGTCACGCGGACCAGCAGATCCGCGGCGCTGTAGTTCTGCCTCACGGAACCGGCAAGACCGTTCGTATCCTGGTGTTTGCCAAGGGCGCGAAGCTGGACGAGGCTCAGGCGGCGGGCGCCGATTATGTAGGCGGCGAGGAGCTGATCCCGAAGATCCAGCATGAAGGCTGGCTGGATTTCGACGTGGTCGTGGCGACTCCGGACATGATGGGCGTTGTAGGACGGCTGGGCCGTATCCTGGGACCGAAAGGCCTGATGCCCAACCCGAAGGCAGGAACGGTTACAATGGACGTGACCAAAGCGATCAATGAGATTAAAGCCGGTAAGATTGAGTACCGTCTTGACAAGACCAATATTATCCATGTGCCAGTGGGTAAGGCTTCTTTCACAGAAGAGCAGTTGGCGGACAACTTCCAGACGCTTATGGATGCCATCATCAAAGCAAGACCCAGCGCGCTGAAGGGCCAGTTCATCAGAAGTGCGACCATCACTTCCACCATGGGCCCCGGAATCAAGCTGAATGTGGCGAAGCTGGTCAACTAATGTTACTTTGATGTTGACAATCCTGATATAGATATGATACAATACGCAAGTATTGAAAGCCGAAGACAGCAGGTGCCGCAAGGCATAAGTTGAAAACGCCTGCCGAGGACTGATACTTCACGTAAGTGTATGTTTATGACCTCCCTGTCGGTTCGGCAGGGAGGTTTTTTCCTCAATCCGATTTCAATACTCCCAATAAATGAAGGAGGTAGACCATCTATGGCAAAAGTTGAATTAAAGCAGCCAATCGTAAAAGAGATTGCTGACCTGTTCGACGGAGCGCAGACGGCGGTGGTGGTAGATTACCGTGGCCTTACGGTAGAGCAGGATACTCAGCTGCGTAAGCAGTTAAGAGAGGCCGGCGTTACCTACAAGGTTTACAAAAATACCATGATCCGTTTTGCCGCGAAGGGAACGCCTTTTGAGGCGCTGGCTCCCAACCTGGAGGGCCCCACGGCACTGGCTGTATCCAAGACCGATGCTACGGCTCCGGCCAGGATCCTGTCTGAGTTCGCGAAGAAGGCTCCGATTCTGGAGATAAAGGGCGGCGTAGTCGAGGATACTTACTACGACGCGGCGGGCATGCAGGTTATCGCATCCATCCCGTCCAGAGAAGTGCTGCTGGGCAGACTGCTGGGAAGCATGCAGTCTCCGATCGCAAATCTGGCGCGCGTGCTGAACCAGATCGCGGAAAAGAATGGCGGCGCTGCCGCGGAAGCTTAATGATCCGGCAATATTTCCAAAGGAAACTGTCACTGAAAATTTAAAAGAAAATTATACGGAGGTATGAACAATGGCAAAGTTGACAACTGCTGAGTTTATTGAAGCAATCAAAGAGTTATCTGTACTGGAGCTGAACGAGCTGGTAAAGGCTTGTGAGGAAGAGTTTGGCGTATCTGCCGCTGCAGGCGTTGTTGTGGCTGCTGCAGGCCCCGCTGCTGAGGCTGTTGAGGAGAAGACTGAGTTTGATGTTGAGCTGACCGAGGTTGGTCCCAACAAGGTTAAAGTTATCAAGGTTGTACGTGAAGCTACCGGCCTGGGCTTAAAGGAAGCCAAGGACGTAGTGGACAGCGCTCCCAAGGCTGTAAAGACCGGCGTTTCCAAGGAAGAGGCCGAGGAACTGAAGACCAAGCTGGAGGCAGAGGGCGCAAAGGTTACTCTGAAGTAATCCGAATCTGCGAAGCAGGATTGGCGCTGCTCCCGGGATCGTTACGACTCCGGGAGCTTTTTATTATTTTTTCACAAGGATGTCTTGACAAACAGGAAAAATTATGGTAAAAAGAACTTGTATTTTGAATGAGCTTTTGATTCACATGTTTTTGTAAGTCATTGGGCACAGGTGATTTACAAAAACATGTGAATTTTTTTTCAGGAGAAGTACGAATTTAATTTAGGAGGTGTACCAGCATGAACAAAGGTACAGTAAAATGGTTTAACGCAACGAAAGGCTACGGATTCATCACCAATGACGAGACCGGGGAGGAAGTATTTGTACATTTCTCCGGCATCATTGCTGACGGCTACAAGACTCTGGAGGACGGTCAGAAGGTGACCTTTGACATGGCGGAAGGTAATCGCGGAATGCAGGCTGTGAACGTGAGGGCCATTTAAGCAGTTTAGATTCAGTAAGGGAAAGGGCGGTATCCATTTTTTGGGGTACCGTCTTTTTTGTGCTTGCAATCTCTCTGAAAATGGTGTATAGTAAACGTAACGGTTAATGAAAGCGCTTACAATTTGCGCAATTAATAAAGAATAACGGAGGGGAGCAGACATGAGCAACAAGAAAGAAACGGTAATTCAGTTTGGCGAAGGCGGTTTTCTGCGGGGATTTGTAGATTACTTTTTCCAGAAGATGAAGGATAAGGGCCTGTTTGACGGTTCTGTGGTGGTAGTCCAGCCGATTGAGCGGGGAATGTGCGAGACCCTGGAGAAGCAGGGATGCGAGTACAACCTGTTCCTGCGGGGCATTGACAACGGACAGGTAGTGGATGAGCATACCCATATCGATGTTATTTCCAGATGCGTGAATCCCTATACCGACTGCGGCGCCTATATGGCTCTGGCGGAGAACCCGGATTTCCGTTTTGTGGTGTCCAACACGACAGAGGCCGGAATCGAATTTGTTCCGGACAACCGGTTTGAGGACGCTCCGGCCAAGAGCTTTCCGGGCAAGCTGACCCAGCTTCTGTACAGAAGATTTAAACTGGGACTTCCCGGCTTTATCATTCTTTCCTGCGAGCTGATCGACCACAACGGCGAGGAGCTGGAGAAGTGCTGCCTTCAGTACGCGGATCTGTGGGGCCTGGGAGAGGATTTCAAGACCTGGCTGAAGAATGAAAATGATTTCTGCTCCACCCTGGTGGACCGTATTGTTACCGGATTCCCGAGAGATGAGCACCAGGCTCTCTGCGAGAGGATCGGCCAGCAGGACAACATGATGGATACGGCTGAGATCTTCCATCTCTGGGTGATCCAGGGCCATCATGAGGATGAGCTTCCCCTTCAGAAGGCCGGTTTCAATGTGGTCTGGACGGACAACGTAGACCCCTACAAGAAGAGAAAAGTACGTATCTTAAACGGCGCCCATACGTCCATGGTTTTGGGAGCACGCCTCTACGGCCTGGAGACTGTGGGACAGTGCCTGAAGGATGAGAAGGTGTCCGCTCTTCTGAAAAAGTGCATTTTTGAGGAAATCATTCCCACCATCGGCGACACGGAGGACAACCGGCAGTTCGGCGCCGCGGTTCTGGAGCGTTTCTCCAATCCCTTTATCAAGCACCTCCTGCTGTCCATCGCCTTAAACTCCGTATCCAAGTTCAAGGCGAGAGTGCTGCCGACAATTCTGGAATACAAGGAAGCCTTCGGCAAATATCCCACCGGACTGACCTTCTCTCTGGCGGCGCTGATCGCCTTCTACCGGACGGATGAGGCCAACGACGGCGAGGAGATCATGGCGTTTATGAAGAATGCGTCCGTTCCGGATATCCTCCGCAAGACGGAGTACTGGGGCCAGGATCTGAGCGATCTGCAGCCTGAGGTCCAGAAGTGGTACGATATGATTGAGGAGCAGGGCATGAGCGCTGCCTACGACGCGGTGCTGTCATAACAGAATGAAAGCTTTTGACTGAGATACAGGGCGTTCCGTTTGGGACGCCCTTTGCCGTTGCCTGAAAAAGACGGAAAGTGTTCTGAATCCGTCGGTGCTGTCATATAATAGCTGTAATGGAGAAATGCGGAAGGCGCGTATGAACAGGCGGCGGTGGTTTGCGGGAAGAAGGATTGCGGTCTGGTGCTGGATTCTGCTGGCGCTTTTGACAGCCGCGGATATGGGCCATGGGGCGGCGGAGACTTACCGGGAAGCCGGAAACAGCCGGACGTCCCCCGTCAGGACAGTCGCCCTGACCTTTGACGACGGTCCCCACGCCGTCTATACCCCCAGACTGCTGGAGGGCCTGCGCAGAAGGAAGGTTCATGCCTCCTTTTTCCTGATAGGACAGAATATTGACGGAAAGGAAGAGATTGTCCGGCAGATGTACCGGGACGGCCACCTGATCGGCAATCACAGCCAGGACCACCTGCAGCTGACGGCTGAGGACGCGGAGTCGGCCTGTATGCAGATCGCCTATACCAACGAAAAGATAGAAGCGATCACCGGCGAGGCCCCTGCCTACGTCCGTCCGCCTTTCGGCTCCTGGAGCGAGGAGCTGGAATCCAGGGTACCCATGACAGTAGCATTGTGGAACCTGGACCCTCTGGACTGGAAAAGCCAGAATAAGGACGCCGTCGTGAGCTACGTGGAGGATCATGTGGAGGACGGAAGCATTATTCTGCTCCACGACGTGTATGAATCTTCCGTGGAGGCGGCTCTGGAACTGGTTGACACGCTTTCCGGGGAAGGCTATAATTTTGTTACGGTTGATGAGATGCTGATCGAGTAAAGGAACAGGAGCGGATATGGATTTATTTGACTATATGAGAAGCTCTGTCCAGGAGAAGGAATCGCCTCTGGCCTCCAGGATGCGGCCTGCGACGCTGGACGAGGTGGTGGGACAGAAACATATTATCGGGAAGGACAAATTGCTGTATCGGGCTATCAAGGCAGACCAGCTGGGCTCCATAATCTTTTACGGCCCGCCGGGGACCGGCAAGACCACGCTGGCCAAGGTGATCGCCAATACCACAAAAGCCGGATTCCGTCAGATTAACGCTACGGTGGCCGGCAAGAAGGATATGGAAGAGGTAGTGAAGGAGGCCCGGGACGCGCTGGGTATGTACGGCAGGCGGACGATTCTGTTTGTGGATGAGATACACCGGTTCAACAAAAGCCAGCAGGACTACCTTTTGCCCTATGTGGAGGACGGAACGCTGATCCTCATTGGGGCGACGACGGAGAATCCTTATTTTGAGGTGAATGGCGCTCTCTTGTCCCGCTCCCGGATATTTGAGCTGAAAAGTCTGGAGAAGGATGACATCAGAGAGCTGATTTACCGGGCAGTCCGGGACAGGGAGAAGGGCATGGGCAGCTACCGGGCGGAGATTGATGAGGAAGCTGTGGATTTTCTGGCGGACATGGCCAATGGGGACGCCCGGGCGGCCTTAAACGCGGTGGAGCTGGGCGTTCTGACTACGGAGAGAAGCGCCGACGGAATCATTCACATTGATCTGAGCGTGGCCCAGGAATGTATTCAGAAAAGAGCCGTCCGTTATGACCGGGACGGGGACAATCATTATGATACGATCTCCGCTTTTATTAAGAGTATGCGGGGCTCGGACCCGGACGCGGCAGTCTATTATCTGGCCCGTATGCTTTATGCCGGAGAGGATATTAAACTTATTGCCAGAAGGATTATGATCCACGCGGCGGAGGATGTGGGGATGGCGGATCCTCAGGCTTTGGTGGTAGCGGCCGGCGCGGCCCAGGCCGTGGAGCGGGTCGGCATGCCGGAGGCCCAGATCATTCTGGCGGAAGCGGCCATCTACGTGGCGACGGCGCCTAAGAGCAATTCCGTGGTTCAGGCCATCGGGGAAGCGGCCGAGGCGGTGTCTCAGGAGAAGACGCCTCCGGTGCCGCCTCATCTGCAGGATACGCATTACCGGGGCGCGGAGAAGCTGGGCCGCGGCGCGGGATATCTGTATCCCCACGACTATCCCAACCATTACGTAAAACAGCAGTATCTGCCTGAGGGCATGGAAAACAGGGAGTTTTATCATTGTTCCGACCAGGGATATGAGCGGAAAATACGGGAATTTTTTGAGTTTCTGAAAAAACCGCTTTCTTTTTCGTAAAGAATAGGCTATAATAAGCGTAATCATGAATCCTGTCAATATTTTTTTATTTATTCGCAGAGAAATCCCCCGGATGAGAGCAGACTAAATAAAGGAGAATTAACATGCGCGAAAAATTACAGACCTTGCCTCTGACAGAACTGAAAGCCATTGCTAAGGCCCAGGGAATGAAAGGGATCAGCACCATGAGAAAAGGTGAGCTGATCGATCTGCTGTGCGCGAAAGCGGAAGAACTGGAGAAAGAGAAACAGCAGTCAGCGGAGGCCGGCGCTGCGGAGGAGACGGCTCCGGAGAAAGTTTCGGAAGCGGCCGCAAAGCAGGGCAACTCCCGAAGGGTGGACATGCCCCGGCGGACAGATAATCAGGACCGGCAGGAGAGCGGTCAGCGCGGCGGCGGTTCGGAGCGCCCGCAGCGTCTGACGGGGAGGCCGGTGTTCAGCCGTTCCTACAACGGCGGATACCGGAACGACTATAACCGGAACAGCGGAGCCAGAGACAGCGGCGGTTACCGGGAGAATGGCGGAGCCAGAGACAGCGGCGGTTACCGGGAGAATAGTGGAGCCAGAGACAGCGGCAGCTTCCGGGAGAACAGCGGAGCCAGGGAGAATACCGGTTTCAGGGAGAACAGCGCTCCGGCGCCGCGTGCGGAAAGCGCGGATGTTTCCCGCGAGAGCGCCGAGATTGCTCCGGAGGCTTCCGGAGTGAGCGTATCCGGCATCTCTCCCCAGATTCAGGCCCAGTTCCCCGACCAGTCCCCTCAGGATATCGCCGAGCTGGACAGCGGTGTCGCGGCCAACGGGATTCTGGAGGTTATGCCGGACGGTTTTGGTTTCATCCGCTGCGAGAATTTCCTGCCCGGTGAGAACGACGTGTATGTGGCGCCGTCCCAGATCCGCCGGTTTAATCTGAAAACCGGGGACATTCTGGTAGGCAGCCGCCGCGTGAAGACGGCTTCCGAGAAATTCGCGGCACTGCTGTATATTAAGACAGTCAACGGGTATCCGCTGTCGGTTCTGGAAACCAGGCCAAGCTTTGAGAAATTGACCCCGATCTTTCCCAATGAAAGACTTCATATGGAGACGCCCGGAAGACCCAATTCCACTGCCATGAGAGTTCTGGATCTGCTGGCGCCGATCGGCAAGGGACAGCGAGGAATGATCGTATCCCCGCCCAAGGCCGGCAAGACGACGCTTTTGAAGCAGGTTGCCCAGGCGATCACCACCAATCATTCGGACATGCATCTGATTATCCTTCTGATCGACGAGCGGCCTGAGGAAGTCACGGACATCAAGGAGTCAGTTGTCGGAAAGAACGTGGAGGTTATTTATTCTACTTTTGACGAGCTTCCGGAACGTCATAAAAGGGTTTCCGAGATGGTGGTGGAGCGTGCCCGCCGTCTTGTGGAGCATGGCCGGGACGTTATCATTCTCCTGGACAGCATTACCCGGCTGGCCAGAGCCTACAATATCGTGGTTCCTCCCAGCGGACGGACCCTGTCCGGCGGTATGGACCCGGCGGCGCTGCACATGCCCAAGCGGTTTTTTGGCGCGGCCAGGAATATGCGGGAGGGCGGCAGCCTGACCATCCTGGCGACTGCCCTTGTGAATACGGGGAGCCGCATGGACGATGTGGTCTACGAGGAATTTAAGGGCACCGGCAATATGGAACTGGTGCTTGACCGGAAGCTGTCGGAGAAGCGTATCTTCCCGGCGATCGATATTCTGAAGTCCGGTACCAGAAATGATCAGCTGCTGCTGACGAGAGAAGAGCAGGAATGCGTGGATATTATCCGTAAGGCGACGAACGGCATGAAGGCGGACGACGCTGTGGAACAGATCCTGAACATGTTCTCCCGGACCAGAAACAACCGGGAATTCATGGAGATAGTCAGAAAGACCCGATTCTTTTAAAAAATGGGTTTGAAAAATTAATTTTTCCGCTTGCATAATAAAAAGTTCTATGATATACTAAGTAGGCTGTTTCCATGACAAAATGTGATGAGAAGGTCACAATTGCATAGAAAATTAAGAGATTTGAGAGGTGAGAGACATGAAAGAGGGAATCCATCCGGCGTACTATCAGGCCAAGGTGACCTGCAACTGTGGGAATGAGTTCGTTACCGGCTCCACGAAGAAGGAGATTCACGTAGAGGTATGCTCCAAATGCCATTCATTCTATACAGGCCAGCAGAAGACCGCTGCCGCTCGCGGACGTATTGATAAGTTCAATCGTAAGTACGGTGTTAACGCAGGCAAATAGTAAGCGATTTGAGAACAGGGGTTGGATTGAGTGGAGACACTTGACCCAACCCGTTTTTGTCGCAGAAAACCGGCTTTGCAGCGCTCTTTTTCGGAGCGGAGGAGATCGTTTATGAAATATTCTGGAATAGGCGGCCAGGCAGTGATCGAAGGCATCATGATGAAGAATAAGGATGATTACGCCACCGCGGTCCGCAAGCCCGACGGCGAGATAGCGGTCTGTAAGGATACCTACGTCAGCCTGACAGAGAAATATCCGGTATTTGCCCTGCCTTTTGTCCGCGGTGTGTTCAATTTTGCCGATTCCCTGATTCTGGGCATGCGGACGCTGACGCTGTCGGCCAGCTTTTTTGAGGACGACGAGACAGAGGAAGAGCCCGGACGGCTGGAGAAATGGCTGGAGGACCGGTTCGGGGAGAAACTGGAGAAATATCTGATGTCGGCAGTCATGGTATTTTCTTTTATCGCCGCGATCATCATTTTTATGATCCTTCCCCTGGGCATCAGCCGCCTGCTGAAGCCCCTGGTTCCGTCGGACACGCTGATGGCCTTTCTGGAGGGCGTTATCCGTCTGGCTATTTTTATTATCTATATTAAACTGGTGTCCAATATGGAGGACATCCGAAGGACCTATCAGTATCACGGCGCCGAGCACAAGTGCATCAACTGCATCGAGCACGGCATGGAGCTGAATGTGGACAATGTGAGAGCCAGCTCCAAGCAGCATAAGCGGTGCGGAACCAGCTTCCTCATCATTGTTATGATGATCAGCATTCTGTTTTTTATGGTGATCCGGGTAGACGGGTTCCTGCCCAAGGTGGCCAGCAGGATCATTTTGATTCCCGTGATCGCGGGAGTGTCCTATGAGTTTCTGCGTCTGGCCGGCCGCAGCGACAACTGTATCGTCAATCTCCTGAGCAAGCCGGGACTCTGGATGCAGAATCTGACCACCAGGGAGCCGGACGACAGCATGATAGAGGTGGCCATTGCCGCGGTGGAGGCTGTGTTTGACTGGAGAAAATATCTGGAAGAGAATTTCGGCGGGGTCCGGCAGTGACGGCGCTGGGACAGCTTCTGCGGGAGGGCGCCGATGCCCTTGAAAAGGCCGGCGTTCCGGACGCGGCGCTGGATGCCAGACGGCTTCTTCTGGCGGCCTTTGACATGGACGAGGCCCATTTTCTCCTGAATCGGACGCGGACAGTGGATGATTCGGAGCTCGGCAGGCAGGAGGATTACCGGCAGATGATCCGCCGCAGGTCGGAGCGGGAGCCTCTTCAGTATATTCTGGGCTGTCAGGAATTTATGGGACTGAATTTTCAGGTGAATCTGCATGTGCTGATACCCAGGCAGGACACGGAGACTCTGGTGGAGTTGGTGCTGCGGGAGCAGAAAGACAGAAGAAAATCGGTGCTCGATCTGTGTACCGGTTCCGGCTGTATCGCCCTCAGCCTGGCTGTAAAGGGCGGTTATGAGAGGGTAACGGCCTCGGATCTGTCGCCGGAGGCCCTTCAGGTTGCGGAGAGGAACGCGGAAAACCTGCTGAAAGGCTGGTCTGTAGAGACGCCGGACAGGGCGAAAGATAGTCCGAAATCTGAGGAACGGGATGGAAGACCGGTTTTTCTGCTCTGCCGGGGAGATCTGTTTGACGCGCTGCCACAGGGAGAAAAGTATGATATTCTGGTTTCCAATCCGCCCTATATTCCAACGGGAGTGATCGATGAGCTTCAGCCTGAGGTGCGCCGCGAGCCGGTTCTGGCTCTGGACGGGGCTGCGGACGGGCTGGCATTTTACAGAAGGATAGCCGGGGAGGCAGGCAGATGGCTGAATCCGGGCGGTGCGGTATATCTGGAGATCGGATTTGACCAGGGACAGGCGGTGAGCCGGATCCTGGAGGAACATAAATTTAAGGAGATAGAAGTATTTCGGGATTTGCCTGGGCTTGACCGGGTGGTACGGGCCCGGTGTTAGGAGGTATCCATGTTTGACCATTTGGATGATATTTTGATTCACTATGAGGAATTGATGCAGGAGCTGAACAGCCCGTCGGTGACGGAGGACCAGAACCGTTTCCGGAAGCTGATGAAAGAGCAGGCGGACCTGCTTCCTCTGGTGGATACTTACAGAGAATATAAGAAGGCCAATCAGGACGCGGAGGACAGCCTGGCTCTTCTGAATGAGGAGAGCGACGAGGAAATGCGTCAGCTGGCCAAGGAGGAACTGGCCGATGCCAGGCAGCGCATCGGAGAACTGGAACAGAAGCTGAAGATTTTGCTTCTGCCCAAGGACCCTAACGACGATAAGAATATTATCCTGGAGATCCGCGCAGGCGCAGGAGGCGAGGAGGCCGCCCTGTTCGCGGCGGAGCTGTACCGGATGTATGTCAATTATGCCGAGTCCAATCACTGGAAGGTGGAGATCGTCAGTCTGAATGAAAGCGGAATCGGCGGCTTTAAGGAAGTGGTGGCCATGATCACCGGCAGGGGCGCTTACTCCAAGATGAAGTATGAGAGCGGCGTTCACCGTGTCCAGCGGGTGCCGGAGACGGAAAGCGGCGGCCGCATTCATACCTCCACCGCCACGGTGGCGGTGATGCCCGAGGCGGAGGACGTGGATGTTCAGATCGATATGAAGGACTGCCGGATCGATGTGATGAGGGCGTCCGGAAACGGCGGCCAGTGTGTCAATACGACGGATTCCGCAGTGCGCCTGACCCATATCCCCACGGGGATCGTGATCTATAGCCAGACGGAGAAATCCCAGCTGCAGAACAAGGAGAAGGCGTTTCGCCTGCTCCGCTCCAAGCTGTATGATATGGAGCTGGAGAAGCGGCAGAATTCCGAGGCGGAGGAGCGGCGCAGCCAGATCGGCACCGGCGACCGTTCCGAGAAAATCCGCACCTACAATTTCCCTCAGGGCCGCGTGACTGACCACCGGATCAAGCTGACCCTGTATCGGATCGATTCCATTATGGACGGGGACATTCAGGAGCTTTTGGACAGCCTGATCGCGGCGGACCAGGCGGCGAAGCTGGCGAAGATGAATGAAAGCGCCTGAGACGGCCTGCGAGATGTATGCAAAACCCCACCTGTGGGGTGATGCAAAACGGCCTGTAGGGCGATATAAAAATTTATCTTGCCAGATATTTTGCTCTATGCTATAATCAAGGAACGCCGTTTCAGACGGCTGAAGAGAAAGGAAATGATGAAAGATGGGGCTGGCCCGGTGAAAAAAGCGAAATTAAATATTATCAGAAAGTACAGCGTGATCTACCGACTGCGGGGCTTGTGAGAAAATCGGACGGGAAATTCATTTAATCAGAAGCTGTAATCATCATTCAGGAGGAAAAGATCATGTTAAATTATAAGAGATACAAACAGGTACCGCCGGTTAATATGCCGGACAGAGAATGGCCGAATAAGGTGATCGATAAAGCGCCGGTTTGGTGCAGCGTCGATTTGAGAGACGGCAATCAGGCTCTGATCGAGCCCATGGTAGTTGAGGAAAAAATCGAATTTTTCAATATGCTGGTGAAGCTGGGCTTTAAGGAGATCGAAGTCGGTTTTCCGGCCGCTTCTCAGATTGAGTTTGATTTCCTGCGTCAGCTGGTGGAGCGGAAGCTGATTCCCGACGATGTGCGGATTCAGGTTCTGGTTCAGTGCCGGGAGCATCTGCTTAAGAGAACGTTTGAGGCCATCCAGGGTATTAAGAAAGTAATTTTCCATATTTATAATTCCACCTCCACGCTTCAGAGAGACGTGGTGTTCCATAAGGACAAGGAAGAGATCAAGAAGATTGCCACGGACGCCACGGAGATGGTAAGGAAATACGCGGAGAAATATGAGGGCGACCTGCTTTTGGAGTACTCGCCGGAGAGCTTTACCGGCACAGAGCTGGATTACGCGCTGGAGGTCTGTGAGGCGGTTATGGATACCTGGGGGATGGCGACGCCGGAGAGGCCGATCATCTTCAACCTGCCGTCGACGGTGGAGATGACCACTCCCAATGTGTACGCGGACCAGATCGAGTGGATGAACAAGCATTTCAAAAACAGGGACAGCATTGTGCTGAGCCTGCATCCCCACAATGACCGGGGAACCGGCGTGGCGGCTACGGAGCTGGCCCTTATGGCGGGAGCGGACCGTGTGGAGGGAACCCTTTTCGGCAACGGAGAGCGGACCGGCAACGTGGATATCCTGACCCTTGCTTATAATATGTTCTCTCAGGGCATTGATCCCAAGCTGAATCTTGAGAATGTGCGGGCGATCGCGGAGGTTTATGAGCGCTGCACCAAGATGGAGATCGACCCCAGACATCCCTATGCGGGCAAGCTGGTATTTACCGCGTTCTCCGGTTCCCATCAGGATGCGATCAATAAGGGCATGCAGGCCCTTAAGGAGCGCCACGGGGAGTATTGGGAGGTTCCTTACCTGCCGATCGACCCCTCCGATATCGGAAGAGTTTACGAGCCCATCGTCCGCATCAACAGTCAGTCCGGCAAGGGCGGCGTGGCCTTTGTTATGGATACCTTCTACGGTTTCAAGCTGCCGAAGGGAATGCACAAGGAGTTTGCCGATGTGATTCAGAAGATTTCCGAGAAGCAGGGCGAAGTGGCTCCCGAGCGGATTATGGAAGAGTTCCGCAACAACTACACAGAGCGGAAAGAGCCCATTCACTTCCGCAAATGTCAGATTCACGATACGGAGATGGCGGACGGCAGCTTCGCTACTCTGGTGACGGTTACCTACACCAACAACGGCATTGAGAAAGTGTTTGAGGGTGTGGGCAACGGCCCCATCGACGCCATGCAGAAGGGCCTTGAGAAGGAACTGGGCATTGAAATCCGGGTGCTGGATTACAATGAGCATGCGCTGACTTCCGGTTCCGGAGCTCAGGCGGCTTCCTACATCCATCTGATGGATGTAAAGAGCGGCAAGGTAACCTACGGCGTGGGCATCAGCTCCAATATTACCAGAGCGTCCTTCCGGGGCATTTTCAGCGCGGTGAACCGGCTGTTCTACTAAGTTTGATGGATATGGATTTCGTATAATGATTCAGGCGTCAGTTTCCTTTGCCGGAAGCTGACGCCTGTTTTTGATCTGAATGTTCAATTCTGTATTTCCAATGCGCTGGTTAACAGTTAACGGTTGACGCCGGGGCCGCCGGTCAGTCCGGGCTGCAGATCGAAGGGAGGAATACCCGTATGAATGCTGCTGCCGGAAGAAGAGGAGGATGAGCTGCTGGAATAGGAGCTGCTGGAACCGGGAGAGCCCACTACTGTCGTATTGCCGTAACTGGAGCCGGGACCGCCGCTGACGACGCCGCCTGAGCTGGAGCCGGGACCGCCGCTGACAGTACCGCCGGAACCGGAAGGTCCTGACGAAGAGGACCAGTTGTTGTTGGCGGAGGTGTAGTAAACGCCGTTGGCGTCGAAGGAATAAGATATTCCGTCGATGGTCATGGTAGTGTTGGCAACCATGCGCCCGCCATTATTGGGATCCAGGTAATAGTATTTGTTGTTCAGATTCAGCCAGCCGCTCTGCAGGTGGCCGGAATTGCTGAAATAGTACCAGCCGTTGTCAATCTGTTTCCAGGCAATGGACATGCTCCCGTCGGAGGGAGACATGTAATAGCGGTTCCCGGTGGAATCGCTGAGCCACCCGGTCAGCATCCGTCCGTCGGTGTTGAGATAATAGTACTTGCCGTTTGCCTGCTGCCATCCGGTCAGCATGTGGGCGTCGTCCGCGAACAGATACCAGGTGTTGTTGATCAGCTTCCACCCGATGGCGATATGACCGTTGGATTCGTCTCCGTAATACCAGGCGTTGTTCATCTGGGTCCATCCGGTGGTCATGGCGCCGTCGGCCTTCAGGTAGTAATAATCGTTGCCGATCTTCAGCCATCCGGTAATCATGGTGCCGTCTTCATATAAGTAGTAGTACTTGCCGTTATCAATGATCCAGCTGCTGGCAACCATCACGCCGTCACTCCGGAAATAGTACCACTTGTTGTCTACCTGCTTCCAACCGGTGGTCATCTGTCCCGTGGTCAGGTCCATGAAATAGTAATCCCCGGTTGTGGTCTTCAGCCAGCCCTTGCGGATGGAACCGTCGGTATCATAATAAATCCATTTGCCGCTTGAATTGTTCCACCCCGCCCAGGCCGTGGAGACAGAACCTGCCGTCATGATACCCAGGAACAGAACCAGCGCGAGAACGCGCAGCGGTTTCCAACGAGTCATATTCATACCCTCCTCGAATATATAATTCCGTATTATATACAGTATATCATATTTTTTGCACAATATATAGAGACAAAATGAATTTTTTATTACATTTTTTGGAATATCTTGCGGTAGAACCGCTTGGCGTACCGGTACATGATAATGGTATACTCTCCGAACTCCTGTCCGATGCAGCTTTTGTACACAGCCCACAGGCTCCACAGGAAGCCTCCCAGGGCGATGTAGGAGTAAATGACGGTCTGTTCTTCCGCCGTTGGCTCTCTCTGCAGGTACAGGCGGATTAGCCAGTCCACCTGCCGGTCGTCATAGTAGGAGTAGATGGCGCACATGGCGACGTCGATCAGGCAGTCGCACATACCCGCGTATTCCAGATCAATTAGCTTTAGCTGCCCGTCCGGGAGAAACAGAAAATTATCCGCGACGCTGTCTACGTGGGCAAATGTCCTGGGACGGTTTAAGCTGTCCAGGCGGTCCATCAGTTCGACCATCTGCTTTTTTACCTGAGGGTAATCCTCAAAGGGGATTTCCCCATGGCTTCTGCACAGATTTTCATAGAAAGAAATCCGCTCCCGGATATCAAAGGAGTGCTCTACCTTTATTCCGGAACGGTGAAGGCGCCGGAGAAGCTCCATGCAGCGGCTCACATCCTCTTCGCTCAGAGGATCGGAATTTCTCGCCCCTTCATAATATTCCGCGATCTTATATCCCGAGCCGCTGTCAAAATAGACGATCTTTTCCGAAATGTTCAGAGGCGCTACGGCTTCAAAGGCTTTGGCTTCCTGCTTCCGGTTGATCAAAAGTCCTGTCCCCGGGCCGGGGATCCGGCAGATATAAGATTTGTTCCGAACCTGAAACAGGAACGACTGGTTGGTCATCCCGGCTTTTACGCAGCGGATATTGTGAATTTCGGATTCCGGCACCTGAAACACCCGGGAAATCAGTTCCAGGGCCTCATTGTCCGACTGGTTCTGATATTTTTTGTCAAAGCCTCTCAGCTCCTCCAGGTTTTCAAATTCGTAGACGGAATCGTCCGGCTGGAAATTAATGTACAGTTCAGGAACATGGAAAGAAGCGGAGGCCGTCCCCGGCGCCGCCTTCAGACGTTCTCGGGCGGAGCCGTCCAGCATCTCCAGATATACGCTCTCCCAGTAAAACTGCTCCGTTCCCGGAATATGGCAGTACTGCTCCACAACGGGAAGGAAATCAGCCAGGAAGTCCGCTGACAGATACACAGGGCCGTACATAACCCAGGAGTCCCGGCCGCCGCTTTTCACGTTCAGAACCTTTCCCTTCTTATTATAGGAAAAGCACCACTCGGAAGTCTCGCCTTTTTTGTAGACCGCGGAGTACCAGGAACCGCATTCATAGGCATGAAACATATTTTCCCTCATCCAGTTGTCGGAAGAGAGAATGTACATATTCTTTCCGTAAAGAATCTTTCGTGCGTGGTAAATGGTGGAAAGGTTGTTTTTGGAGGAATATTCCGGGTTATAAAGAAGCTTTACACCGTATTTATCGATCAGATATTCAAATTTTTCTTTCAGATAGCCGACAGCTATGGTAATATTATGAATGCCGGCTTCGTGAAGCTGGCGTATCTGCCGCTCGATCATCCGCTCGCCGAATACCTCCAGAAGTCCCTTGGGAGTCTCAAAGGTCAGCGGAACGAAGCGGGAGCCGAAACCGGCCGCCATGATCAGCGCGCCGTCTACCCGGTATGGCTCCAGATAGCTTCGGCCCTTTTCTGTCAGCTGATATTTGCCGCTTTCCGCGGCGATCAGTCCCTGGCCTGTACATTCCCGGACAATATGGTTGACGGTTCCCAGAGATACATCCAGAGCCCGGGACAGCTCCCTCTGGGTTATCTGCGGGTGTTCCAGAATGTTCCGGCACAGCAATGCGTTTCTGTCCATAAGCGCCTCCGTTCAAAAATATGCATCTTAACTTAAGATATGAACATTATACCACGGGGCAGGCAGAAATCAAGAATTGTATTAACTTAAATACAATCTAAGAAAAAAACTTGGTTTTCGTAAGTTTTACGTAAGAAAATGCTTAGAGAAAAGTTATAGCCTTTTTGGGGAAAATAGTTTATAATGGCATTGTGGTTGAGGGAAATGTATTTCCTGCAGGGAAAGTCAATACTTAGAACTTTTTGAAGAAATTTTGAAAAAATGTTAAAAAAGTATTGATAATTTCCATTATAGGAAGTATAATGGAACTCGTAATGCAGACACGGGCCTCTGTAAGGAAGGCCTGAAAAAAGGAAAAAGGAGAGTGCATTCATTATGAGAAAGCAGACAAAAATCGCTGCGATGGTATCCGCAGCGGCTTTGCTCACCATCGGTGCCGTTATGACCTCCTCCGCTGCGACAGCCGGCTGGCAGACAGACGACGGCGGCGAGACCTGGTTCTATACGGACAAATATGGCGACAAAGTAACCAATGAGTGGAAGAAGTCCGGCAACAACTGGTATTACCTGGGCGATGACGGTTACGTAGTGACCAGCTCCCTGCTGAGGGATACCGGCAGCAACAACGAGATCTACTATGTGAACAGTGCTGGTGTCAAGGTCACCAACCGCTGGGAGCAGGTATCCAATGAGGATGGATTTGTCCTTCCTGATGGCAGCGAGCCCTCTACCGTTTACTATTATTTTGATGGTAATGGTAAAGCCCTTAAGGCCGACGCGGGTAAAGAGTTTGTTGCCAAGTCAGTAAAGAAGAACAACGACACCACTGAGAAGGCATACTTTGTCTTTGATGAGGAAGGTCACATGATGACCGGCTGGGTGAGCATTCCTACTACTAATGCTTCCGCTACGGATGGTGTTTATGTGTACTACCTCGGCGAAGATGAGGAAGGCGGAGAGGCTGGCGTAGCCCGTACTGGCTGGCAGTACATCGAGAAGACGGACGAAACAGCCGAAGATCCTTACGAGGATTCTAACTGGTACTGGTTCAGCGATACCGGTAAATGTGCGGAGAAAAATTCTACTCGCTACATTGATGGCAGATATTATCATTTTAATGATTCCCGTCGGATGGACAGCGGCTGGTTTGATGTTACGATTGCATCCAGCGGTATTGGAACTTCACCGTCCGCTAAAGTAGCTCGTACCAAGAGTGATGGCCGTATGGAGACCGGCTGGGTACAGAGAGCTGAGGATGAGTCTGATGATGTTTACTGGTACTATCTCATCAACGAGAGAGACCAGACGACAAAGAAAGTAGTTGCGACTGTTCCGTTCAACCGTAACAGAGCAGGACGGGCAGACGAGATAAGATGGAATGGTCAAGTTGCTGCGTTTGAGGATAAATTTGAGTATGCTGCACGTTCTATCAATAACAAGGTCTACCTGTTCAATAATTACGGGCAGATGGTGAGTGGTATTGTAACTGCAGGACAGTACAGTACTGACGCCGCTCCGAATTTTGATGGCGCTTATGTTTATAACTCCAACAACAGTGTGATGCAGGATCCCAGTAATGTTTCTGCTCCTTATTTCCTGTATCCATATAATGTTTACTACTTCAACAACGTTGACAATAATAGCATGGGCCAGATGGCAAAGAATGCTCGGGTGACAGTCAATGTTGACGGTGAGACCTTCTATTATCACTTTGGTAAGGACGGAGCCGCTTACACGAATGCTATCGTGAACGGTATCCTGTATGGCCTGGATGGTAAGCGTGTACAGCCTGACAGTGGATGGATGCAGTATCATGTTGAGAATGCTAAGTATTACAAGAGCAGTACGGCAGTTTATAGGGTTACTGGTGACATTGCTGTCAACTCTTCCGGACATGTAAGAATGTCTAATGGTTCTACTGTTAGGATTGATGGTGAGACCTTTACAACAACATGGGATATCACTGGAGCTACATCGGTTAATCCGACGGGATTATCAAAGGAAGACTTTGATGATGCATTCGATGCTTTAACAGCAATTGAGCCTACAGTCACAGCAAAATAAGAATTCACTTAGTCTTACGTGTATTTCAGGAGTCTCAGAGCTATGTCTCTGGGGCTCCTGATTTAATTGTAGGTCGGATAGACTCATAAAATGCAAACAAGGGACAGAACCTAAAAACGGCACTGTCCTCTTTTAGATTTTGAGACTCAATCTCGATGTATATTTGGAAATCTTTTTTTTCCTTCTCTCACAAAATATTAAAATCAAGGAGTCCCAGGGCCTACGCCCCGGGACTCCTGAAACACTAAGTTAAGGTGGAAACCGCTTAACTTTTTATTTTATCTTGGACTCAATACGTCCAGGATGATCAGCATCTACATAATCGCTAATAAGCGTCCATGTGACGGTATAGCTTTCACCATCGATACGAATAGAACTCGTAGTTGCCTTTGTTGTCGTAGGAATCGTGAGAGTTCTGACATGACCACTGGCATTTACAGCAATATCACCCTCAATCTCATAAGTCTTACTATTCGCAACATACGTCACCGGATTAGAAAGCGTATATGCCATCCAACCAGCGTCAGAATTCACACGCACACCATTACTTCCATACAGTACGCCGCTCTTAATCGTATTCTTCAAGGCATGGCCATCTTTATCGAAATAATAGTAGTAAGTCTCACCATCAATGACAACCTCTGCCCGGGAGTTCCTGATCATCTGGCCTTCGCCGCCCGCAGTGTTCTTGAAGTAATAAGTCTCATTCTCATCTAATTTCACTACAGCGGATTTGGTCGTACCTCCCATTTCACTTACTAATCTGCCATTAGAATTGTAAACATCGGCTCCAGTCCAATCAGCAAGTTCATCCGTATTGACAAGGCCGCTTACCATCTGTCCCTTGCTGTTGAACAAGTAGATCTTGTTACCGATGGAACGGGCTGCATAGGGCTCGTTAGGATATTCAGCTTTAGAACCAGTATAATTATCTCTTCCCGCTCCGTTACGGTTGAACGGAACAGTCGCGACCACCCGGTTGTTCTCGCCCCGCTCGTTGATCAAATAATACCAGTAAACCTCGTCCTCTTCATCTTCAGCTCTCTGTACCCAGCCGGTTACCATACGGCCATCACTTCTGGTACGGCCTACCTTCGCCTCAGGTGAAGTACCGATATCACTACCAGATGCGGGATCGAAATCAAACCAGCCGTTGTCCATATAACGGCCATCACCAAAGTGGTAATACTTACCGTCAATGTAACGGGTCGTATTCGGAGCTATGAGCTTTCCGGTCTCATTGAACCAATACCAGTGCTCGGTCTCATAAGGATCATAGTTCTCTACGTCAGCCGGATCCTCAAGGTACTGCCAGCCAGTACGGGCTACGCCTGCCTCATCGCCCTCTTCCTCATCGCCAAGGTAGAGCCGATATCTGCTGTCGTAAACGAAGGGTCCTTCTTCCTTTGTAGTGGTAACATCCACCCAGCCGGTCATCATATGGCCCTGCTCGTCAAAGACAAAGTAAGCTTTCTCAGTGGTGTTATTGTTCTTCTTCACCTGCTTGATGACATACTCATTGTCCGTAGCCCTGGTTGCTTTACCGTCAGCGCCCATGTAATAATACACATTGGAGGGCTCCTGGTCGTTGATAACGAAGTCATCATCGTTGGGCAGTTCGATCCAGCAGTTGGTAACTTTGATACCGCCGCTGTTCACATAGTAGATGTCAGTGCCAGTGCTGCCGGCATCCCTGATCAGGGTATTGGTCACCATCAGGCCGTCATCGCCCATATAGTACCAGTTGTTGCCGGACTTCTTCCACTCATTTGTCACTCTCTCGCCATACTTGTCCAGATAGACCCAGTCCTCGCCGTCCATGGTCCAACCTGCGGCGAAGGAGGTCATGGCTGCACCGATGGTGAGCAGAGCCGCTGCGGATACCATCGCAGCAATCTTTGTCTGCTTTCTCATAATGAATGCACTCTCCTTTTTCCTTTTTTCAGGCCTTCCTTACAGAGGCCCGTGTCTGCATTACGAGTTCCATTATACTTCCTATAATGGAAATTATAGAAGACAGGGAAAATGCAGGAAAAACAAGGGTTTTTCGGTAATCTTGGGGTATAATAAAGGTCAGATTTTGTAGGAGAAAACAGCAGATTGATGCCGTTGGGAGGGGAGTATTTCCTGACCAAAAAAGATAGTCGCTGTCCGCCGGAAAGCGACAGGATTACTTGTCATCGAACATTTCCAGTCAGGATAAAGGCGTGAAGTGAAAAGTTAACTTCCACTTCTAAAAGCTTCGGCAGAAAAGTTGCCGTTAGTGTTGCAGGAAAGGATATTTAAAGAAAAACAACAGGAAGAAGTAGAAACTACTATTACAGTTGATGCCAGGAAAGTTCATTGCCGTCTGAAAAGGGGCTGTTTTTGGACATACGATACCCTGCGGAATTTAGGCACTTTTTTGGGGAGCAGGACTAACTTCCACATAGAAATGGCAGATTGATTTACCGGCAGATACCTGACATCTCTACGTATTTATCGCTTCTTTAAAAGATACGGCTTTAGTATGACACGGTCGCTCTCGATCTTACGGATGCCGAAAGCCTGAAGCCTTTCGTAAAGATCCGGGTAGAGAAACGCGGTCAATTCCAGAGGGCTTTTTCCGCCCAGGGATTCCACAGGGGCGGAGTCCACATGGCTCAGCACAAGGTTGAGGGCGTCCTGGTCAACCAGCCCAAGGCCCCGCAGATCCGTCTGTTTCGGGAGAATATAGCGCAGTTCAATGTGTTTGTTTTC
>CANQSK010000029.1 GCA_947626475.1 uncultured Lachnospiraceae bacterium
ACGGACGGCGAGCCCCACAACACGATCACGCCCATCGCCAGAAGAGCCGGCGGCAAATACGAGCTGGATCTGGTGCTTCGCAACAATATCACGACGGAGGAGTTCCCGCTGGGCGTCTACCATCCGCACCAGAACCTGCACCATATCAAGAAGGAGAACATCGGCCTGATCGAGGTCATGGGGCTGGCGGTGCTGCCCGCGAGGCTGAAGGACGAGCTGGCGCTTCTGGGCGAGTATCTGGCCGCAGGGAAAGATGTGGCCTCGGAGGAGACCATTGCCAAGCACGCGGACTGGGTGAAAGAGTTCGCGCCGAAGTACGAGAAGATCACGGCGGAGAACGTGCAGGAGATTCTGAAAAATGAAGTCGGCCTGGTATTCGAGAAGGTCCTGGAAGACGCCGGCGTTTACAAATGCACCGAAGAGGGCAGGGAAGCGTTTGAACGGTTTTTGACGTCGGTGGGATTTGCGAGGTGCTGATGTTGAGAATGCTTTATAGTTTGTGGAGATTCAAAAAATAAAATAAGTTTTTGCGGTAAGTTACCAGGGGGCAGAGCCTGTTTCAGGCTCCGCCTTATTTTTATGCCATGTTTCATAGCTCGTGCTATCCCTGCCAAGGAAAAGGAATCGGATTCCGTCATGCGTGACGCCATCCTTCAGCGAGTGTAAACCATATTTTTCCAAAACATAAAATAAGCCCCCGGATTTCTGGCGTCCGGCTGCTCAGGATAGAACTTCAGCTTTTCGCAGACAAGCGGTTTCGAAACCTGTGAAGGCCTGCAGAGAATCGACATCCTTGCCGCGCGGGATGTCTCGTTTTATATTTTTCTCAAAAGAAAATGTCGTGGAGTTGTCCACTCTACGGCATCGTCAAACTGTTACTGCTATATCATCTGAATTATACAAAAGGGGGGTGAATTTGTCAATACGGATTCGCTATATAAGTAATTGGTAAATAATTAAATAATTATAATCATAAATTCGCAACACAACACTACTCAGAGAAGGAGGACTATGCGATGGCAGAAAAAAGAAAGATGGTTTATCTTGATCCGGATGGTCATGGGGCGGAATTATATGTGATTGAACGGTCGGAAGAGGGTCGGTATGTGCTTGTGCCCTGTGGATTAGAAGCGTTGGGAGCGCGCGAAATATCGGGAACGACGGTGGCGGCAGATGCACAGGCTCTGCCGCCGGAAGCCGCGCGGATTGCGGCTGTACGGAGTGTACGCACGCAGAATACCGTTACGCTTGGGGAGTATGCGCAGAAATGGCTTGACAGTTTGAAGTGGCAGGTCAAGGAGTCTTCCTATATAAAATACTGGAACCTGCTGAATAGCTATATCATTCCGGAACTGGGGAATATGCAGTGGTATAGGCTCAACAGGGAGACGGTGGAACTGTTCTTAAGCAGGCTGCTTTCCGTCGGGGGACAGAAGAAACGTGGGCTTTCATCCAGGACAGTCTCGGATATCATGGCGGTTCTGCGAAGAGTGTTCCGTTACGCCGCCGACTGCGGCGCGGCTATGCCATTTAACATTTCTTCCATTACCGTAAAGAAAGAATCAAAAGAGATGCGGATTCTGACAGAAGAGGAGGGTCGGAAACTGTATCGGTACCTTCGCGGAAATCTTAATGACCGGAATATCGGACTCCTGATATGTCTGTTTACCGGATTACGGCTGGGGGAAATATGTGCCCTCAAGTGGGAGGATATTTCCTTTTCCGAGCATACGCTTTATGTGCATCAGGCGATGCAGCGGATTCAGATAAAAGATGACGAAGCGCGGAAGACGGAAGCGGGACGCAGGACGAAAATCATCATCACGCCGCCCAAGAGCCGCAGTTCGGTCAGAAAGATTCCGATGACTGCAGAGCTTGCCATGCTTTTGTCCGCCTATCGTGGAAACCGAAGCGGTTATGTTCTGACTGGACGGACAGACGCCTGCGTGGAGCCGAGGACGATGGAACGGCATTTTAAGAAGGTACTGGAGAAAGCGGGCTTAGAAAACGTCAATTTCCATGCGCTCAGGCATACCTTCGCGACGCGGTGCGTGGAAATGGAATTTGACGTAAAGAGCTTAAGCGAGATACTTGGGCATGCGAACGTGAACATTACACTGAACCGGTATGTGCATCCAACGATGGAACTGAAGCGCAGAAATATGCAGAAGCTGTCGGCGCTGATGGCTGTCGGGTGGTAAATAAGCGCTGTCAAAGATGCACTGTGCCGGATTGGACAGATGCCGCCCGTTATCTGCCGCAGAGTGGACAACTCCACGACACTTCCCGCTAAATAATATACCATATCGCCGCAGGAAAGGAGGGTATATGACTGAACCGTTTCTGAATAATATATCCGATTTTCTGCTCCATACGGAGATGACAGATGACGGCGCGGTGAGGGGCGCGGTCATCCGCGTATCCCGCGGCGGGGCGGTCCCCTTTATTGGTCTTGACCAGGCCTTTCTTGTGATCAATGAATGGCTGGAGGAAGAAAACCCTCTTTCCGATGACTCGGCCATGCGGACATTTATGGCCGGACACAGAAGAAAAAGCAGGTTTTCTGCTGACGCCGGCCGCGCAGGGACGACCGCCGGACGGCTGGATGATTTCCTTGTCCGTGTCATCTGCCGGGAACACAACAGCTGGCAGGGGGAAGTCCGCTGGAACGGTCAGCGGGTTTATTTCCGAAGCGCACTGGAGCTGTTATGTCTGCTCAATTCTGCTTTGGCTCCCGGCGCGGCGAAAGAGAAGGCTGCCGCCGGGGTGATTGGCTTACGGAACAGGCAATCTTAGCCGCGAAGGCCGATCAATAAGTATTACGTCAGTACAAGAGGTGATAACATATGGAATACCGCCGCAATCCGGTGAGCGGAAAGCTCTACGATGTCAGTCAGCGACGCGACCATATGCAGGAGGTTTATTCAAAGAAAAGCCGGATTTATAAGATAACAAAGCGTTTTTTTGACATTACGCTGTCCTGTGCGGCGTTAATTGTCCTGTCTCCGCTTCTGGCGGCGACTTCAGTGGCGATTCTGCTGGACGACGGCGGCCCGGTGATTTTCTCCCAGTATAGAGCCGGCAAGGATATGAAACCTTTCCGAATCTATAAATTCCGCAGCATGTGCAGGGACGCCGATAAACAGCTCCCGGAAATGCTCAAATACAACGAACAGACCGGACATGCCTTTAAGATAAAAGATGATCCGCGCGTCACCCGCGTGGGCAGGTTCATCCGCCGCTGGTCCATTGATGAGCTGCCGCAGCTCGTGAACATCATAAAGGGGGACATGAGTATCGTCGGTCCCCGGCCGATTCTGCTCTTCCAGATGGAGGAGAGCAATGACTACGAAAGGCAGCGCCTGACGGTTCAGCCGGGCCTTACCTGTTACTGGCAGATCGGCGGACGCTCCGATATCAAGTGGGACGAGTGGATAGAACTGGATCTGGATTACATCGAGGACATGAGTTTCTGGACGGATCTGGTGATGATAATAAAAACAATCCCCGACGTGGTTCGGGGGGGTGGGGCTGAGTGAGGTGATGCTCTGTGAGAATCCGCTTTTATATCAAGAGATTATTGGGGCGGCCATTATATTCTTCTGAGATGAGAATAATAAAAGCAATTGATGACGCGGAAGTAGTCTCCTTTGATATATTTGATACTCTGGTGAAAAGGGATGTACGACTGCCGGAACAGATTCATGATATCGTTGAGCGTAAATTTAATAAACAACATACAGACCAGTTAGATGATTATCGTCGAGAAAGAATCAGGGCGGAAGTACTCGCAAGAAAGAACGCAGCAAATGAAGAAATAACACTAAAAGAGATATTCCAATATTTAGAGAAATATCCTACGGAAATAAAGACAGAATTATATAAGCTGGAGATTGAGACGGAAATGGAGATGTGCTGTCCGGATCATTTTTTTTCGCAGTTATACCGTTATGCCTGTCAGAAAGGAAAGCGTATCGTTATAACATCAGATATGTATCTTCCGGAAAGCATCATAAGAAAGATATTAGAAAAATGCGATATCAACAATTATGAAAAATTATATTTATCTTCGTCTTACAAAAAGAATAAACGGACGGGAAATTTGTATGATTGTATAAAAGCGGATTATCCGGGGATGCAGCGAAAAATATTACATATAGGCGATAACATGATAGGAGACTATTTAGTTCCTTTCAAAAGAGGGATTAGGCGCTGCCTGATTGATGGAGATAAGAAGAACCTGCGTTATTGGAAACGGCCAAATACAGAAGAGGGATTCCCTGACAGACACTGGTTATACGCTTTCCTGAATAACAGGATTTTAATGATGGATGATAAAAGCGATGCTTCCGTGATTGGTTATGAAGTCATTGGACCGATCGTGTTGGGATTCTGTCAATGGTTATATAAGAGAGTACGCGAAGACAGAATTGAGAAATTGTTCTTTTTGAGCAGAGAAGGTAAATTCCTTCAGGAAGCATATCATGTCATGCATCCGGAGGAAAGCCTGCCGCAGTGCTATCTGCATGTGTCGCGTAGGGCGCTTCTGGTTCCGTTAGTCTTAGAGACAAGAACCTATGATGATTTGATTAATCTGACGAAGATTTTTTTGCATGCACCTCAGCTGGAGACCATTGGAGAAATCTGTTCTCTGGATAAGGAAGAATATGAGAAAGGTCTGAGAAAGCTGGGACTTGATATCAAAATACCGGTTTATGAGGTGGAGGAAGGGAAAAAGACGGCTGTAATCAAACTGGTACACGAACTGGGACATGCTCGCTTTTTACAGCAGAAGAATCTGCTCAACCAGTATCTTGAACAAAATGGTTTTGGCGGAAAAAATGGGATTGTGGACATTTGTTCAAGCGGAACCATGCAAAGATTCTTGGTAAGAGCGTTTCGCGAAAAGGATGTGGAATTATACGGTTATTATATGGGGGTCAGAAATGTAGAATCTGAAGAATTTTATTTGGATATGAAGCGGTATGGCTATCTGTTCAGTCCGGGAAAAAACAAGGATATCAATTACGCGATACGTTTCACAACGGAACTTTTTGAGACCCTTTTCCTGAGTACGGAAGGAAGTGTTCTGGCGTATAACGGAGAGAACGGCAGAGTTGTTCCGGTTCTGAATGAAGTAGAATATAGAGAGAAGGAAAAAAACTTTATTGAGACAGTCCAGCGTTCAGCGCTGCGATTTCTGAAAGAGATCAGAAACAGCGGATATTGGGATGATCAAAAACAGTTGGTTCCCGAGGATGTTTTTCAAGGCTACGTATCATTGGGTGCGAGGCCGTCCATGCGGACAGTGGAATTGTTTCAGAATTTTGTACATACAAACGGAACGGTCAGACATACGATAGTTCCAAAATATTCTCTTTTTTATTATCTGATACACCCGAGGAAATGGAAAGCGGAGTTTGAGACCAGTAAGAATAAAATTTTTTTCCTGAGGAAGACTGTGAAACTTAATCTTCCCTATGTAAAGATATTGGAATGGCTTGAAGAAAAGGGCATGATCAGTCGATATCAGAGACACTTTTTAATAGATAGTCCGTCAGAGAAAAGTAGCAGAAAGAGGTAGTATGCATATTCTGTTTGTTGCGGATGATGATGATCGATATGGCGCGTCACATTCCATGTATCAGATGATAAAAGAATTATTAAGAATAGATAATAAGATTAAGATCAGTATAATACTAACAAAGAGATCAGCGATGAAAGCGTCTTATGAGGCTTTAGGCTGCAATGTCTATCCTGTTTCTTATCAACCGTTTATGTATAGCAGGCCGGAACAAAAATGGAAGTTTTTAGTAAAATATATCTTATATGGAATGGTCTATTATTATGGCAGGATATGTGGGATACGAGTGTTTGAAAAAAAACTGGATATCAGGCAGGTAGATATCATCCATTCGAATTCGTCACGCGAAGACTTTGGAGGACAATTGGCGTTAAAATACCATAAACCATTGATTTGGCATGTGAGGGAATTTGGAGATTTAGATTATGATGTTTATTCTTACAGGAAAGATTTTATTCATTTCATGAATATATCGGCCGTGAAACTGATTGCGGTATCGGACGCGGTGCGCTGGCATTGGATCAAAAAGGGTATTAAAGAAGAGAAGATCAAACGGATCTATAACGGAGTTACAGAAAGCATAAAAAAGAAGGAGTCTTATATAAAAGCAGAAGGAGAACCTGTCAGATTCCTGATAATGGGATCGCTTTGTGAAACCAAGGGTCAATACCAGTTGATTCAGGCAGTAGGCCATATGTCTGCGGATGAGCGAATGAAAATTAGAGTTGATCTTGTAGGCGGCGGCAAATCAAGATATATCAATTTTTTAAAAAAACTTATCAGAGAAGAAAATCTTGAAAAAGAAGTTCATCTGCTTGGATATAGAGAGGATTTTTATCAGGAAATAGCGGAGTATGACTGCGGGATTATTTGTTCACGATCAGAAGGGTTTGGACGGGTCACAGTTGAATATATGATGGCCGGACTGCCGGTTATCGCTTCCGATACAGGAGCAAATCCGGAAATAGTGAAAAATGGAGAAAATGGTCTTTTATACAGATTCGGCGATGCAAAAGATTTAAAAGAAAAAATGCTTGCCTTGATGGAAAATCAATTATTACGCGAGAAGATGGGGCGCTTCGCAAGTGTATACGCAATGCAGAATTTTACGGCGAAGCTGAATGCAGAGGAAGTGTATAAAGAATATCAAGAGATATTACTAAATAAAGTAATATCCCGTCACACCATCATGTATATCAGAGATTATTAAGATGGGATTTGCATCATGGGGAGATAAGAATGAACCGACTGTGGAAATATGAAAATCTATATATTGCAACGGTTATATTTTGGTATGGTCTAGAGCTTGTTTTTAATACGAATTTAAAGCAAATTATGGGAATACCGATAGCGTATTTTGAAATACTGCAGATAACGGTAACATTAATACTATTAATTTTGCAGCTTGGCTTTTTACAAAAATATACTCTGAATGAGATGCTATTTATCATATGTGTTTCGTCAATTGTTTTTATCAGTACATTACTAGCCAGGGATAAGAGGATTATGTTTGTCTGGCTGTTTGTGGCAGCGGCAAAGGAGTATGATTTTGACCGAATGATCCGTTGGATTTATCGCTTTCTCCTTATCGGAATTCCATTGGTTGTGTGTCTTCATTTTGCAGGAGTTATTGATAACTCATTCATGCCTGAGAGGAATGGTATTATGAGAGTGTCGCTTGGCTTTTCACATCCCAATCAGCTTGGAGTGCATGTATTTGATCTGGCAGTATGTCATTGTTATCTGAGACGTAGGAAAGTGACTGTGACCGATTTTATCTTACTTCTTTTTGCAGAACTATTTGTGTTGCTTGTCCCCAACTCCCGCAGCGCTGCCGTATGTATTTTAGCCCTTATTCTGTTAATGGCGGTAAATTTGTTCTTTCCGTATTTGTTCTGTAAGAAAATTATTTTAGTGGAAATGGCAGGCATGCTAAATCTGATCAGTGTGATTATGTCATGTATTGATGTGAAAACGATACCGTTTCTTGCCAGAATCGATTCTATTATGTCCCAGAGATTTTCAAGCAGCCATATGGTTTGGGAGAGATTTGGACTTTCTGTTTTGGGTCGAAAAATTTATGCGGGGCCGGGAAGTCAGGAAATAGTAGGTACACGGTTCTTCTTAGATAATTCCTACAGCGCTATATTGCTCCGTTATGGAATTATTCTTTTTGTGGTATTTTCGGCGGGGTATTTGTATGCAATGTATTACTATGCCAGGAAGGGAAGGAATGATTTGGTTATTATATTGTTCCTTTATAGTCTGTATGGCATGATGGAAAATTGCCTTTTTACCGTTCAGCATAATGTATTCCTCTTATCAATGGCAGCAGTATTATATAACGCAGATGAAACAGTCGGAAAAAAAGAAACGCATAATTTTATAGAAATACTTCAGAATCATGTAAAAATCGTGGGTAGAAACGGATAGGACAAATGGATAATACTCTAAGGAAGAATTACATCCTTAACTGCATTTATCACATATTTGGTTTGATTATGCCTGTCATTATGACCCCTTATCTGGCCAGAACGCTGGGAAGCGATGGTATTGGGCATTACGGTTATTATTATGCCTTTGCTACCTGCTTTCTGGCATTCGCGCAGTTGGGTATAAGCAGATATGGGAATCGTGCCATAGCCAGGGTAAGCAGCGATTTGATGCAGAGAAGCCAATCTTTTTTTGAAATCTGTCTCCTGCAGATGCTTCTCACTGCTCTGGTCACTATCGGATATAGCATATTTGTTGTGTCTGTTTTAGATAATAATGCGGTTGCCTGGATATTTTTAATTATGCTTGCAGCAAATGCGTTTGATGTAACATGGTTTTTCTTTGGAATGGAGAGGTTTGGAATTGTTGTATTCAGGAATTTTGTTATCAAGATTATAATGCTATTTTGTGTATTGGCATTTATCAAAAAACAGGAGGATGTCTGGCTTTATGCATTGATTGTTTCCGGATGTACACTTTCGGTAAATATCTGGCTGTGTATCAGTCTTTATGGAAATGTCAGCTTTCCTGAAAGCAGGCTAAACCTGTGGCAGCATTTGAGGCCGATTTTTGTACTTTTTCTGCCGATTTTGGCAGTTAGTATATACCGAGAGATGGATAAAGTCATGTTGGGAGCAATATCAGGAATGAAAGAAGTTGGCTATTATGAGAGCAGCGAACGTGTCCTGCATATACCGTTAGCCTTGGTTACTTCTCTTGAAGGAGTGATGTTGCCCCGGTTAAGCGGTCTGATGAACACAAAGTGGCCAGAGAAGGAAAAGCAATATATCTATCATTCAATTCTATTTTTGATGTTTGCGACAAGCGCTTTGAGCTTTGGGCTTATGGGTATTGCTGATGAGTTTGTTCCGTTGTTTTTCGGAAATGGGTTTGATGAATGTGTGAGTATTTTACGGATTCTGTTGCCATGTTGTTTGTTTCAGGCCTTTGCCAGTGTAATTCGCACGCAATATTTGCTTCCTCGCGGCATGGATATACAATATGCGTCAGTACTTTTGTTAGGTGCTATATGTAATGTGATTCTCAACGCAGTATTGATTCCACGTTTCGCTGCGTTTGGAGCAGGAGCAGCAACATTGATGACGGAAATGCTTGTTTGTGTTGGTCATTGCTTTATTGTAAGGAAAGAATTGCCTTTAGTAAAATATATAGCGGCATCCTTCCCTTTTATCGGAGGAGGTATGGTTATGTTCGTAATCCTCCGGCTTATTCGTTTTTCGGTTTTCTATCTATGGAAGGCAGTCCTGCTTAAAACTCTGATCGGAGTGGGATTGTTTTTCGGGATTATGTTTTTAGAATGGCTGTTGGTAAAATACTTGTTTAATGGTATGTCTAATCTGTTTAATGATAAATAAAGTTTGAAGCAGAATGTAAACAAAAAATAGCTTAAAGGAAATAATAAGACAAAAACTATGGAAGAAGACAGGTCGTATATTAAGAAAAAAATATGTTCCCTGATTCTGTGTTGGATGTTAGGTGGCGGGTTCGTTTTGCTGTTTTCATACAGTACGTCTCCACTGTATCCGTATTATTTTGGAGGCGATTCGGCACAATTTTTGTTGATGGGAAAGGCGTGGTTGAGTGGAAAAATTCCGTACAGGGATTTATTTGATCATAAAGGCCCGATAATATATTTTATTGATATGCTGGGATTTGTTATTACGGGTAACAAGACAGGAGTCAGCATAATACAATTTGTTTTTATGGGAATTACTCTGACCGCTTTCTTTGAAATCAGTCAATTGGCGAAGAAAAGTAATCTGTACGGAGTTATAGCAGTGACTGTTGCATTGATAGTGATGAAATATAATTATGTGGATGGGAATTTATCCAGTGAATATTCTCAGCCTTTCTTAAGTTGGTCAGTGTATGGTTTGTTGAAATATTTTCAATCGGATCGAGAAGAGCATGATTTACGTTGGACCATTCTGTATGGAATGACAGTTGGTGTATGTCTGATGAATCGGTTGACCGATGTTACACCGATATGCGGAGGAATTGGAGTTGTTTGTATAATCCTTTTAATGAAGAAGCATTTCAGGAATTTTTTTCAAAATGCAGCGGCATTTGTTTTAGGTGTGCTTATTGTGATTCTTCCGTTTTGCATATATTTTTTGTGGACCCATGGCGCATATGAAATGTTTTATGATGTTCTATTGTTTAATGTGGATTATTTAAAAGAAACTACCCCATGGTTTCTGAATGCAGACGGGGGGGAAATACAAGACTTTTTAATAAAGTATTTTGCATATTACTGTATTTTTGCAATTGCTTTTGTCAACGTTCTACGGAAAGATCATTGGATGGCCCTGGCCTCGTTAATCACATGTTTTGCGGAGACATATCTATTTATGAGAGGGTTGGGGTTTGTTCATTATGCGATGATATGTGTGGTGCAGGTTGTTCTGTTGCTGAATGAAATTGTATTCTTGTTTGAAGAAAAAGAAACGGAAAGAAAAATATTTGCTTTTTTGTTGCTCTTTGGCGTGGGAATGGCATTGAACCAATCAGTATTTAATTATTTTATACTGGCAAAAGATAGATACAATGAATACTCGGTACACCATAAGAGAGAATGGGAGGATCTGTTGGATGGTATTCCGAGAGAGAGTCAGGATTCTTTTGTGGTGTATGGAGGAAATGAGGTTAAAGAGCTTTATCTTCTGAAGAATATCATTCCTTGTTATAAGTATTTTGTAATCCAGAAGTTTCATTCACAATTTGCGAATACTGTAAAGGATGATGTGTATAAAACATTCAACGAAGGGAATGCCAAATGGATACTTACGGATCAAACTGCAACTGACATTCAGGATATCCTGCAAAGGAGATATTATGTGTACGACTCAACTAAGAAATATACCCTATATAGACTGCTTTCAGACGAAGTATCAGAGAAGGCACTTAAATTGCGGGAAATAACCGATATTTGTGAATATTTGCGACAAATTCATTCGATGGATGGAATAACTGTAATTTTCAGCGTGAAGGATATTCAAGGCTATCGGCTGACAGAAGAAATGGAAAGTCTTTTGTCGGATTTAGGATTTAAAGGTACGAAAAAGTTGTTGGAACATGAATACCATGCATTCTTAGGAGGAATTTCTAATGGAAATCTGATATTTGAGATAATTGGCAATGACGAGGAAATCAAACATTCGGAGATAATTGGTTGTTATAAAGTCGATACTGTAAGCGCATGTCTTAATCATGGAAATTGCAGTTCGATAAAAATTAATGGAAAAGAAAGGTCGCTAAATGAACGAGGAATCAATATTGTGGTTATAGACGATAAAAGCGGCGAGCTTTTGGATACAGTCGCTTTTGATACGCATATAAAAGACTGCACGTGTTACAGATAGAAATTATGTAATGATAATGTGAGCTCCTATGTTGCTGCTGTGGTATCTCGGGAATAGTGTCTTTTTAATTGATTTATTACGTTTTAAAGATTGAGTGGTTTTATTTAGTAATTAAAAGGGAAGAGTAAGATGGAAAATCGAAGAATCACAGTTTTCGGTGCAGGTTATGTAGGAGTGTCTATAGCGGTGCTTCTGGCGCAGAAACATCCGGTGACGCTAGTAGACCTTCTACCGGAAAAGGCGGATAAGATTAATCAACGTATAAGCCCGGTGAAAGATGAATATATAGAGAAATTTCTGGCGGAGAAAGAACTGAACCTGTGCGCGACCACGGATGCGGATGCTGCTTGTCAGGAATGTGATTATGTAGTGGCGGCGGTGCCGACGGATTATGACAGTGAGAAGAATTATTTTGACACTTCAGCAGTGGAGGCGGTGATTCGCCGTACATTATTTGTAAATCCGATTGCGGTAATTGTGATCAAAAGTACGGTTCCAGTTGGGTTCACTGCCGAAATGCTGAAGGCATATCCGGGTGCGCGGATTCTGTTCTGTCCAGAGTTTTTGCGGGAATCAAAGGCTCTTTACGACAACCTGTATCCCAGCCGTATCATTATGGGAGTGGAGCAGAATGATGAGAGATTGGCTCGGGATGCTCACGGATTCGCACAGCTTTTGAGGGAAGGGGCGCTTAAGGAAGATGTTCCGATTTTATATATGGGAACCGCGGAAGCGGAGGCAGTGAAGCTGTTTGCCAACACCTATCTTGCGCTGCGGGTATCGTATTTTAATGAGTTGGATACTTACGCGGAGATGAAAGGTCTAGATGTTCGGTCAGTGATAGAGGGAGTATGTCTGGATCCGCGAATTGGGAGGCATTATAATAATCCAAGCTTTGGTTACGGCGGTTATTGCCTGCCGAAGGATGCGAAGCAGCTGTTGGCGAATTATCGAGATGTACCGGAGAATCTGATCGCGGCTATTGTGGAATCGAATCGGACACGGAAGGATTATATCGCGGGGAGGGTGGCAGAACTGGTGGGAATAGGAACCAGCGATGCAGAGGAGAATATTGGCGTAATCGGGGTATACCGTCTGGTGATGAAGAACTGCGCTGATAATTACCGGCAGAGCAGTATCCTGGGAATCATGGAGCGTCTGGGAAAGAGAGGTATACCCATGATCATCTATGAGCCTCTGCTCCGCGATGGTGATGAAATTATCTGGGGTCAGGTTGTAAATAATTTGGATGATTTCAAGCGGAGAAGCAGAGTGATCATGGCAAACAGATACGATGCGTGCCTGGATGATGTGATGGAGAAAGTGTATACGAGGGATGTGTTCGGAAGGGACTGATCTAAGAAATTATGAGTAAGAATAGAAAGGGATGCAATGATAATGGACTCCTTTGAGTCAAAGAAAATAATTGCAGTTATTGTTACATATAATAGGCTTGAACTTCTTGGGAGATGCATAAAAGCCGTTCTGGGTCAGAAAAATGTATCCTGTGATGTGCTGATTATAGACAATGGAAGTACCGACGGAACAGCTGATTTTATCTGGAATGAATATGGCGGCAGGAGAGAAGTTCTTTATATAAATACGGGGAAGAATACCGGCGGTACCGGAGGATTCTATATAGGTATTCGCGAAGCAGTAAAACGGGGATATGAATACATATGGATGATGGATGACGATGTGATACCACAGGAGACTACATTGGCAATGTTATTTACAGCGGATCAGCGTCTGAATGGAAGGTGGGGATTCCTTTCCAGCGTTGCTTATTGGATAGATGGCAATATATGCCGTATGAACATACAGAAAAAGACGATTTTCCGACATATTGGTTCAGCTGCTTATCAGGAAGAGTTAATGCCGATTAAGATGTGTTCGTTTGTATCATTGCTCATTAAGACTTCAGTAGTGAAAGAGGTTGGGCTGCCAATCAGAGAATATTTTATATGGACAGATGATTATGAATATACAGGAAGAATCTCAAGACTATATCCATGTTATGTGATTCCGGGAAGCCAGGTATGTCATTCCATGCAAAAAAACATTAAGCCGAATTTGGCAGTAGATGATAAGAAAAGATTCGGAAGATATTGGTATCTTTACAGAAATGATGTGCATTGTTACAGACAGTATGGCATACAGGGGTGGGTATATATTATATTGAAAGATATGCATGCAATCACAAATGTTTTACTGCACTCGAAAAGAGATAAAATACTTAAAATAAAAATCATTATAAAAGGATTTCTCGCAGGGCTAAAATTTTTTCCGGATGTCGAGAAATGGGAGAGTGACTGATATGTCTTCTGAATTGGGAACGAAAGATTTACATTCCAGAATGCTGATCTTGCTGGAAAAGTTCCATGAAATCTGCATAGAAAACGGAATCAAATATTCTCTCCATGGCGGGACTCTGCTGGGCGCCATAAGAGAAAAAGGATTTATTCCGTGGGATGATGATGCAGATGTTACTATGACGCGTGTTGAGTATGAGAAATTGCGAAAGGTTATGAAATCGCAGGAGCCAGATGGAAGGTTTATATTTTTGGACCATTTAGATTTATTGCTGCCGCGTTTCTGTCTGGTGGAAAAAGAACATCCGATAATATGGATTGATATATTCGTTTATGATTATATCACCCGATATAAGCTGGGGCAGAAGCTGAAAAATATTTTGATACTTTGGCTTAAAGGGTGTTCTAAAACTGTGGAAGAATGGGAAATCACAAAGACAAGAGTGAATTATTCGCGACGAGAGTATAGGTTATATTATGTTTCCTGCTTACCGGGTCATATATTGCCTGTGCGATATGTACGATATTTGAATAACTTTTGTTGCAAGAGTCTGCTTTGCGGAAATAAGAAAATGATACACCGAAGCAATGATAAATATGCAGGAATGATTAAAGCATTGCCCGTTCATGTAATGAAACGATATATGCTTACTCCGTTTGAGAATATTAAATTGATGATATCTCGCGATTATAAAGATATATTAGTATCAATATATGGAGAAGATTATTTGCTCCCCAAAAAGTATGCCGAAGATGAATTTGCCGCGCATGATATCGTTCGCAGAATGTTAGAAAAGAGAGTGGTTAGCGCTAGGTAAAGCTAAGCGAAGAGCGGAAGATACTCTGGAATATAACAAGCTATCAGGAGATGAAATGAATAATATATTAAAAGGTCAGCTTTCAGCCTCCATGACGTGTTCAAACCTGCAGAATTTGCGGGAAATGACCTGGATTCCGTTAGATCTGCATTTGATGATTCAGTCGCCGGAATACAAGTTCAGTTGGCTGGGTATTCCAGCATTTTTCAGGGAGAGATAGATGATTATGCGCGGAATATCGGGAGGCTGAGAAAGGCGGTTTCCTAAAAGTATCTGAATCAGAGCTTTTCAGGAAATATCGAAGTTAACTGATTTTGTGGTGATGGAGGGCAAGTCATCATATGGTGACCGTATTGGTCCTGTCTGGCGGACAGGGAAGCAGGATAGGCGGCGCAGTTCCAAAACAGTATATATTGGTCTGTGGACGTCCGATTATAATGCACTGCCTGGAGATGATCGAGCGGCGTTTGGAGATTGATGCCGCCGTAGTTGTTGCCGAAAAGAAATGGCAGGATGTGATTAGTATATGGGTTCGGGATGCAGGTTTCAGAAAAGAGCTTCATTTTGCGGACGCCGGAACCAGCCGCCAGCACTCAATCTACCGGGGCCTTCAGCGCATGAAAGCACTTGGAACGGCGGAAGAAGATATTGTAATTGTGCATGATGCGGTTCGGCCTTGTGTAGGCGATGGGATATGGAAAGAGAGTATTAAGGCATTGGAAGATGATGAAGTGGACGGGGTTATGCCGGTCATTCCGGTAAAAGACACGGTATATCAGAGCAGGGACGGAAGAATAGTCACAGGTCTTTTGAATCGGGATGAGATATATGCCGGACAGGCGCCGGAAAGTTTTCGATTTGGGAAGTACTACGCTGCGCATCAGGGAAAGACGGAATCGGATTTTGCATCTATTCGCGGCAGCAGTCAGATTGCGATAGATAATGGGATGAATATCAAGTTAATTCGTGGCAGTGAAGATAATTATAAGATATCAACTCCACAGGATTTAGAACTGTTTCGGTATCAGACAGAACATGATAAATGGTGAATGAGGAAATGAGATGAAGGCATATGTGCTGCACGGCATTGGAGATTTGCGATATGAAGAGGTACCGTCTCCGGTCTGTCCGCCCGGATGGGCGATAGTAAGGGTGAAGGCTGCCGGGATATGCAGTTCTGATATTTCCAGAATATATTTGAATGGTACTTATCATTTTCCAACGATACCGGGGCATGAGATTTCAGGAGTTGTCTGCCATGCAGGAGATGCGGAGGACGCCGTATGGATCGGCAGGCGGGTCAGTGTATTTCCGTTGATTCCATGCAGGAAATGTTCTCAGTGCGCGGCAGGACATTATGAGATGTGCGAGCATTATGATTATATCGGTTCCCGCAGGGACGGGGGATTTGCAGAAAAAGTTGTGGTTCCGGTGTGGAATCTGATGGAACTGCCGGATGAGATTTCCTTTCTGTCAGGCGCAATGTTTGAGCCGCTGGCGGTAGCTTTGCATGCTGTGAAGACTGCCGGTGAGATTCGCGGAACGTCTGTAACAATTATCGGTACTGGAATCATTGGTATGGCAGCAGCCAAATGGGCTTTATTGCGCGGGGCCGCATCTGTACAGATGGTTGGACGGGGAGAAGGAAAAAAGCTCTTGGCAGAGCGGATGGGAGTTTCAAAATATTTTTCGGACAGCGAGACGGCATTGGAACATATGAGTGATATTGTGATAGAAGCGGTAGGCAGTACGGAAGCTATAGAAGCCGCATTGCGTATGGCTTCGCCGGGGGGCCGCGTGGTGTTGGCAGGCAATCCGGGAGGGGATATTAATCTGAAGAAGGAGATATATTGGCGTATTCTGCGAAAGCAGCTTCGGATATATGGGACGTGGAATTCTTCCTATTATGGGGATTCTATATCGGATTGGACAGAAGTGGCGGAGACATTACTATGCGGAGAGTTTGATGCGGAAGGGCTGGTTACACATATCTTTCCGCAGGAAAAGATATTGGATGGGCTGCGCATGATGGCGGAGAAGAAAGAGACGTATTGTAAGGTGATGACGGAGTGGAGAGTTTGAAGAAAGTATTTTTTATGATGAATGGAAAGGTGAGATGGTAAAATGCGAGAACTTTCTCACAAGGAGATACAGGAAGTGGAATTCCATATCTTATGTCGATTTGCGGATTATTGCGACGGTCATGGGATTCGGTATTACTTATGTGGTGGAACGCTTCTTGGAGCGATCAGACATAAAGATTTTATTCCGTGGGATGACGATATTGATGTGGCGGTTCCAAGGCCGGATTATCAGCGGTTGCTGGAACTTTTGAAAACGGAACCTCTTGGAGAGCATTATAATGTTTGCACTTATGAATCCGGGGAATTGAAATTACCGTATATGTGTATTATTGATACCAGGACGCAGATACGATACAAAGGCAGGATGCCGTCCGTCTGGATAGATATATTTCCGTTGGACGGTCTGCCGGACGACGAATGGAAATGCAGGAAATTATTAATAGAAGAATTGTTTCTTAAGAAGATGAATCGATATAGCCTACAGAGATTCGGGCAGGCAAAGACGCCGTTTCGAGCGGTTTGTAAAATGCCGGTGATTTGGATTGCAAGGTTATGCGGAGCAGGTTTTTGGGCCAATGTTCAGAATCATAAGGCACAAAGATATAAATTTGATGAAAGTAATTATATAGGTGGAGTGGCTTCCAGTGTGGGAATGTGTGAACGTATGAAAAAGGCAGACTATTTGCCGCAGGTGAATGTGAAATTCCACGGAAGGTCATTTTGTGCTCCCAAGTGCTGGGACACATATCTGACGGCACTGTATGGGGATTACATGAAGCTTCCTTCGGAGAAAGAGAGGATGAACCATAAACTTATTTCAGTAATGTGGATAGAAAAAAACAGTCAAAACAGTTGATGCGTTAGGAGATCCTAAGAATAAGGGAGAAACAAAGAATGTATAAGGTTAGCGTGATAGTGCCTGTATATAATACAGAACATTATCTTCCTGCTTGCCTTGCAAGTCTGGCAAAGCAAACATTAGACAATATTGAGGTCATAGTAGTTGATAATGGAAGTTCTGACGGAAGTTTGGCGATAGCAGGAGAATTTGCGATGGCCTATCCTTATTTTCGTGTTTATGCTGTAGGGAGATATGGGGGAGTCAGTTATGCGCGTAACTATGGCGCAAAACATGCGCAAGGAGAGTATTTGGCATTTGTAGACAGTGATGATGAGGTAGAGCCGACTTATTGTGAAGTTATGTATGAAAAGGCAGTTAGAGATGGAAACGATATTGTAATATGCAGATATGACCAGATTGAACAAAATAGACAAGGAACTGTTTTTTCACGTCCTATAACCTGGAAAATTATAGATAAAGATAATTTTCGGATTGTTGATGATAAGCAGCTTCTTGTTAAGATGAACTTAGAAGTTTGGAATAAGCTATTTAAGAGAGAACTTATTTCTAAAATTGAATTCCCTGAAGGCGTTCGTTTTAGCCAGGATTTTCAATTTGTAATCGAAGCCTGCTGTTTGGCAGGAAACATTGGGACGGTATCCCAAAGTTTGTATCATTATAGTCGTATTCATAATGGAATTGTAGGCCGGATTTGTGAAGAAAAATTGGATATTATCCGTTCAAGAAGGCAGACTATGGAGTTCTTGCAGTCTCAGAATTTACTGGAGTTATTTGAAGAAGAATATGAGTTACTCTGTGCCAGAGGAATTATTGGTATGTATCCGCTTCTTTTGAAAAAAGATAATGCAAAATGGAAATTGCGGATGCGGCTTGTTCATGAAACACAAAGATTTCTAAAAAGCACATTTCCGGAGTGGAGGAAAAATCCTTATATAAAAGTATTAAGAAGCAGGAAAACAGAGATAGATCCTTTGTTTCAGGCAAATTTTTCACCTTTTTACAGAGAAATACATCTCCTGTGGATGATATTAGTTTCCGTTATTTTACCTTCAAACTTATGGGATATATATTATCGGATTGACCGAAAGTTCGCTTTGATATGTTGGATTATGAAAAGAAAAATGGTGAAAACATAAAGTATTTTACTTAGATACTTATAATATGAGTGATGTATGGGGATGGATAGTTAAAAGATGAAGGGAAAATGGAATTATGGCATTATGGAATATATGGATGGAATCAAAATTGCGCCAGAAGTGGCACGACTGTGCTTTTTATAATGATTACTTTCGTTTGAAGAAATGTTTTAAAAGTAGGGGTTTTGTGGTTGGATTGGGGGGGTTACTGCCAGGACATCTATGGATAGATAATGTAGAGATTGTAGTCACAACAAAGTGTAATCTACGGTGTCCAGCTTGTGCTAATCTAATGCAATATTATGATAATCCATACCATCTGGAGCGAGATATAGTGATCGCATCTATGCATAAGCTAAATGAATGCTTTGACTGGTGTAATGAGTATAAAATTATCGGGGGTGAGCCATTCTTAAATCCGGATCTTAAGTATTTTTTGGAAGAGATTCCGCGGGAGAAATGTGACGAAGCAACAGTGTTTACAAACGCGATGGTTATCCCAGATGATATAGAATTACTGGAAGTTATGCGCAGAAAAAAGATTAAGATTGTCATCAGCAATTATTCCTGTGCCTATGGGATGCAGCAACGGTTGATTGATTTATTGAAAAAGGAAAATATCTCTTTTTATGTTATTAAATCAGATACTTGGACTAATCGGGGACCATTGGAAAAACATAATGCAAGTCGTGCGGATTTGCGGCAGCAATTTATCAGATGTGCCAGCCCATATAAAAGTGTGTTGAATGGAGTGATGTATTACTGCCCTCGCAGCGCACACGGTTATGACCTGGGAGTGATTGGCCGAAGAGAAAGGGAATATGTGGATCTTTTAAAGAATACAAGAGCGCAGAATAGACGGCATATCCGTCGGCTCATGTGGCGTCACGAACCGGTTTCAGCTTGTGAGTATTGTTTGAGGGGAACAGATGAAGCAGTAGCGATTCCGAGAGGGAGAATTGAACTGTAGGGAAGAACAATATTGCTTACCTGCAATCAGTTTTGTGTGAAACGGCGAAAATAAGATAAAGAAAGAATGAAGTCTACCAAACGAACGGTGACTTGGGTCGAACGGCTGGCGGAGCCGACAGAAAAATGAATATCTGAAAGGGTGCAAAAAAGATGAGTAGTTCACACAAGGAAGTTTCTACGTGTAAAAATGTCTTGCTGATCACTCCTTATCGAGTTGTGATGGGCGGAATAGAGACTTTTTTACTAAATCTTGTCCGCTCTGTACCAAAGGAGAAATACCGGTTTATTTGGTATTGCCAAGGTATTGGGGACAAGGTGCTTGCAAGGGAATTTGAGGCGGAAGGTGTCTGCATAATCGAAGCGGCCCATTCACCTGTCGGAGTCAGTCGCCTCAAAAAAGATTTTGTCAAAGCCAAAGATTTTTGGAAGCTATGCAGATCCTATAAGTTTAATATTGTGCATGTACACACCCCTCGACGGCGTTTCCAAGCTTATTCTATTCTTCTGTCCTGGCTTTGCGGGATACCATGCCGGATTGCTCACGGACATAATTATATACCAAATGACGATCCGACTTTGAAATGTCGCTTGTATCAATACATTATCGCACATTTTTCGTCAAAAACTGCCGCCTGCTCATCCCTTGCCGCCAGGCATTTGTTCGGCCCCCGCTATATGGACCGCGCTGTGATTTTCCCCAATGGGATCGATACCGTCCATTTTGCCTTTTCAAGTGAAATACGACAGACCGTTCGGAAAAGCATGGGGCTAAATAATATGCTGGTATTTGGCCATGCCGGCCGGTTCAGAGAGCAAAAAAATCATCCTTTCCTGATCGAAGTATTTCGCCTGCTCGTAGAGAAAAATGATCATGCAAGACTTTTGCTGGCAGGCGACGGCCCACGGATAGAAGAGATAAAAGATCTGGTGCGGTCCTATGGGCTCACCGAAAAGGTTATTTTTACCGGCAACACAAATCGGATTAGTGAATATCTGTGTGCAATGGATGTGTTTTTGCTACCTAGCCTTTATGAAGGGCTTGGCATTGTCAATCTTGAGGCGCAAGCGGCGGGGTTGTCATGCGTAGTATCTGACAGAGTCGCACCGGAAGCAAAAATAGCGGAGGATCTCTCTTTCTTGCCACTGGAAGCGGGACCGGTATTTTGGGCAGAACGGCTACTGACGGTTAGCCCCAAGCCGGATGCCGAGCGTATGAATGCCTGGCAAAAGGTCCGTGACGCGGGCTATGATCTGCGCGACATGGGCCGGTATGCAGAGCAGCTTTACAGCTGAAATAATCCACCGCACAGAAACTGCACTACGGCATTCGTAGGTATATAAAAGATATTGTCAGGGAAATTATCAACGGTATGGTCGATTCTTTCCAAAGCGCTGCCGATTGATGCTGTGAAGTGCAAGAGAATTTGATGTTATACGCCGGCAGTATAGTACAAGCCAGGAGAGTAAGATAAAATGAACTTGAAGGAGATTTGGCGCAGTTCAAAACTGCGTGAGCGTTGGTTGTGCATGCCTCTTCGAAAGAACTATCGGCGGTTGATGCGCCTGTTTCGCTATTACGGTATTATAGGTATAAAGTATTTGTTGCCTTGGCATTTTTTTTTGGATTATATAGAGATATCGATTACAACCAGATGCAATTTGAGGTGTCCGGACTGTGCGCTTTTGATGCCGTATTATCAGCATCCCTATGATGTTGACAGTGAAACCGTCATTGCATCGATCCGGAAAGTCAGCGAATGCTTTGATGCATGCGAGCATTTTCGGCTCCTGGGGGGCGAGACATTTCTTCATCCGGACCTGAAACTTTTTCTTGCAGAGATTCCCAGTGAGAAATGCAGGAAGGTTAGCATCCCAACCAATGCAACGATCGTTCCGAATGACCCGGAGCTATATGAGTTGCTGCGTCAAAAAAAGGTGACTGTTATAATTGGGAATTATCCTGTCGCTGTGGAGACACAAAAAAAGCTGATCGCAAGACTGGAACAGGAGCAGGTTATGTATGAAGTCCCGGTGTCGGGAACTTGGATTGATTATGGAAGGCCGATAAACTATGGTCGGGGAAAGCAGTCTCTAACCGAGCAGTTTGCGCGTTGTGATCTTCGGTGTAAAAGCATTTTGAGCGGTGTGATGTATTACTGTTCACGCTGCGCACACAGCTGTGACTTGGGGTTCACCAGCCGCAAGCCCGGCGAGTATGTAGATATTCTCCACAATACCACCGCGCAGAACCGCCGTGAGATCCGTCGGTTGATGTGGAGGTGCAAACCTGTTGAGGGCTGCAAATACTGTCAGCGGGGCACTGCGGCTGCGGTCAGGATCGCGCGGGGAAAATAAATTGCAGTCAAGACAAAAATATCACGAGGGCATCGATGATTAAACCTATACTTGCTTTGATCGGAAAAAACCAGTCCCTTGTGTTTCTGCTGCTATATGGTTTCCTTTTTCGCAATGATGCGGGGCGTATCGGGGTGCAGATTGTTGACAATTTTGGCTCTGTGGAACTGGCAGATTTTCAGGAGCATCTTTTGGAACGGGGCGTTATCCGTCTCACGATATACTTTTAGGATATTATGCACATGACAACCTGCAGCAGGCATAAGAAAAATCTCAATTTTATTTCTTCATGCTCTACTGCTGCCATACAAATTATGCCGCTTATTTTGTAGAAGGAATATGCTTTCAAATCAATGGAGCAACTGCTGGTGTTTCTGCTGAAAGACGCAAAAAATCTTATTCATAAGAAACGGTGGAATATTGTTATGACAGTTTTGTGTAGCAAAGAAAAATATCTTGTCGAAGCCATGAACAAAATGTTGATTTCTTCTGTGGGAATCAGGAACGTGAAACGTATCTGATGCTGGGAGAAGTGTACAGGGAGAGGACATGAATGAATCTTTAGTGAGTATTATTTTACCGGTACATAATGCGCGGTATCATATTGAAAAGACGATTCAGAGCGTCCTTTCGCAGAGTTATCGCAATTTTGAATTGATTCTGATTGATGACGGAAGCACAGATGGAAGTGGTCAAGTCTGCGACAGAGCGGTCAAGTCAGATCATCGGGTTATGGTTTTGCATCAGAAAAACATGGGAATAAGTAACGCGCGCAATCGGGGACTGAATGTTTCCAAAGGGAAATATATTGTATTTTGTGACCATGATGATCTGATGATGCCTGATTGCCTGAAAAATGCCGTTTATGCTGTGGAAAAGCACAGTGTCGGGTTGGTGAAGTTTACGTATCGGAAGGAGAGCTTTTCACGTGAAAAGGAATTGTTGTATTTTGAGGAAAAAGTCCTTCCAAAGAAAATATTTTTGCTTTCAGAGTTGATTCAGGAATATGACGTTTTTAATGCGGTGGTGCGCGCAATCTGGAATGGTATGTATTTACGGGAAATAATCTGCGAAAACAGAATCTTCTTTGATGAAACTATTTTGTATGGAATGGAAGATTTTGTGTTTAATCTGGATTATTTGCAGCATGTTAAGAGAGTGGAGACGATATCAGATAGAGGATACCTTCATTTTATGTGGCATGGATACAGTACTTCCGAAATGTTTCACAGAGAAAAGATGTATGATTATGTTACTGCGGCTCAGGCTGAAAAACAACTGTTGCAGAAGTACGCGAATTTGCCCACCTCCGTATGGATACGGCATCAGATAGTATATTTGGACCGAATTATTCCGCGTTTATATGAACCGGAATGCGACATGACACTGTGGGAGCGATATGTGTATTTGAGAAGACTTAATACATCAGAAAAGTTAAAGCTGAACTGTAAGCGGCATATTTGCTCTGACTTGAAATTTATTCATAAGCGAAGAACAAAAATATACTATGTTTTGTTTAATTTGAAGCTGTACTGGCTGTTGATTTTTTGGCTTCAATTTTTGAAAACAAAAAGTAAAATGTGGAAAAGGTTTAAAGGTAGCGTAAATTAGTTTTAACAGCGAGAAAGGCATCATCTTGGACAATGGGGCAGAATGGAAAAGTAATACTTCCATTTGTCGCCGAAAGTGCATCAGTTACGCAAATCAAATATAGCATATGCTATTTGAATTTGCAAGAATTGTCAGACGCATTTTACATCTGAAACCTGGGATTTCTGTGTTAGACTTAACGCATATCGAACGGGACACGGAAATAGAACGGTTGACTTCTGAGCTTCAGCGCCTGCGTCAGCTTTTGCAGGCCGCCGGTATCTCGGATTCACAAAAAGATTAAAAATATTTGTTAAAGAGGCAGAAAGTGGAGAGAAAAGACTCAGACTTTATGATAAAACAGATAAGAGATATTATTGGACGAGAAAAGAGTTATTGGATGATAGCGCTTCTGGCGGTTATGATCGTCGGATCATTTCTGGAGATGACGGGGATTTCCCTGCTTATGTCCGTATGTTCTTTGCTGATCGATCCGGATTGGCTGACCGGAAGTGGTTGGTTTGCCGGTCTGTGCAGGAATCTTGGCCTTGGCCCGGGGGTGGAGTCAATTAAGACATTAATTATTTTTCTGATTTTCTTCTATCTGTTTAAGGCCTTCTATCTGATTTTGGAAAATTACGCAATTGAATGGTTTGTCCGCGCCTGCCGTCAGGCGGTTTCCGGAGAATTATTAAATGGCGTTCTCCATGATTCCTATGAGAATATCGTCACGGTCGGAGCGATAGATATTGTTCGTCTTCTGGACCATGATGTCTTCCAGTTGACGAATTATATGGTTCATATGCTTCGTGCGGCTATGGAACTGATCGTTGTTTTAAGTCTCAGTCTGTTTCTTCTGGCTATGAACCCTGTGATGACTGTGTTTGTCGGAATAGGACTCGCAGTCCTGCTTCTGCTGATAATGCGTCTTATGCGCCCAAGCAGTTATCGCGCGGGAATGACGAGCCGCAGCATGAACCGTGAACGGCTAAAGTGGTTAAACCAGACGGTTCACGGCTTTAAGGATGTGAAGATCGGAAGAAAGGAGGATTTCTTCGCGGAGCGTTACAACGCTGCAGAGAAGAGGTACTCAAAGGCGGTATGTATTTCCCACATGTGGACAAGGACTCCGGCGCTTTGCTTTGAGGCGGTCATGGCCGGCTGCGTACTGACCTATATGCTGTTTCTGCTCTTGTCCGGGAGTGATCCGAAGGTATTCTTCCCGAGCTTGTCGGCTCTGGCATTGGCGGTGGTGCGGCTTTTGCCGGCGTGCAGCAGGATTAGCGGGGATATATCGCAGATGTCTTACGGACGTTCCTCAGTGGAGGTGATTCATGGTGCGCTGCTTCATGCGAGGGAACTCCATGCGGAGATGTCCGCCGGGGAGGGACAAGGGATGCCGTTAAGGATCGGTATAGAAGCCGCGGATATTACATTTCGTTATGCAAGCCGCCAGGAACCGGTGCTTCAGAGCGCGAATATCGAAATTCCTGTTGGTACTTCAGTGGGGATCGTCGGCCCCTCCGGTGCGGGAAAGACAACACTGCTGGATATTCTGCTCGGGCTATTGGTGCCGGAAAAGGGGCAGGTTCTTGTGGATGGCCTCCCCATTGACCAGTGCCGTGAAAGTTATCTGAGCGGAACAGCCTATGTGCCCCAGGATACCTTTCTTCTGGATGACGCCATTCGGGATAATGTGGCCCTGGGAGAGGATTCGGAAGAAATCGATGACAGGCGTGTGTGGGAGGCGCTGGAGAAGGCCGCGCTTGCCGACAAGGTACGAACCCTTCCACACGGTCTGGATACACAGATTGGGGAACGGGGGATTCGTCTTTCCGGCGGGGAGCGTCAGCGGCTGGGGCTTGCCCGCGCAATCTATCGGAATTCGGCGCTGATTGTTTTTGATGAAGCGACTTCGGCGCTGGATCTGAAAACGGAGTCTGCCGTTCTGGATTCCATCAACCGCCTGAAAGGACAGAAAACGCTGATAATCGTTTCGCACAGAATGTCAGCGATAGCGGGCTGCGACAGGATTTATCGTGTGGAAAACGGAACGGTTTACCGGGAAAAATAATCGGATGCGATCTGAACCATCGCGCAGAGGATAAGGCGATAGTTCAGGTTCGGAAAATAAATCGCGTACGGAGGAAGCAACCTATGGCACCGAAGAAGAAAAGAAAGATTTTTACCTGGAAGAATGCTGTTATATGTGTGGTTATCGCACTGGCGGCTGTTGTTCTGGCCGGTTATGCGGTTTTTCATCACTATTACAGCCTTCTGGATTACCATGATCCGAATGATTATGATTCTGGAGAAGCCATGCTTACGGAAGAGAGCGGTTCTACGGCAGCGGACGACAGTACGGAAACACCTACGCTTCATATTGATATAGAAACCGATGAGGATGCTGTCATTGAGACCGCCGAAGGGTCTGGTTCCGAGGGGGAGATTGAAGACCAGATTCTCGCGAATCTCAGGCAGATGGAAGAAAGTTCTTCCCTTTATGAGACCGACGCGTTCAATCTGCTGCTGATCGGCGTAGATGCCCGTGAAGATTCATTTTCGGGAAATTCTGACGCCATGATTCTGCTCAGCATTAACAGGAAGACGAAAAAGGTGGTCATGACATCCCTGCTTCGTGATATCTATCTGTCAATTCCCGGGCATGGAAACAACAGGCTGAACCACGCTTATCTGACGGGCGGGATGAGTCTGCTGACGCAGACCATTCAGAATAATTTCGGAATCCATGTAGACAGATGCGTCGTGATTAATTTTTATCTGATGATGGACATGGTAGACGCCCTGGGCGGGCTGGATCTTGACGTATCCGCGGATGAGATCAAGGTGATGAATATGTATATCGAAAATCATAACCGTATGCTGGAAAAGCCGTTGGAAACAGATGTATTGTCAGAAGCAGACGCCGGTCTTCTGCACGCGAATGGCAGCCAGACACTGGCATACACAAGGGTACGGTATGTGGGAACGGATTTTGCCAGAACCGGAAGACAGCGCACCGTGATTAACAAATGTCTTGAGAAGATAAAGAACATGAATCTCGGAGAACTTATGGCGCTTGCGGAGGAATTTCTGCCTGAAGTGCGGACTGACCTGACGCAGGGCGACTGCGCGTCCCTGCTCCTTATGCTTCTCCGTTTCCCTGACTATCAGATCGAGACGATGACAATTCCAAGCGAAGGCACATACCGATTCGCGGAGATTCGGGATATGTCAGTGCTTACGATTGATTTTCAGAAAAATACGGAGGAATGGCATAAGCTGGTGGAGGGGGATTGACATCAAATTCCCCAAAAGAAAGACTGATACGTTCGGCCTTTATGATCTGGCCATCGCGTATCAGTCTTTAATTGTCTGGCTTTAGCCCAGCGCTTTTCTGTGGAATCTCCGCTCTTCGGTGGCGTAGGAAGAACCGTAAGCCATCGGATAGAGGAGGTAGGCCAGCACCAGCGCGCCCATCACGTCCACAACGGAGT
>CANQSK010000030.1 GCA_947626475.1 uncultured Lachnospiraceae bacterium
CTCTTTCAAAAAATCGGCGGAGTAGCACTTTGGACAGGTTCAACCGCTTTTCTGGTGCAGTTTGCGGAAACTCAAGCATAAATGGCATTCGCCTTCTGCTTTTCTCCGTCCATGCTGACACAAAGCTCATATCCGATCTTCTTGTAGGCCCTCAGCCTTGCCGCGTACATTTTATCGAATTTTGGAATGTGACTGTCCACATAATCATATACGATGACATTTTCTTTTCCTTCGTAATCCCTGTTGAGACGGCCGACATACTGCTCCACCACATTCTCCCCTGAAACCGGAGTCGCCATAAACAAAGTATCCAGTCTCGGATAATCAAATCCCTCTCCAAGCAGGGAGCCGGTGCCTACAAGGATAAGACTTTCTGAATCCGCCACTGCGTTCAGTTCTGCAACTTGGGACCTGCGCGCTTTTGTGCCGTCAGCGCCTGTCAGCAGAATCGATCTGTCAGCATATTTTTTCAGCTTCTCAGACAACTTCCTGGCATGGTCGACATATTTGGTCAGCACGACCGGCGTTCGCCCGGCTTTCACACAATCCGCCACATCCCTGATGATCTGCTCATCGCGAACATCATTATTCCTTATCAGCTCATAGGCATCATTGCCATACGGAGTCTTAGACAAATGATGCGGCTTTACCGTACGTGTAAAACGGGGATATACCAGATGATCGATATTCTGTTCTCTGGCTCTGTCCTTTGCCGTAAACCTGTACCTGACAGGGCCGAGAAGAAACTCATTTATCTTTTCCTTGCCGTCCCCGCGTTTCGGTGTCGCCGTCACGCCATATACGTATTTTGCGTTGATTGCCTGAAGCGCCTCAATTGCGCTGTCTGAGGCGGCATAATGACATTCGTCAAAAAATACCTGCGCATACTCCTTAAGCATGGGATGGAAACCGTCTTTCCTTTTCAGGGAACGTATCATTGCTACATCTACGATACCGGTCAGGGTATCATGTGTTCCCTGGAGATTTCCGATCAGGGATTTTCTTTTCCTAGTCTGACCGGTTCTTGTTTTGTATTCCGGAAGCTCCTCAATGATATCCAGAAACTCATCCAGACGTCTGAGCCATTGATTCATCAGATCCGCCCGATCTACGAGTATTAAGGTATTCACGCCTCTCCTCGCGATCATACTGCAGCATACTACCGTCTTTCCAAATGCTGTAGCGGCATGAAGTATCCCGGTTTCATTTTCAAGCATTGATTCCACAGCCTGTATCTGCGACTCCCGCAGTTCTCCTTTAAACGAAACCTGTATCTTCCGGCCATCTGTGCGTTTGTCCTCTATTTCATACCTGACTCCGGCTTTATCGAAGCGTTTCAGGATATCTTCCCTGAGCCCCCTCGGCAGGACAATATATTTTCCCTCATCATTTCCAAGGTAAATGAATCTCGACATATCATAATTAGGCATATCCATTGCCTGATTCTGGAAATACTGCCTGTTTGAGAATGTGGCCATTCGGCGCAGCTGCCTCTTTACCTTATTCGACATTCCCGAGGAATCTATGTAGATACGGTCAGCCAATACGATATGCACAATACCCGTCACACCGCCTGCGTCGATCTCTGAATCCTTATCCCATGGGGCATCGTTACCATCCGCTTCTTCTGTGCCGCCTGCGCGATACCACAAGGAAAGATAATCTTCTATCTCCTGTCTGCTTAATCTTTTCGTACCTGCAAGCGCTTCTAGCTGATCCTCATATGCGTTCCAGTTATCATCAACGAAAGCACTGTTGCCCGCTTTCAGAGCCTGCCCCTGCAGCGGAAGCGCAATAACATTGCCAAGGCCTCCCTCCGGAAGAACATCCTGATTCGGTATCATACGGTCATAGTGCTTGAAAGATTTAAGATTTACGGATTCCGCACCTTTTTCAAGCAATGCAAAACCAAATCTCCTTGCCAGTCTGGCCGGGATCATTTCCTTAAAGAATATCCAAAGATGCGCGCCTCGCCCCGACCTTGACCGTTCCGCCAAAGCATCTATATTAAGATTCCTGCAGATGCGGCGCAGGGCATTGATCTCCTCTTTCCAGTTATCATCATCATTTGCGTGGTCCTCCTGCTCCGCACCTTTCGCGTGATTATCAAAATCGAATACCAGCAGCTGGCAAAGATTATTCTCCAGCATCGGATAAATTGCCACTACATCATTTCCATTTGGATCCGCGCCAATCATGTGTGCCTTTATGAGCGGAAGTGTGATCGGTTTATATGCCTTTAACTCACAGTCTTTACATCGAACACCATCCTTTTTCTGTATATGGCAGCCCCGATCCCATCGATTAAAACATTGTGTATAATAGCCATTTTTTCCTGTCTTCGGATTTGTATAACGGAGGTCAAACACATCCTTCCTTCCACGGCAAAACATCATAAAAAAGTCGTTGGCAATCTTATCCGTAATTTCAAATTTCTTTATTCTGGCTCCCTGATCCGGATCGTAAATATCTATATGTTCATTATGGTTGTCCGTTACAATATCCGCATACGAAATCCCGGCTTCATCAAGACGTTTTTTCAGAAGCGAGTTTTCATTTTCCAGTGTCTCAATCTTTGACTGCAGTTCTCTTATTACATCTGTTTGATGCTGTACTAATTCCTCCATAATAATCACATTCTTGAATAAATGTAGTGTAAAAGTCAATTAATGTGTTATGTAAATCAATCCCTCTGTGCTGACGGATGGAATCCCGGATGCACTCAGCCATTTTTCTCGAACCACTTCTTAATCCTCAATTTGGCATTTTCCCGTATATTGTAATAGAAAAAGCTGAAATCACAGCCGTGGTAGCTTTCCGGCCCGAAGAGGGCCTTGGCCTCTTCACCCCAGGCCAGGGCATCCGCATATTTCCTGCATTCCTCAGAATCCACCACGACAGTTCCCCGCTTTCGATCTACCCGTGCGTCCGCCAGATTCTTTACGGTCGTAGTTGTACCGTCCATCATGTTCAGAATTACGCTCCCCAAATTTTCCTTTGCGGACGCATAAGTCTCGTCTGTCTTCCAGTTGATCGGATTGATACATACGCAGCCAGGCCTGACAATTAAACCATAATGAGAAGCATTGGCTGGACCTTCCGTATTCCAGGAAATACACACGCCGGTGTCCTCCGCTGACTGGGCCGCCTTTACATGAGGATTTTTCTCAAGATACTCTTTCGTAAGGCCATCCCCGATCCGATACGCAGCAATCATCTTCTTGTACCGTTCCTGATGAACTGCCATATAATCTTCCAACAGGATCGATATCATACGAGCCCCCTGCGAATGACCTACCAGAATATAAGGTCTTCCGTCATTCAGGTGTTCAAAATAATAATCCATCACCGCGTACACGTCTGTCCGCGGCTCCGCGTACTGCAGCTGATCCACCGCTTCCGGCGAGAGCCTGTATAAGGCCGTAGAGTCTACCTGCCGCCACCATGGGAAAAACACATTACAGAACGGCTCAAAAATGGACAGCTCAAAGTCTCCCATCATCGGCATCCGCAATGTAGGTTCATCAATGGCGGAAATGTCTCCGCCCTCCGGATTGGCCGCGCTCGTCCCCACAAAATAAATCACATCAACCTTTTGCGTTCTCTCATCCGCGTTCGGACATCTGTGCCAGTTGTCCGTTTCTGAATAATCCGTTGGTATTCCTATTATCGGGTATTTATACATAATTGCCTCCTATCTGTACGGTGCCGTTTACGTTTTCGCGAAATCCCATCGAATCTGCTCCCTTTTCGTTATTCATCCATTCCCTCTCATATAGAGAAGATTTCCGTATAGACCCGCTTCCCATCCTTCTGTTCCGACTTCATCAATGAAATCTTTTTTACCATCATTTCCCCCTTCGGCGCTGGTACCTGCTGCCAGCGGCCGGACGCCTTCCGAATCACGGTAATATGCGGCACAAATTTCTTTCGGTCATAGTCGATACCGGCAGTATCCAGTGCGTCCCGGACTGATCTTACCGCCGCCGAAAGGCCCTGGTTTCCCTTAAGTCCGATCCAGACAAGATCACCAAAGCATCCCATATCCGACAGAGAAAGCCGGAACTGCCTGAAAGATATCGTATCAATGGCCGCTTTCACCGCAGCCGTATCCTCGATTTCACCGATAAAAGCCAGTGTCAGATGCAGGTTCTGAGTTGGGACATAACTTCCCTTTACGCCCGCTTTTTTGAGTGCGTGCATCGCTCCGGTAATGGAAGATTTCATCTCCTCCGACAACTGTATGGCAACAAATAACCTCATATTCGTTCCGCCTCCTGATAAGAAACATCAATCCGTTCACCGTCATCATCCATATCAAACAGATTTCCAAAAAAGCCTTTCACCGCTGCACCTTCTCTCCTTTTGTCAGACGCCTCATGAGTTTCACAGCACCAAAAATTTATATTTCTCCACGCTGTACAGCGGCACGAAAGGCAGAAGAATCGGCACGGTCTTAACATATGCCTGATATTCCGGGTCTGAGCCGTAATTCCTGTTCTGGCGCACCTCCAGCCGCCTGGCTCCGCTGAACATGACAAACACGATCCCCGCGTATCCCAGCAGCGCAATCGCCCACTGCGCCGCGCTACGAAGGGATGTGACGCCCGTCACCAATACGCCGGTCCACAGGATCAGCTCCCCCAGATAATTCGGGCAGCGCACCAAACGGTACAGGCCCTTGTCGCAAAACCGCTTTGGATTGGCTTTTTTCTGGCGGTTCTTGCTGAGATCCGCCAGCGATTCCAGCAGGATTCCGCCCGCCATCAGCCCTGTGCCCAGCACGAAGGAAACAGAGCAGACCGTATTCCCGTTATCATAACGGAAAAATACCGGCGATACCATGAACAGATAGAGTATGCCGCAGAAAATCCAAAGCATAATCTTCAGCCAAAGCTTCATGCCGGAGCCGTCCCTGATCTCCGTCGTCATGTGCTTACGGTAGCTGCTGCTTTTTATCTCACGGTACAGCAAAAATGCGCTGAGCCTGAGCCCGTAAAGAGCCAGAAGCACACAGCTGATTATCACCGGAGCGCTGAGCCTGTCGCGCAGCAAAATCAACATCATGATTCCCTGGCCGAAAATCGCCAGACCATAACCGACAGAGATAAAGTATACGTATTTATAAAATCCCACAGCGCAGCACAAAAGAGCCGTTAAAAATAAAATCCCAATCTTCATATCAACAGAACCTCCATTTTCATCCGTTCATCATAAGGCTTCTGTTAAAAAATATTTCCCGTTTCACGGAAGTCCCGCCAGACATTTTCAAAGAAATCATCGTCCTCCGGGATTGGGCGTACAGGGCGCCAGGCGCTTATTACGCGTTCCCCGTCCAGCCAGGTCTCCTGCACCTTACCGGCATCATTTCCCTTATCCAGGCTGTAGGTGAATTCTTCGGGCAGCGAAGAATAAGGACGGCTCCCGTCAGGGTCGGAATACAGAGCGCTGCCTCTGCTCTTTCCGCCATGGTCAATGTAATGAAGCATAGCGCTCAAATAGACTCGCTGGCAGAGCAGAATGTCTTTGAGGCGGAATACCTGCGCAAGACCGGCAGCCCCGGTCACGCGGACGGTCTCCTCATAAGTGTCAAGGGCCATCTCCGTCTCACCAAGCGCCTGAACAATGCTTTCCCGCCGGCGGAAGGCAGCTCCGGCAATGCTCATGCGGGCAGCGGCTTTTTCCCACAGGGGATGCAGGGTGTTTCTCTCCCCCAGGGCCTTCCCGCACAGCGTCCTCGCCTCGTCCAGGGCCGGATTCAAAAGTTCGTCAAAGGCTTTGCGGTCCGGCGCGCCGGACCGACGCGCCGCGATCCACTGGGCCGCCCTTGTGGAACCGGCCTGACCGGCGTTCAGGGCGCTGCCTCCCGGCCGGTACACGCCGTGGGTACCGGCGGCCTCTCCGACAACAAACAATCCTTCCACACAGCTTTCCCACCAGGCGTTTACGGCCGCGCCGCCATTGTTGTGCTGAGCGCACAGCGCAATCTCCAGCATCTCCTCGGCCAGATCAACACCTTTACCGGCATAAAAATCGACTGCCGGTTCATTCATTTTCCGCAGCCTCTGAAGCGGTGTGCCGAAACAGGCGCCGCCTTTCTCAAGATAGGTGCGGGCCTCGTCCGTCAGCGCGGAATAATCAATCTCCGCCCTGCCGCCGGGATTGGTGCGGAAATCAAGGAACACGCGGCGGCCTTTCCTGCTTTCCAGATAAACCAGAATATCTATGATCGAGCTGCCGCCCGCGACTTTGCGCACGTCAAACGGCCACTGATAACCCTTGAGGAACACGTTGGAGAGCATTTCCCCTTCATTGGAAAAGAAATCATAAAGAAATTCCCGCGCATTGCCGCCGTCCCGGTCTGTGGAGACAAAGCGGGGTAGGACCTGCATATAGGTCCCGGACACGTTCCAGCGGGGATGGACGGAAGCCAGCCCGTACTGCCATTCGGTCAGATTCTGGCCATGGGCCCCTGCCGCAAACGCCAGACCCGTCGCGCCAAGATGACCCTCCGGATATACACTGTCCGCATACATTCCTGCCGGTCCGCCGGTGGCCAGAACCACATTTTCGGCGCAGAACGCCGCGAAACGTTCCCGGGGATCATCAAGATGGTCAAGATCAAGACACAGTACGCCGCGCACGCGGCGGCCGTCGCTGAGCAGGCGGATTGCCTGCATATGGTCATAGATGGGGACGCCCTGGGCCCTGACGGACCGCTCCAGCGCCTCCGTCATCATCCTGCTGGTGTAGGGCCCCACGCTGGTCGCGCGGCGGCGCGGATCGTGGTCGGTCTTATAGCCGATATACTCGCCCCAGCGGTTGCGCGGAAAAGGCACGCCCAGCTCTACTAGCCGCAGAAAGCTTGGTACTGACAGCGCCGCTTCGCATAACGCGTTATCCCCGTCCACACATTGACCGGCAAAAAGAGAGGCCGTCATTTCCCGAACACTGTCCGAATCAGAGCCGGACAATGTCAGTTTGTAATAGGTCTGTTTGTCGCTTCCGGTGTTCCGGCTGGTTCCATTGTTGACTCTCTCCGTAACAATGACTGTGTCTGTCTGTCCGTACTGATGCAGCCGGCCGGCCGCATTGAAGCCGGCCGCGCCGCTGCCGATCACCACCGAGTTATAGGTAAAAATACGGATGTCTTCCATGGTTCCTCCTTACAGACGTTTGATATGGAAACCGCCGTCCACATCCACATAGCTTCCTGTGGTATACAGCACCCGGTCGGAGCAGAACAGGCTGACCATCTCGGCCACATCCTCCGGCCTGCCCCAGCGGGCAATGGGAAAGACGCCGTCGGCGATCAGTTTGTCATATTTCTCAGTCACGACACTGGTCATATCAGTTGCGATAACTCCGGGGCGCACCTCGTTGACCACGATTCCCTCAGACGCCAGACGGTCGGCAAAGAGCGTTGTCAGCATGGCGACGGCCGCCTTGGAAATGCAGTATTCTCCGCGGGAAATGGAGGATACCTCCGCCGAGCAGGAACCGACATTGACGATATGCCCCTTGTTGGCAAAAACCTGCTCCTGCCGGATCATCTGCCGGGCAGCCAGCTGAGTCAAAAAAAGAGTCCCCCTTGTGTTGATTCCCACAACACGGTCAAAGCTCTCCTCTGTCATTTCCAGCAAATCTTTCCGCTCTACAGGGGCAACGCCGGCGTTGTTGACCAGAATATCAATACGTCCATAGCGCTCGACCGTTTTTCGGACCAGCTCCTCCCTGCTTGCGGCGGAATCCACAGAACCCTGCACATACAGCCATTCGATGCCCTGTTCGGTCAGATGATCCAGCGCCGTCTGATAGCGGGCCTGTTCGCTGCTTGCCAGGATCGCGACCTGACAGCCCTCCTGCCCGAGACGTTGTACAATAGCATAGCCGATACCGCGGCTGCCGCCGGTAACAATCGCTGTTTTTTTCATCATTTCCTCCTTCTCAGCCCCGGAAATTGGCCGGCTGGGTCTTTTTAATCTCCATGAACTCCTTATAGTACGGCAGAAATGTCTTCGCGTCGCGAACGACACATCCTGTAGGCTTATGGGCGCGGATCAGATCGCCGCATTTGCCGCAGGTCAGACAGACGCGCGCCGGATCGATACGGCCGTTTTTGACAATCTCATTGGCAAAATCTGGGTCGGCAAAGGCCATGCGGCCAAACAGCATGCCGTCGCACAGCCCTTCCTCCACGGCTCCGGCCGTAAACAGGTCGGCATAACTCCGAAGATAAGTGGGCGCGGAGGCATAGATGACCATACCGGGCACCTCTTTTTTGACTGCGCCAATGCCATTGATCATGCGGTCAAGACCCGCGAAGGGATGTTCATCCGGCTGATACTTGCCCATATCGAAAGGACGGGTTACATGAGTAGTGGCGTAAGGATTGCCCATGGTCAGATTCATCATATCAAGTCCGTATTCTTCGTGCAGCTCCCGGACCAGCCGGACCGGTTCGGTCAGATCAGGTTCAAGGCCTCCGCCTTCCCGCACTCCAAACCCATAGGGATAGGCGTAGCCGTCGTAAATACCAAGGCGGCAGGTCACAGTGAAATTATCGTTCTCATAAGGTTTCGCCGCCAAAATGCCGTTTTTCAGCAGGCGGGTGCGGTTCTCGAAGCTGCCGCCGTACCTGCCGGGCCGGGTGTAAGCCGAGGAAAGCTCCGCCAGCAGATAGCCGTGGCAGCTCTTGATATCAATGGCGTCAAAGCCTGCCTCCCTGGCAAGACGCGCGGCCTCGCCGAATTTTTCCTCCAGGGATTTCAGATATTCATCCGTCACGATGCAGCTGTCGTCCGCGGCACGGTACTGTTCCAGCTCCGGATGGCGGTAAACGATCATCGGAGCCGGGGTATTGTCAGGATTCGAGTAACGGCCGCTGTGGTTGGCCTGCATAACAAGATACGGCGCATAACCGTTGGCCTTAAGCCCGGTCTCCTTGATCTCGGCAACAAAACGCTTGTAGGCCTCAAGATTGTTCTCTGTGAGCAAAAGCTGGGTTTTGGAGGAACGCCCCTCCTCCACTATGGAAATCGCTTCAAACCAGATCAGGGCGCTGCCCCCGGCGGCCTCCCGGGCATACCGGCGCAGTGTATAATCGGAAGGCGAGCCGTCCGGAAGGGAATCGGCGCCTTCCAGGGGGGCTATTCCCAGGCGGTTGGGCAGCGTTACCTTTCCGAAGCGGACAGGCCGGACCAGAACTCCGGTATCTTCGGCAAAGGGCAGGCGCAGGCCCAATTCCTCCGCCCTGGCTTTGACTTCCTCCAGCGATTTGTAATGAAATTTTTCGTGTGGCATATCATTCACTCCTTGTTATGCCATCTCGACCGGTGTCTTGATGGTGATACTTGTTATGGTATTTATCGGTCCGGACCGGCAGAAGGCGCGGTTCCCAAAAACGTCTCCGCAATCCCGTCCAGCTGCGCGGCAATGACTTTGAAATCCGTATTTAAATCCAGTGTTTTCGCTCCAATCCAATTGCCGCCCAGATTAAACACGCAGTCCGGTGTGACAGCCTCATCGGTCTTCGCGTAGAGAAGAAGACCTGCAACATTTCCGGTATTATCCTTATCCTGATTTTTCACATAAGTAAAAATCTGATACAGGTTCCCGGAGTGCAGAGTGTACTTATCAAACTGATGCTGCAGCGTGCGGCCATAGTATTTTGCATCAATGATCAGCACCTTTTCCTTCAGCCGCAAAAAGACATCGGTCTGCATAACCGGAAGAAATCGAATCATCGAATCACCGGTATCCCCGGCAAGATTCCATTTCACCTGCGCAGACCTGACCTCAGTCAGATAAGGATGTCGCTGGCAGTAATATTCCAGGATAAACTTCTCATACAGCCGGGCCATGTGTTCGTCAGAGAAAGCAGTCATTTTATATTCACCCTTGTCCGTCGTCTGCAGCATCCCGGCCAACACAAAATAACAAACATTCAGCAGCAGCTCATAACTCTTATTGCTGCGCCGGTAGTGCAGTCTGTTCCACAGAATCCCGGATGGCTCCAGCAGATCAATCCCGTCGAAAAAAACAAGTATTTTCTTCAACGCTGCCTTTCTCTCTGAGTCCACCCCGTCATCTTTCACCAGATAGTGAAGCGTCGTCTTCAGGATTTGATTAAATAGATTATTCTCGGAAAGCTCATCAAACTCACATGCCAGTTTCCGCGTTTGCCGGATGCGATTGCGGATTGAGCCCGGTATATCCAGTTTTCCGCGCATAACCGAGAGCGTTTCATTTTTTGCGATGTACTCCCGGTACAGTCCCTGCTTCAGCTGCTGCGCCACGCCTTTGGAAAGAATCGCCGCAAATAAGTCCTGCACATGGTCAAACTCCTCAGAAGCCACCTCATCATAGTTCGACTGCCTCAGTACCTGAAACGCGTAGGAAAGCATATAGTATATATTTTTTATGAATATACTCTTATCTTCAGTCATCAAATACACCACGCAGGTTTCTCTCCCAACGCTGCAGCTTCGCGGGTTCATCGAACCAATACTCGCCAAGCATTGGAAGAATATCAAACTCGACCACGGACCGCATCCACTCATCGGTACAGCCGGCTGTTTCCCTCCCGCAGAAATAGCTGTGACCAATCTGGAATCCGCGGCCAAGCGCCTTATCCTCCGTAATTTCTCTGTTCAGAATCTTAATCTGATCAATCAGGGCATCGAACGTCTCATTGGCAAACGTTCTCTGATAAGCGGTGAAACCATCAGAATTAAATCCGGGCTCCATTTCAAAAAAGCTGAATCTTCTCCGAAGCGCATAGTCGATCATTGCCAGACTGCGGTCAGCGGTATTCATCATACCGATAATGTACAGATTCTCCGGAACAGAAAACGGCATACCGCTGTAAGCAAGGGTGGCCTTTGTGCCTCTGTAGTCCTTCTCGATCAGCATGAGAAGCTCGCCGAAAATTTTGCTCATATTGCCGCGATTGATCTCATCGATGATAAAGAAATACTCTTTATCCGGATGGTTTGAGGCCGTCTGGCAGAAACGATAGAAAATACCGTCTGTCAGTTTAAATCCGTCGCCGTCCGGCCTGTATCCCATAATAAAATCTTCATAAGAATAGTTCTGGTGAAACTGTACCATCTCAATTCTGGAATCATCCGTTTCACCCATCATCGCATAGGCCAGCTTCCTGGCCGTGAAGGTCTTTCCCACCCCCGGCGCGCCCTGGAGAATCACATTCATTTTGTTCCTGAGCAGCGCCTCCAGCACATCATACCGTTCCTCGGTCATATAGACTTTACTGAGAAAGTCTTCCCTGGAATATTTCTGAATCGATGCGTCCGGCTGCTCCAGCGGATTCTCATCACGGATAGTGTCTCTGATGAAATCAAACTCACCCCCGGCAGTTTCAGTTTTTTCATCCTTCGCATACAGTTCTACATTGCTCAGATCCGCCCGTTCGATTGCCTCTGACAATTCCGGCCTTAATCTCCAGATATAGCTTCCTTCCTCTTCTTTGACCGCATTTCTTCCAACATAAAGGATCGGCCACCACTGGGCTTTCCCATTATCTCTGTCAGGCGGCGTTTCACAGTCTGTTGCCTTTGCCACACGTTTTGCCAATGATGATGAACCGGCATTATAAAAATTCTTGTTCCCGCCATATTTTACGGCCAGCTGCGTACAGGTGGCCTGTCCGCCGTAATCCTTCATGCGCTTCATAATCTGCAGGCTGTCTGGGGTGAAGACCGCGGGATTTCCCATGAGGGAGAGCCAGTCATTGACAGTCAGATTTGGTGAATAATTGTTCGGGAACCATTCTGCCTCAGCTTTTTCTGATTTGCGAGCCTCAAAATAAAATCTGGCAAGATAGAATCCCACATCAATCGTTGCCGTCTTCATCTTCGGATCCGGATAGCAGGATGGAGTGAGCGATTGCTGAATCATTTCTCTGATACTCTCATCTGCAGCGATTACTTCACAAATTTCGTCATACATCCGGAAACCGCCTGTCAGATTGTCAGCGGAACCATTTCTCCTGGGCATATAATCTAAGGACAATTCTGCTGCCGCAGCCCGAAACAGCTCATATTTATAGATGTAATATTTGTCCGGGTACCGCAGCCAAAGATACGTGCTGATCGCATTTGTATTCTGATAATGATTGCGCCACGTGCCGTCATCGTACCTCGCCCTCATGTTCTCCGCGGCAGCCTGAAACGCTTCGATTCTCTCCTCAAGACTGACGGATTCATCGTACAGTTTCCGGAACATAGACCGGGTACCCTCATCATCCGCCTTGGCAAAACTCGTGATCATTCCTCTGGGATATGCGTAGCCGGAAGCCAGCAAATTAAATGTTTTATCCGTAGCCTGCTTAAACATGTCTCCAAAGTTCCCGGCATCTATATCCCAATGGTCCTGAAAATGTTTAACTGCTTCCCATTTGTATTTTTCATCTTTCCAGTGACTCGGGAAGTATGCCTTATATCCGGCAAGTACGGGTTCCAGTCTCTCAAGACGAATCATGCGGTCCTCCTTATTCTTTCAACCTCTCCAAACAATACGCCTCTGCCATCCGTATAAATTCCTCTGCTGCATTTGCATAAAACGGACAATCGGGCCTCACTCTTGGCTATCGGCTTAATGTCCATATCATGCTCCAGATTAAAGTCATACGTCATATAAGACAATTTCTGACTATATTTTTATTATAATCTTACATGACTATTTTTACAATATTTCTTAATTAATCTCGCAGGAGCGAACTGTCCGAAATGATTCCTCTTCCAAATAGATATATTTTTAATTCCTATTTCCTCATTTGGAACAACGTCGCTGGTTTCGTATTACACTTTGTACTTAATTTTCAAGCTGGTTGCTCCACTCGCGGGGAGCGACGAGAACCTGATCCTTTTCCGCTACCGGATTATGATTTCAACCCACGCTCACCCTCACGGGGAGCGACCGAGATCGGCGCTCTATTCCTTCCGCAAGGCAGCATTTCAACCCACACTCCCCTCGCGGGGAGCGATTTTCTTCCTGGCATAGCGATACTCTTTTTCATAATTTCAATCCACACTCCACTCGCAGGGAACGACCCGAGGACACCTCCATCGCGCTCGGACTGATGGCATTTCAACCCACGCTCCCCTCGCGGGGAGCGACGTGACTTATTCTACGTTGGCCACGCTTCAGAAAATTTCAACCCACACTCCCCTCGCGGGGAGCGACGTTGGCGGAAAAGATGAGCCTGGCATATGACCGATTTCAACCCACACTCCCCTCGCGGGGAGCGACAAAACTTCGCCAGCGTCCGCCGCTGATACGCATAATTTCAATCCACGCTCCCCTCGCGGGGAGCGACTAGTTCCAACTTCAGCAGATCCGACCGCCCTTCCATTTCAACCCACGCTCCCCTCGCGGGGAGCGACGATATGGCTTTCTTTATGGCCTCTACGCTCTTACAATTTCAACCCACGCTCCCCTCGCGGGAAGCGACCGTCCAGACTTCTTTCCACCTTATCAGATAAATCACATTTCAACCCACGCTCCCCTCGCGGGGAGCGACTACGCCACATCTTACCATCGGCCTCCACCAACCGATTTCAACCCACGCTCCCCTCGCGGGGAGCGACACAGACCGGCGATCATAGTCAGTAACGATACAGGATTTCAACCCACACTCCCCTCGGAGGATGTTTTTCAGAGTGCCGGCATCCAGATTTCAACCCACACTCCCCTCGCGGGGAGCGACGTTGTGGTCGTTTATCATGACGCGCGCGTCTATATTTCAACCCACACTCCCCTCGCGGGGAGCGACCGTTAATCGTGACTTCCGACAGATTGTCGTCCGTATTTCAACCCACACTCCCCTCGCGGGGAGCGACGATCATGCCCGGCGTCAGTGTCTTCCCGTCATACGAATTTCAACCCACACTCCCCTCGCGGGGAGCGACGTCCCATACCATCGCTCATAGGGTTCTTCTGAGATTTCAACCCACACTCCCCTCGCGGGGAGCGACGACTATTTTGAGGAGAAGGGATGCCAGATGGATATTTCAACCCACACTCCCCTCGCGGGGAGCGACAGAGAACCTATGAGGAATGCAGCGCAAAGTGCCGGATTTCAACCCACACTCCCCTCGCGGGGAGCGACCAAGGACGGGAGCGCAGAGAGCGCCAGGACAATATTTCAACCCACACTCCCCTCGCGGGGAGCGACTGTTATTGCCCGATAGCAGCTTCATACATTTCACATTTCAACCCACACTCCCCTCGCGGGGAGCGACGCCGTCAAGTGATAATTCAATGGCAATTTCACTATTTCAACCCACACTCCCCTCGCGGGGAGCGACTTTGCAAATTTGCGCAAATTGCACTGCTAACATTATTTCAACCCACACTCCCCTCGCGGGGAGCGACAAAAATCCGGGGACTGAAAAGTCCCCCGTAACTTATTTCAACCCACACTCCCCTCGCGGGGAGCGACACTCAGCTCCGCCCTCCTTTGTCTTATCAATACTATTTCAACCCACACTCCCCTCGCGGGGAGCGACAGCAATCATGCACAAAAACTCATGATTGTTATAACCATTTATATAACAAAAATAACAGTACTACAAAAAATAATCATTTATAGAACTTTATTTTCTCCCGCTTTTCCTTCCGATTTCCGGTGCGAATCTCCTGGATATTTCATGTTTACTTCTAGTTCGCACCTTCCATCTGCTTTTACAGGATCAATGTTCCTTCTAAATCCATCCCACGATCCACTCCGATATGTTCAACTTTTGTCTTGTGGTTATTACCCAGATAATAAAATCGAATGCTGTCTTTTTCCGGGTCAATCATCTCCGAAAGCGAAGCTTTTAGCTGAACACATTGCGTATTATCTAAAATACACTCAAACACGGAGTTTTGGACACGTCTTCCGTAATTAACGCACTGCTTTGCCACCTTCCGCAGGCGGCGTTTGCCTGATTCCGATTCAGTATTCACATCATATGTAATCAAAACAAGCATGCTTCACCTACTTCCATAACAGAGGCGGATACTCGTCCAAATCCTCCCGCAGATATCTGGCCAACAACATTGCCTGAGCAAATGGGACCATTCCCCATTCCACTTTTTCGTCCAAAAACGGATGACAAATCGTTTCTTTCTTCTTATTTTGCCACTCTGTGAGAATCCGCTTGCGGGCATCATCTTTCATAAAAACCGCCCCATTTTCCTGAATAAAGAAATCCTTTGCCGAAACAACATTCCGGTTAATTAAAGTCAGGACAAAGCGGTCAGCCAGCACCGGCCGCAATTCCTCCATCAGATCAAGCGCCAAAGAAACTCTTCCAGGTCGATCCGAATGAAGAAATCCCACATAGGGATCCAGTCCCACGCTTTCCAGCGCTGAAGATGCCATTCCTGTCAACAATGTATAAACAAATGATAAAAGTGCATTAATCCGATCAAGCGGAGGCCGTCTGTTCCGTCCTTCAAAATGAAAAGCCGATTTCTGCTGCAAGATCATTTCGTCAAACACCCCGAAGTACTGGCTTGCTGCTTCTCCTTCCAGGCCCCGCAGCTTTGCGGAATCCGTACACTCTCTGATCTGCAAAAGACTCTGGTGCAAATTCTGTGATACCTGACTTACCCGGTCCGCATCTATCTGTATCCTGTGATCTCTTAAAGCCCTTTCTAACACCCAGCGGGAATTATATACTTTCCCCAGAATAAAGTTCCTGGCAATCTTTAAGCTGGCTGTCTCATCATGAGCTGCTTCAAACTGATTCTTCCTGAGAATCACATTGCCCCGCACCTTTCCGGTTACTCTGGCGAGAAATCTTCCCTGCGGTGTAAGAAAACACAAATCAACTCCCCGCTCTGCGCAGGCTCCCATCAGGGCCGGGCTGGCCCCGCGGTATCCAAAAGACACAATCGACTCCAGATTGTGCAGCGGCACACGCCCGACTGTTTCGTTCCCATCCAGAACAACCACATTTTCTCCGTCCAGAGACAGATAATTATCCGGAGATGTAAGATACAGCGTATTTAAAAGCTTCTTCATTCCGCACCTTCTTTCAGCGTATCATCAATGTAGGTTCTGACGGAAGCAACTTTTCCCATCCGCGGCAAACAGATATCCCTTAAAGAGCAGGCAGAACAGCCTTTTGTCCAGCGAACCCGGGGAGTATATCTTCTTTCGTACATCCGATGCATATCCGCAGAAATCCCTCTCACCTTTTCTCTCATCGCATCGTCGATGAACACTTTCTCTCTTCGTCGGATCTCTCCATAATAAAGCGCACCTTCGCAAACAGAAACACAAAACATCTCCTCCAGGCACATCGCCTGCGCCGCCATCTGGAGAATATCTGCATCTGTTGTTTTCGGGCTTCCCTTTTTATACTCCACCGGATACGGGCGATAAAGCCCACGATGATCGGATAATCGCGTTCCTCCGCTGTCTTCATAAAACTCCACAACATCGCACTCTCCGCTGAATCCAAGCTGTCGGGAATGAATCCGCAGGCCGCGTACTGTCAGCACCTCACCCCGCTTTTCAAAAGAAAAAGAATCGTGCACCTTTTTGTGAAGAAGGCTGCCCTCCACGGTACGTACATTTTCCTGCCACTGCTGCTCAATGTGAATCAGCGCCCACTGCCGTTTACAAAACGCATAATGCTGAATTCCGGAAAGCAGCAAATAATCGTCCTCATCATATTCCATCAGATCTTCCTCGATACTTCTACCGTCCCGGGAATTTCATCACGGCAGATTTCCACCTCATAATCGCTGTATTTGCGCGGATAAATCACATCCGGCTTCCTGCTTACTTTTACGGCATCAAAGAGCTTATAAGCCGGACAATCCCCCAATTCCTTACTATGCTTGAATACAATCAATTCACGTACAGCCATTTTCCCTCTGGCTGCCGAATGATCGATCTCAAACATATTGATGATAGCTTCCCAAAGAAGCTCCAAATCCTCTTCAGAAAAGCCTGTCACCTTCCTTGCCAGATTTGCAGAAATATATCCTTCCGCCCGATAAAGCGCGTAGGGAACTATATTCTTCCGGCCCATTTCCGTACTTTTGTTCTCAGCGTCTTTTTCTGTCGTAATTGCCACTCTTGTGATTGTTACCTCCTGGCTGATGATCGGATCAATGCTTCTGGCGAAACCAAGTTGCACCGGACCGCGAACCTGCCCGCAATTCAGAGCAGCCTTTACAAACGTTGTCATGACAGCCCCAAATGTCCGAATATCATAGAAATTTCTGCACATAAAATCTCGAATCTTTATATCAATATCGGGATCCGTCTTTTTGACCTCTTTTACGCTCTTTTCATCAACTCCCACATACTCATAAGCCAAGTTGTCGTTCCGGTTTAGGGGAACATCTTCCTTAATGTAAATCTGGTATCCCTTCTCATCCTCCTTCAATGTTTGGACGTAATTGCGGATTTTCCGCTTCAGACATACGTCAGTCACAAGTCCATATCCGCTTTCCGGATCAATACGCGGAAGATTCCCGGCATCGGGATCTCCGTTGGGATTACCATTCTCTACATCAAATAAAATTACAAATTCATACCTGTTTTTAATCGTCTCTTTCATTTCAGCTCTCCTCCTTATTGTTTTTCTTATAACGGTTCTGCACCTGATGATAATACCCCAAAATAAACATTCCCTGTTCTTCCAGTGACAAGCGCTTCGGGTACGCCTCCCTCTGCTCGTCTGCTACAATAATCTTGGCCTGCAAATCCCCAAGCAGTTTTTCATAATAGATTTCTATACTTTTATTCGTAATCTTTTTCATATGGCTGTTCTCCAGCTTAAATAGAATTGGAAAAACAACTGCCGGCGTTGTACAGGCCGAATTAAAATACCTGTCTTTAATCGTAGTGTTAATACCCGGATTAGCCTTTTCCTGAATCTCCTCAAGAACCGCAAATTCTCTTCCTAATACATACGCAATATTAGTATTGTTCTCGTTCAATTCTACTGAAACCTCCTTTTTATTATTTCTTATCAAAACCGCCTTTATTATCGCTGCCCGTCCCGGCGTAATCTTCTCAGTGTGACTTTCACTGTCATCCTGTTCCGCCCGGACTCTCCGAATCACATCTGTATATAACGCCGCAGGATAAGGCACGCCGGAAAGTACCGACCTGAACGCTGCCGCTGCCATGTACGGGGTCGGAGTTTTATCTTTCGACTTTTTATTGACAGTTTCCTGCAGCATACGCCATATACCCATATAGTAGGTCTGATCCCACTTTGGCCGGCAGATAGTCATATTCTCATAATGATTCTCCAAATTTTTCAGGATATTTTCAAAACTGTCACGATAAAAGAATCGAACGGAGAGTCTGGCCGCGTTGGGCGCCAATCCTAACACATAGAAACGTTCCGCAAGTGACAGCTTACCCCGAATGTCCTCCAGATCAACAGATGACTTCCGCTGTAACCGTTTAAACACATCGTTCAGAACATCTTGGGTTTCCGGTTTCGGATCCATCATCTCCGCGAACAAATCCTGATACGCAGTCTCACCATTCTCCGCCCAATACACTACCACCGTATCTCCTATGATGCTCCGATGCCTGTCATCCCGAAGCAGACAGTTAAGGGCCGCTGTGTATGCGTACATGGCTTTCTTTCCCACTGGCGCATTAAAACTTTGTTCCTTTCCATAGGACTCGAATGCCGGCGCGTTGAACGAAACCAGCGCAGCCCCACTGGACTGTGCGCCCGGCACTCCTTTAACTGCAGTATGGATTCGTGCAATCTCATCTATCTCCCCGGTAACCATACAAAGGCCTTTTTCATCCACCTCGTTCTGATTACAGTAATTCTCCCACGCCTTCTGAATCTCCGGATCGTCCTGGACATATTTTCCATCATAGAGAAACACCAGATTGACACCGGAAAACAATTCTTCCTTATCCGCCGCAAATGCCTCATAACTCTCACCCGATTCGATATCCCAGTTCTCAAAGTGCGCTTTTACCGCCTGTGCCGCTTTACCATGACAACTCTTCAAAATATCCAGATGCCTGCTGCACGCTGCCTGAAAACACTGTTTTGCGCGCTCTGGTCTTCCTTTTCGGTCAATTCCAAGGAAATATCCGGAATTGTCACAAAGGAAATTCGCCGAAACGCCGGACGACCGTGTCACCGGTTCCGGCACTTTCAGCATCTGCGGAACCCAAACAATTTTCTTGCCCCGCGTTTCCTCCTGTTTGAGCGGCAGCACACTTGTAATTTTACCGTCCTCTCTCAGGTTTAAGCCAAAAGACACTTTTGCTTTTCCCCATCCCGGGCGTTCTGCTTTTCCTGCTTCTGCCAGCTTCTCATAATAACTGGCCAGTGCCTGCAAAATCATCGCATCACCTCACAATTTTCCAGATTCAGGACACCGTTCTCCAGAACCGCGCGAAAAAATATGGGTTGTATCCGCTCTGTATTTGTGTAATCCATATCATACAATACAAATCCCAAATCTTTACGTTCATCCGGATAAGCCGTCTCCACTTCATCCTTCTCAAAAAGTTCAAAGTTAGCAGGGAATTCCCGGCAGCCAAAATAAGGCTGATGATAACAAGCGCCCTGTCTCAAGCGGCGCATGATAATATCCTTGAATTTACCTGGATTGTCTGTCTCGTTGGCCTGATCTGTCATATCAAAATGGGCTTCAATCACATAATCCACGTCTTTCAGGATCAATGCGGCTCTCTGGACAATTTCTTTCTTGCTGCTGATGCTGATATCTTTCTTACTCCCGTTCATGATACTCAAGGCACTGCTCGCCAGGACTTTACTTTTAACTTCATTCCGGCGGATACTGGTAAAGCGGATTGGTTTGCACACATAAATCTTATCGATACGCCATTTTAAACCGGGATGCCAATACACACTTTCCAGCAGTCCCCTTGCGGCTGACGGCGTAATCATATCGTAACTGCAGCGCTCCGCCTTGAGTTCCGGACGACAGAATAACGCATAGTTCCCCCACACATGAACCTTAATTCCATAAGACATCTTGTCACCTCCTTCTTTTTTATAAAGCACCGATGCGTAAAGATTCAGAAAAACATTGCCTCTCCTCCACTCACATTGATATCCAGCCCTGTTTCCTCTGAATACCGTTCATCATCTATCAAAATCGCAATCCGCTCGTCAACATCATCCAAAAGACCTGCCCCTCGCATATTTTCATAGGTTTTCTCATAAACATTCACGGAATAGCGTCCTATCGCCCGCATCAGCTTCCTGCTCCTTTTTCCCAGGCGTAATTCCTCCGCCAACTGTTTTGCTTCCAAATCCCGCGTGATCAGGATACTTTTCGTAGCATCTTTGATAATCTTAAAATCCTCCGCTATGCTTCGAAACGGAATAGCCGCTCCTCCAGCCTCATTTAACCGCAGGAGAATTTTCTTTTTATCCAGGCTGTCCCCTTTTACATGATGCAGTCTGTCAAAATAGTCATGTATTGCCTCCAGGGAGTCTATATTCTCATAACGCGCCATTACTTCCTCTGTTATTTTTTGTGCCTGCATGACAGAGTCATTTCTAATCCGTTCTTCTGAGACAAACTGAAACACATGAGTCTTACTGTCAGCCAGTTCTCTGCGTCCTTCCCGGTTACAGCGTCCTGCCGCCTGAATCACGCTGTCCAGCCCTGCTGCCTCCCGATATACAGTCCGAAAATCCAAATCCACGCCTGCCTCTACCAGGCTGGTCGCGATCACACGGCATACTTTCTGTAATCTTAATCTCTCACAAATTTTATTCAAAACTTTTCGCCTATGCTCTGGATACATTAAGGTAGACAGATGAAATATCCCTTCGCGGTCACCCATCTTCTCATAGATCTCCTGAACCTTCGCACGGGTATTCAAAATACATAGCACCTGTGATTCCACCTCCAGCCGGCATACCAATTCTTCCCCGGTCATATCCTCATCCGTTTCCAGAACCGTCCTGCGAAACGCTTCATACTGCCCTTCCACGTCCGGACAGAGTTCCCTCTTTAACAATTTCGGAGAAAAAAATTGATGAAGTGAAGGCTGAGTTGCCGTGCAAAGCACCGCTGTGCATCCATAATTCAAAACCAATTCGCTGATTGCCTGCAAACATGGCTTTAAATAATCGTTAGGCAGCATCTGTGCCTCATCAAAAATCATGACGCTCCCCGCAATGTTGTGCAGCTTGCGGCATTTGGAGGAACGGCTGGCAAACAGGGATTCAAAAAACTGCACATTAGTCGTTACCACTACAGGCGCATCCCAATTTTCCGCTGCCAGCTGCTTAGGGTCCAGTTCTTCCCTATCAGAATATTCTACATTGCTGTGATCTTCCAGCACGTATTCGTCACCAAGAATTTTCCGAAATACATCTGAGTTTTGTTCAATGATACTGGTATAAGGGATAATGTAAATAATCCGGCGAAGATCATGTTCCGCCGCGTGATTGAGTGCAAATGCCATGGAAGAAATTGTTTTACCTCCGCCGGTCGGCACCGTCAGATGATAAATACCCTGTTCACCGCTTCCACCACAAATGCAGGCCCTTAGGATATTCGTTCTTCTTGCATTCAAAGAAAAAGCTGCTGATGGAATTTCCGGCACATTTGTTGAATCTTTAGCATCTCCTTCACTCATAAGCCACGGCTTAATATAATCATCCAACCGTTTTTTCAGTTCTTCCATAGAAATATCCGGCAAGACCCGCTTCCTGTTTTTCATAAAAGCTTCAGTATCCAGATAATCGGCATCTACCAGACAGGAATACATCATACGAATAAAAAAGGAAATACTAAATTTCCCCTGATCCATTTTCAACGCCGGCGGATTGGGTCGAAAAGCACAAATTTCTCTTTTATAATTGTGATAATCCGGAATCGTCCTCTTCAAGCGACTGTCTAAAGTGGACTCCGGGGAAGAGGAGCCCCCCACATACATCCCATCCGGAAGGCCTGCATGGTGGCCTGCAATACAATATGCAGCCGGAAAGGCCCTAAGATTTTGGGCCTCTCTGGCTCCGGCAGCGGAATGATCCACTTTTATATTTTTTCCATGAATTCTCTGCTGAAATTCTTCAGAATATTTTCCAACATCGTGCAGAATCCCGCACAGATATCCCCAATCCCCGGCATGAAATACATCCGCAAACCGCTTGGCCAAATCAGCGGTCTGGAATAGATGCTCTGACAAGGGCTGTTCCCGCAGCCCATCCTCTGAAATATGGCCCAAATACATGACAATCTCCATTCCATTTTCAATCATGTCTGCCAACTCAAATCTCAACCGGTTTCAAAAACACCCCCCTACCTCACAAAATGGGTGGACACTCTCTCCTCCTTCTCCGGAAGTCCGTACTTCTCTTTTCCCAGGGCAATGCTCTTCATCAGGAACGCCATATTGCGGGCCAGCGTCCGCATGGTCTGCATTCCTTCGCCGTCCTGGGCGGCCTCCCCGGGTGTCAGGCCGTGAACACTGTTCCAGTATTGGCTGGAAGCCACAGGCATTCCGCTGATCGTGAAATACTTATTCAGCTCGTCAAATGTAGCGGACAGGCCGCCGCGGCGGGCCACGGTGACGCCTGCTCCCACCTTCATGGTCTTATCGAACGAGGTGCTGTAAAACAGCCGGTCCAGACACGCGATGAGAGTTGCGTTGGCGGAGCCGTAATACACAGGGGTTCCCACTACCAGGCCGTCCGCCGCCTCAAATTTGGGGGCAATCTCATTTACGATATCCGAAAATACACATTTTCCGTTCCGGGAGCAGTAGCCGCAGGCCGCGCAGCCGCGGACGGCCTGGCCTCCGACCTGAATCAGCTCCGTCTCAATTCCGTTCTTTTCAAACTCCTTCTCCATTTCATGCAGGGCCAGATAAGTATTTCCCTCCGCATGGGGCGATCCGTTCAGTAACAATACTTTCATATTTTCATTCTCCTCTCCCCAGGTCAGTAAAATGCCTGGATGCGATTTTTTAATACTGCCTTTACATAATACTTTACCACATTATTGCAGAAAATGGTATCGGTTTCCTTCAGCTCGCTCCTGTCAATCTCCTCCATGGCCTTCGCCAGAATCTGCTCCGGCTGAACTACGACGATATCCAGGTTGATTTCCTCCTTTTAGTCTGCCGCCCCTTCAAGGAACTTTACTTCACGCAACAGCAATAATAGTATAACTTATAGCCCCAATAATCTCAACTATTCCGGAAGAATGTATTGATTTTTTGGAAAAATCAGACTATGATTGAACATAAGAATTACCACTAATCTCAACTGACAGGAGGGTATTTGACATGAGTAATCAGCGAAAATTTCTGAAATGCGAACACTGCGGAAACATGGTCGGCGTTATCGAAGATTCCGGAGCTGTTATCACCTGCTGCGGACAGCCCATGACAGAGCTTAAGGCCAACACCACCGACGCGGCACAGGAAAAACACGTTCCCGTGGCGACGAGAGAGGGCTGTGTCCTGAAAGTAACGGTTGGTTCCGTGGCGCATCCCATGCTGGAAGAGCATCATATTTCCTGGATCGCGGTCGCGCAGGGCAGCAAAACCCAGCGCAAGACTCTGGACAAGACCGGCAGCCCCAGCGCGGAGTTCTGCATTGACGACGGACCAGTAACGGTTTACGCTTACTGCAATCTGCACGGATTATGGGCGGCAGAATTTTAGGAAATTTTGAATCATTATTGAAAAACAGGCAGAGGCCTTTCAAAAATGACTGACCGACAGAGGATTGCCTCCCGCATGATACAATCATTGTATACCTGCAGGAGGCAATTTTTATAATCCGGTCATTGCCAGTCAAAATTTAGGAGGTTTAGCATGGACTTACTGAAGAATCCGCTGCTGCCCGGTTTTTATCCGGACCCGTCCGTATGCCGCAGGGGGGACGACTATTATCTTGTTACGTCCACATTTGAATACTTCCCCGGCATACCCGTCTTCCACTCCAGGGATTTTGTCCACTGGCACCAGATCGGGCACGCGCTCACAAGAAAAAGCCAGGCAAATCTGGAAAATCTCAACCCGTCCCGCGGAATTTTTGCCTCCACTATCCGTTATTGGGAAAAGACAGACCGGTTCTACATCGTCACAACTCTGGTAGGCAACGCTCCTTATTCTGAAAACGTGAATTTTTATATATGGGCCGAGCATCCGGAGGGTCCCTGGTCAGAGCCTGTCGTCATCAAAGACGCTCCCGGCATTGACCCCACTCTTGTTTTTGACGGCGACGCCGTCTATTACCTGGGCAACCTTCGCCCTCAGCCGGAAGATCCTTCCTGCAAAAAGCGCAGCATATGGATTCAGCCGCTGAATCCGGAAACGGGAGCCCTGGAGGGCGAAAGGACGATCCTTCTGGAGGATGGAGCCCTGCGCAGCGCTGCCGCTCCTGAGGGACCACATATATACCATATTGGCGATTGGTACTATCTTCTTATCGCCGAGGGAGGGACCGATTACAACCACAGCTGCACCATTTTCCGCAGCCGCAGTATCACCGGCCCCTATGAGGGAAATCCAAGAAATCCCCTGATAACCCATCGCAACCTGCGCCGCGATTATCCCATCAACAGCACCGGACACGCCGATCTCATTCAGCTTGGCGATCAATCCTGGTGGGCCCTGCTGCTGGCCTCGCGGCCGGACGGAGGCAGTTACCGCAACCTCGGGCGCGAAACCTTTGCCGTTCCTGTCTCCTGGGAAGACGAATGGCCTGTTTTCAGCCCGGACACCGGACATGTGGAATTTACATTTCCCGCCCCCGATCTTCCCGCCTGCTGCTGGGAGCCGGAGCCCTGCTGCGACCATTTTGATTCGCCTTCGCTGTCTCTGGTCTGGAATCAGCTCAGAACGCCGGATTATCCGCTGTACTCCCTGACTGAGCGTCCCGGTTTTCTGCGTCTTTACTTAAACCGCCATACTCTGTCAGAAGTGGCGAGCCCGGCTTTTCTGGGAAGACGCCAGCAGCATATGTGCTTTGCGGCCGGCACACGCCTCCGCTTCATTCCGGAAGCGGCCAAAGAGGCCGCCGGCATAGCCTTGTTCTACAATCCTGACTTTTACTACGCCTTCCTCCTGACCGCGCTCTCCGAAAACCGGTTCTGCCTGCGGATCATCCGGCGCGCTTTCGGCAAATCGGAGATTGCGGCAGAGATCCCTTATGACGGCAGCGATGTTTTTCTCAGGCTGGTTGTCCGGTACCAGGAACTTCAGTATTTTTATAAGAAGAGCGGAGAATCATGGAGTCCTCTGGGGCCGAAGCTTTCCGGCGCGTTTCTGAACAAGGAAGCCGGAGGCGGATTCACCGGTACCTATGTGGGCATGTACGCCACTTCCAACGGCCGCGCGTCTTCCGCGACCGCTGACTACGATTGGTTTGAGTATCAGCCCATTGAAATCTAAATTTATTTGTTAAGGAGGCAGATTCATGAATGTAAAAGGCACACCTGTTGTCACGGATATGCAGGTCATTCCCGTAGCCGGATACGACAGCATGCTGATGACGCTGAGCGGAGCTCACGCTCCCTGGTTTACCAGAAACCTGGTCATCCTGAAAGACAGCTCAGGCAATACCGGAATCGGAGAGATTCACGGCGGCGATTACACCTGCGAAGCCCTGAAAAGCTGTGTTCCCCTGGTCGTAGGGCAGCCCATCGGCAAGTACCGGGGCATCCTGGATTCCATCCACAAGAACAGCCGACGGGCGGCCGCGGATGACGGCGAGGGCATCCAGACTCTGGATATCAGCAAGCTGAAATTCGTTGTCAAGGCCGAGTGGGCCATTGAGTGCGCGCTTCTGGATCTTCTGGGACAGTATCTGGATCTTCCCATGTGCGAACTGCTGGGCGACGGCAAACAGAGAGACCAGGTGGAAACCCTCGGTTATCTGTTCTATGTAAGCGATAAGGAAAAAGCCAAACCAGACCTTCCCTACATAGACGAGAGCGAGTCCCCCGATCCCTGGTTCAGGCTTCGCCGTCAGGAAATGCTGACGCCGGACCGCATTGTGGAGCAGGCGCAGACTCTCCATGAAAAGTACGGGTTCAAGAACTTCAAACTGAAGGGCGGCGTGCTGAAAGGCGCGGAAGAGATGGAATCGATCCGGGCCCTGAAGAAAGCTTTCCCCAACGGCCGCATCAACATCGATCCCAACGGCGCGTGGAGCCTTCAGGAGGCAGTCGAAATCTGCAGGCCCATGGAAGGCATCCTCACCTACATTGAAGATCCCTGCGGCCCTGAGGCGGGATATTCCAGCCGGGAGGTTATGGCGGAATTTAAAAACGCCGTGAAGCTCCCGGTCGCCACCAACATGATCGCGACCGACTGGCGGCAGTTCTACCATGCGGCGGCCCTCAAATCCGTGGACATCGTTCTGGCAGACTCGCATTTCTGGGGCTTCGGCGGAAGCGTCCGGATGGCGCAGATCCTCAACGACTGGGGCCTGACCTGGGGCAGCCACTCCAACAACCACTTTGATATCACGCTGACCGCATTTGCCCATGTGGCGGCCGCGGCTCCCGGCAATCCTACCGCTCTGGATACCCACTGGATCTGGCAGGACGGCCAGAACCTGCTGAAGGATAC
>CANQSK010000031.1 GCA_947626475.1 uncultured Lachnospiraceae bacterium
CCCGCGATGATGCGGCTGTCCTTCTGGCCGGACAGGCCCACGCGGCGCAGGCACGCCTTTATCTTCGCGCACAGAACGGCGGGAGAAAAGGGCTTTGTGATGTAGTCGTCGGCCCCGATACCCAGGGCCAGGACCTTGTCGTTGTCCGCCTGCCTGCCGCTGAGGATGAAAACAGGCGTCAGAATGCCTAAATCTCTCAGCTGGCGGATAACCTGAAACCCGTCCATTCCGTCCATAATAATATCCAGAATGATCAGGTCGAAGCGCTGCGACCGGGCCAGCCGGACGGCGTCCGGTCCGCTGGCGGCCTCCGTGACGGACATGCCTTCGCTGGATAATACACGGGAAATGGTGCGGCTTACAAATTTTTCGTCGTCAACGATCAGAATCTTGGCTTGTTCCATAACCGAATCCTCCCTGTGTTTTCTGAATTATAACATACGCTGCCGCAGATGCCAAAAACAAATTGCGTTTCTTACAGAGATTTAAGAAAAAACATGATATTCAGTTAAGGTTAAGCGGATAGAATGCCTGTATCATACGGCAGGTTTGTTTATAATACCTGTAAAGAAGGAGGAAACAACATGAGAAAGAAATTTACTGTACTGATCGGCGCCGCGGTTATGCTGGCCATGCTGGCAGGCTGCAGCAAAAAGGCCGATGCTCCGGCCGCTGACGCTCAGAGCAGCGCTCAGGAAAGCGCCCAGAGCGCGGAACAGACCGACGCTGCGCCTTCCCCTGAGGAAAGCGGCGAGGAGACGGCGGAGCCTTTGACGGATGATTGGAAATGGGAGCGCAAGGTCACTCTGGTCTGCCCCTGGGGCGTAGGCGGCGGCGCGGACGGAACCCTGCGTCCTATCCAGCCGGTGCTTCAGGATATTCTGGGCGTTCCCGTTGAGATTGTCAACGTAGAGGGCGCGGGCGGAGCCAACGGCATCGACTTCACCTGCAAGCAGCCCGCCGACGGCTATACCTATGTTCTGGCTACCCAGTCCCACATTATGCTGGATCTGCAGAAGATTCTGCCGGTGGACCTGAGGACAGAACTTCAGCCGGTGGCTAAGCTGGTTCATTCCATCAATATCCTTGCCTCGTCCAGGAAGGGAATGGAAGGCAAGTACACCAACTTTACTGAGTTTGTGGAGTACGCCAAGAATCATCCCCAGGAGCTGAGCTGCGCCATGCTGAGCGCCACCGGCGCCGATTCCGTATCCCTGAAGCAGACTCTGGCCGGAGGCCTGGGCTGCGACATCACCGAGGTGGAGCAGTATGTGAAGATCGTCAACTACAGCGGCGGTTCCGAGCAGAGCTCCGCGATCGTAGGCGGCCACGTGAATATTATGATCACCGGCGCGGACGAGATCATGGGTCTGATCGAATCAGGCGATATCGTTCCCTTGATCTCCATGTCCGAGAACCGCATGTCCATCCTGCCCGAGCTGGAGTGCACCGGCGAGCTGGGCATCGACTCTTATGTGGGCACCTGGCGCGGCATCCTGTGCAGGACCGGCACCCCGGAGGCAGCGGTTCGGGCTATGGCCGCCGCTCTGGAGGAAGCGTGGAATTCCGACGAGTACCAGAATTTCCTGGAGACCGCCTGCTATCTGGACCGCCCCGGTTACGCCGAGTCCGGCGAGTTCAGGGCGCTGATGGACGAGGAGTATGTCACCTTTGAGGATTATCTGATAGGCGCGGGCCTGCTGAACTGAGAAATCTGACCCATATCCGGGACAGAGGGAGCGTCCCTCTGTCCCTTATCTGAAAAAGTAAAAGGAGTTGAGAATATGGCGCTGCAACTGATTGTCAATCTGCTGCTTCTGGCAGGCTGTATCGGCTTTTTCGTCAACGTCAGCACAACCATGCCCCACTCGCCGGCGAATGAACTGGGGGCGGAGCAGTGGCCACAGGCCATTCTTGTCCTGCTGATGCTTGCCATCTGCTTTAATCTTTACAGATATTTCAAAACCAATAAAAAAGAGGATATCGCGGCAGCTTTCCGGGATTTTGTACCGAGTATCGGCCGTCTGCTGAAAAGCAGGCTGTTTGCCGGCATGGCGCTGGTAGTAGTTATGGCGCTGATGTATGAACCGGTGGGATTTCTGGTTACCTGCCTGCTGTTTCTGATTTCCTACGGTCTGCTGCTGGGACAGAGAAATATCCCTGTTCTTCTGCTGACCTCCGTTTTGATCACCGTGATTCTGTACATAGGGTTCTCCGTGATGCTGGGCGTGATGCTGCCCCGCGGGCAGTTTCCTCCTCTGCGCAACTTTGCCCTGTTCATTGAATCCCTGGTTTCAGATTTCTGAAAGGAGGCGCCGGTAAATGTTTAATCTGCTTACCAGCGGCTTGTCCGTTGTATTTGCTCCGAAGATGTTTGTTCTGATCATTTTCGCCGTGTTTCTGGGTACCCTGTTCGGCGCCCTGCCCGGTGTGTCCGCCACGATGGCGGTGACTCTGGGTATCCCGTTTACCTACAAGATGGACGCGGTCAGCGCCATCGCTTTCCTGGTGGCAATCTACTGCGCTTCCGTCACCGGCGGCGGTATGACCGCGATCCTGTTCAAGATTCCGGGCGTGCCGTCCAGCGCCCCCACTACCTATGACGGCTATCCCATGGCCCAGAGGGGAGAGGCAGGGAAGGCCCTGGGCGTGCAGCTGATCTGCTCCGCTATCGGCGGTATTTTCGCAGCTGTCTGCATGCTGCTTCTCAGCCCCCAGCTGACCCAGGCGGCCTTAAGCTTCGGCCCCTCGGAGCTGTTCGCCATTTCCTTTATGGGACTTTCCATCCTGACCAGTCTGGAATCGGACAACATCTGCCGCACGATCATCTCCGGGCTGCTGGGCCTTCTGCTGGCCTGTATCGGGCTGGACCCCCTGCTGGGAGTACCCCGCCTTACCTTCGGCACCCGTTTTCTGACCTCCGGCATTGAGATGATCCCTGTCATGATCGGATTTTTCGCCGTGACCGAGGTTCTGAAACAGACGAACAAACCTGCCAAACTTCAGGCAGTGGGCGGCGAGGACCAGAAAAGCAGGATGTCCGCCAAAATGCCTTCTCTTAAGGAACTGTTTCTTTTGAAATGGGTGATTGCCCGCTGCTCTGTGCTGGGCACGGTCATTGGAATCCTTCCCGGTGCGGGCGCTACCATCGCCTCATTCCTTTGCTACTCGGCGGAGCAGAAGATCTCCAGGACGCCGGAAAAATTCGGCACCGGCTGTCTGGAGGGCATTGCCGCGCCGGAAGCGGGAAACAACGCGGCTACCGGCGGGTCCATGGTTCCCCTGCTCAGCCTGGGGATTCCGGGAGGCAACGCGGCGGCGATCATGATGTCCGCCCTGGTTCTCAAGGGAGTGACTATGGGTCCGCTGCTTCTGGTCAACCAGCCTCAGTTTCTTTCCGCCACCTTCGCGTCCATGCTTGTCTCCAATATCATCATGGTTCTGGCGGCGATTGTGATCGCGAAGATTTTTGTCCAGGTCCTGAAGATTCCCTACAGCGTTCTCGGCCCGGCCATTATCATGATGGCGACTATCGGCGCCTTCGCCACCAAGAACACTGCAGTGGACGTGATCCTCATGGCTGTCTCAGGCCTTATCGGTTTCGTGTTCGTCACCTGCAAGTTCAACAGCTCCGCCATGATCCTGGGGCTGGTGCTGGGTGTGATATGCGAGTCAAACCTGCGGCGCGCCTACACCATTGCCAACGGACGGACTCTGATGGACGCCACCGCGAAGATCATGACCCGGCCGGTCACCGGAATCGTGCTGCTGGTCTGCGCGGCGGTTCTGCTCAGTCCTGTTGTGAAACCGCTGTTGAAGAAGAAACAGAATGCCTCTTGATCATCTTCCCGTACCTAAAAAATGGCTCCGCTTTTTCGCTGGGCTGCTGCTGGCGGTTGTTTTGTCTGTACTGGCTTACGCGATCTGCGATACCTATTATACGTACACGCGCATGGTGGTTGAGCAGCAGCAGGAACATCTGCTGCTCACCTCCAGGGCGGTGTCCCAGAATCTCTCCCTGTATATTTCGGAGCAGATCCGGGACGTGGACGTCCTCACCAGGACTCCAGGCTTCCAGAGCGCTTTCCGCGATTATTACGACGGCGGCGGAAGCCAGGGCCTGAAGGAACACATTCTGTCCTACCTGCTTTCCCAGCGGCAGGGGGTATCCCGCATCTATCTGCTGGACAGAGACGGAAATATTATCTGCCGGTATAACCATTATCCGTTCCTGGAAGACTTTCCGGAATCCGCGCTGCAGCTCCGCCAGATGTCCGGCCGGCGCCAAAGCGGGATTGGAACAGTGTTTCAGATTACCCGGCAGCACTATGGATTTACGCTGGTGAACGGGATCATAAGCGGAAATGATTATGTGGGAACGGCAGTCAGAGTCATGGACATGGAGGCCTTATATAGGCAGTTTATCGCCCCTCTGGATGTTCACAGCTCCGGCGACATCATTGTAAAAAACGGCAGCGGTGAGATTATCATGCACCCGTATTCAAGGATGCTGTCCTTCAACTGTTTCCGGGACATTGAGGGACTGGACGGGCTGCCTCAGTACGGAGGCCTGCGCCGGATGCTGAAGGCCCAGTACAGCCAGGAGGAGGGAACCGCCGTCTACCGTTCTTTTGCCAACGGCATTCTGCCGTCAGAGGAAAAGATCGCCGCGTTTTCGCGGATGAACGCGGGAGGAACCGCCTGGTATGTGTCCGCTGAGCTTCCCTATGCCACGGTTACCGATCTGGTGGACAGCAACATGGGGCGGTTTACGCTTCTGATCGCGGCTGTTCTCGCGGTGGCGGCGACAGGGATTCTCAGTATTTACGCCCTGTGGAGGGAACGGCAGAGGCTGACACTGGAAGCGTCCTACCTGAAGGATATGAATCGGACGCTGGAGGAGCTTCATCAGAGCCGGGAGGAGATCCATCATTACCAGAAGCTCCAGACCATCGGTGCTCTGGCCGGGGGCATTGTCCATGAGTTCAATAATCTGCTGACTCCGATCATTGGCTACTCCGAGTTTATCCTGGAGCGGATGGGGCAGGACAGCGAGTATTATGAGGACATAGAGGAGATTTGCAAGGCCGGGAACCGGGCCAAGGAGATCGTGGAGCAGATTTTGCCCTTCAGCAGGAAGGAGACGGATTCTTCCGGCTACGGCCCGGTCAGTCTGGAAGCGGTGCTGCGGGATTTTGTCAAGATGATTCGCCTGATCCTTCCTGCGACGATTCGCCTGGAGACTGATTTTCAGGACGTCCGGGTCAACGTGTTCGGAAGCGCGACGCAGCTCCACCAGGTGCTGCTGAACCTGTACTCCAACGCGGCGCAGGCCATGGCAGGCGCAAACGGCGTGCTGACGGTGCGGAGCCGGAAGATTTCACCGGCGGAACTGCCGGAAACATTTCTCTCGTCTTCCACGGATGCGTATCTTCTGATCTGTATTTCCGACACCGGTCCGGGCATTGCCCCCGAGCATATGGAGCACATCTTTGATCCTTTTTTCACCACGAAGGAGTACGGCAGGGGAACGGGTCTGGGCTTATCGGTCGTGAAAAATATTCTGATCAGCCATGGCGGATTTATTGAGGTTCGGAGCGTTTTAGGTCAGGGAAGCGATTTCCTGATCTATCTGCCGATCACGGAAAAGACCGCGGAGGAGGAGCCTGCCGGGATCAGTGATCCCGAACCGGTATGGAATCACCCCGAAGTTCTGCTGGTGGACGATGACGCGCGGGTAGCCAGATATCTGACGCGCCGGCTTTCCCGGGAAGGCTATATGGTCAGTATGTTTACAGACCCGGAAGAGGGTCTTTCCGCGTTTCTGGCGGACCCGGACTGCTGGCGTCTTGTCCTGGCGGACCAAACCATGCCTAAGTTCAAAGGAACGGTGCTGATCCGGCATATCAAACAGCGCCGTCCCAAACTGCCCGCGATTCTGCTCACCGGCTTTGCGGACCAGGAGGCCCTTCAGATGCGGAGAGAGGGGTGGATCGACGAGGTATTGAACAAGCCCCTGGATTTCGGACGGCTGACAAAGACTATGGAGCAGCTGCTGCACGGGGAAGAATCGTGAGAAAAGGTATTGATAAATGGAAAAAGAAAAAGTCCGGCCTGTGCTGGACTTTTCTGATGGAGCGGACGCATCAAAATCCGAACTTCGTTCGGAGGCGTCCGCGTAGGAGATAAGGAATCCTCCCAGCTTCGCTGAGTCCCTCCTTACCTCAAGTGATGGAGCATATGGGATTCGAACCCACGACCTTTTGAATGCCATTCAAACGCGCTCCCAACTGCGCTAATGCCCCACGTAGATGGTACGGTAACTCGATACCTATACAGACTACCACAAAATTTTGGTTTTGTACAGCACTTTTTTCAGATTTTGTGATTTTTTGCAAAAAGAGCAGAAGAACCGGTTTTGGAAGGCCGGCTGTTTTGTCGTCTTGTATTCCGAGCTCCGCCTGCTTATAATTAAAAAAGGATTATACTCCGGATTCGTGCTTGGAGAGGCAGAGAGGGAGGAAAATCCGAAATGAGTGTTGTGAAAAGGAATGCGGCGGCCGGAGAAGAGATTCCGGTTGGGAACAGGATCTCTTCCAGAGAGCGTAGGATTCAGGAAGCAAGGCAGATGAATCTGCTGAGCAACACGTTTATGTCAGTGGCCCTGAGGGATATTCCGGCCTGCCAGCATGTTTTAAGAATCCTGCTGGGAAAGCCAGAACTGGTCGTGAAGGAAGTAAGGACTCAATATTATATTTCAAAGCTTATTTCTCATGATTCGGCGATTGATGTTCTGGCGGAAGACGGCGGCCGCGAATTGTACATTGCTGAGATTCAGAGGTCGGATACCGTTGACCATCCCCGCAGGATTCGGTTTTACGGAGCGATGGCGGACAGCGAGTTCCTGGAAAAGGGAAAGAGTTATGACGAGATGCCGGAACTCCATGTTATTTACATCAGCGAGACAGATATCTGGAAAAGAGGAAAAACGGTCTACCAGTTGGAGAAACATCTGACAGGAAAAGGGCAGAAATCTGGAGAGACCTCAGAGGAGTGCCGGAACCGGGAGGATGGACCGCCGGATCTGGCTGCCTACGACGACGGCATACATGTCATGTATGTGAATGCGGAGGCAGACGATGGTTCAGAGATCGCGAAGCTGATGAGGTATTTTAAGACGGCGGACCCGGATGATATGAGTCAGGGTTCCCTGTCCAGGCGGATACATTTTCTAAAACGTGAGAAGGAGGGAGAGCAGAAGATGGGTGAGCTAGAGGAAAAATGGTGGCGTGAGGGAAAAGAAGAAAGCGCCATGACGGCATCGGTCAATCTGTCCCGAATGGGTATGCCGGTGGAGTTGATCGCGGAGGCGGTTCAGTACAGTGTCGCGCAGGTGAGCCGGTGGATTCGGGAGGCCACATAAAATAAGTATTAGAGATTCCGAGAGTTTATTTTAATGGGGGAAGGGAATGAAGAAGCTGTTACTTGTGATCATAGGGATCTGTGTACTTGAAATCGGATGCAGGGGCGGAGCTGTTTTGCAGGAGCGGCACGGAGAGGATCAGAAGTCGCGGGAGCAGCCCAGGGAACCTTCGGCAGTGGCAGTCATGGAATCCGGACAGCCGGAAATCAGCGGTGATTTTGAGAGAAAAACGAAAATTGGGGTGGCTGATATACTGATACCGGAAAGCAGATGCCTTGCGGCAACGCCGTTTATGGCTTCCGACATGGAGCATATTTTGGAAGATGATTCTGAACTGGAGAGAGTAGAGGGCAGCGAGGGGGCAAATGGTCGCTATATTTACTGGAGGGGGTCGGGAATCGAATATGTAACCTATTCTACCGGCAATGATCTTCTGGGAATTATATTGAATCATGACAGCTATTCGCTGGCAAATGGGATTCAGACAGGTATGGCAGAATCGGAACTGCTTCAAACAGGATATCCGTTTGATAAATATGAAAATGCAGAAGACAGCGGACCCGGGGCGGTCATATTCGGGAGCGGATTATTAAGAGATGAAGAGAGACCGCTGAATACGACTGATTATGATTCGATCTATGCCTACGCCGGAACCGTATCAGCGGAGGAAGTCCATGCGTATGGAATCAGAGAGGACACCTGTTACAGTATCGTTTTGCTGATAAAGGACGGGGTGGTCAATAAGGTGATTCTGGATATGCCTGCGGCGGGGTAACTATTTGTTTACGATATTTGATAATTCTTATTTATAGTTGTAAGTAGGCGAATTTAATAATTGCCTGCAAAGCGTGAGAAGGAAGGAGAGGAAGAGATGGGTGAGCTAGAGGAAAAATGGTGGCGTGAAGGAAAAGAAGAAGGCAAGAAAGAGGGCAGAGAAGAAGGCAAGGAGGAAAGCGCCATGACGGCGTCGGTCAATCTGTCCCGCATGGGCATGCCGGTGGAGTTGATCGCGGAGGCGGTTCAGTACAGCGCCGCGCAAGTGGGCCGGTGGATTCGGGAGGCCGGGGCGGCACGGACGGAATCCTGCTGAGACAGTTTTGAATATCTGAGGGACAAGGAGGGAGTATATCGCTTGGTATACTCCTTTTTTTTGCTGTGCAGGACGGAGGCGGACAGGGCGAAAAAGAAGTTCTTGACTTTTTTCTCCTGCCGTACTATGATTATCCGTGGCAAATGTTCATAAAATGAACTAATCACAAAGTGAACAATGTGCCGGATGTGATGAAACCGGAAAACAGACAGGGAAAGTGTTTTGAGCGAGGTGCCAGAATGAACTTAAGATACCAGGAGGATTTGCTGAGGGTGTGGATTCAGATGTCCATGTGCATTCGCGGGAACCGGATTCTCATGGATATGTCCATGAATGAGATGATCATCTGCAGCATGCTGTTCAAGCGCCAGCAGGAGGGCGGAGAGCTGTTGACCGCCGCCGAGCTGGGCAGAAAGACCCGGATGCTGAAATCACAGATTAATAAGGTTCTTTCCAATATGGAGAGAAAAAATCTGATTGAGAGGGTCCGGAGCAGCGGGGATCGGAGGAAGGTCTACCTTCACCTGCGGGAAGATCAGATCCGCACGTACCTCAATGAGCACCAGCGGGTTATGGAGCTGGTAGGCTTTGTGGCGCGGGAGCTGGGAGAGGAAAAGCTGAGAACGCTGACGACTCTCGTTGATGAAGCGACTCAGGCAGTGGACCGGTTTCAAAAGGAGGAGTTTCAATGAGCGTACGGATTATTACGGACTCCGCAAGCGACATTACGAGAGAAAAAGCCAGCGAGCTGGGAGTTGAGATACTGCCTATGACTACATCCTTCGGGGAGGAGCAGTATCTGGACGGCGTGACCATGAGTCATGAGGAGTTCTTTCATAAGCTGGTGGAGACCGACACGCTTCCTACCACCAGCCAGATTTCTCCCTATGATTATGAGAGAGCGTTTGCGGCGGTGCGGGAGGCGAAGGATACGGCGGTGTGCATCACCATTTCCGCCAAGCTGTCCGGAAGCTATCAGAGCGCTGTCATCGCGGCGGCTGATTATGAGGATTGCGTGACGCTGGTGGACAGCAATAACGTCTGTGTCGGACAGCAGATTCTGGTGATGCTGGCAGTCCGGCTGAGGGATGAGGGCAAAACGGCGGAAGAGATTGCCGGCGTGCTGGAGGAGCAGAAGAAGAATATCAGGCTGATCGCGCTTCTTGATACGTTGGAATACTTGAAGAAGGGCGGCAGGATTTCTCCGGCCGTGGCGTTTGCGGGAAACCTTCTGTCCATCAAGCCGGTGATCGCTATCGAGGATGGAGAGGTGGTTCTTCTGGGCAAGGCCAGAGGTTCCAGAAACAGCGGCAATCTTCTGACCAAGTACATTGAGGAGGCCGGAGAGATTGATTTTGATATGCCCTACAGCCTGGCCTACAGCGGCCTGTCAGACACGCTTCTGAAGAAGTATGTGGCCGACAGCGCAAGGTTTTATCAGGGGCATGTGGCCGTGGAGGACCTGCCGGTCTGCACCATCGGGAGCACCATCGGCACCCACGTGGGGCCGGGGGCTATCGCGGTCACATTTTTTAAAAAGAATTAAAAAGAAAAATGGAAAAAGGAAGTAGACGGACATGCAGGCAGCAGAACTTTTGGGAAATTATGTAGAGCGCTTTGGGGAGGACAATCCGCAGCGGGCAAGGTGGTTTTTAAAGACAGGCTGGGAGATTCAGGATGTGAGATACCGGATTTTTCCGGAGAAGCAGCTGATGCCGGCGGACCGTTACCTGGCCAGGCTGATGATGGACAGTATGCTGAAGCCTCTGCAGAAGCCGGACAGCTCCGTGATCGTCAGTGTATTCACGCCCTGCGAGCTGATGCAGGAGGTGGGGCTGAACCCTTACAACGTGGAGTGCTTTTCCAGCTATATTTCCGCTTCCTACGCGGAGAGAGGATGCCTGCAGCAGGCGGAGAACAACGGTATCTCCGAGACTCTGTGCAGCTATCACAAGACGTTTATCGGGGCGGCGGAGAAGGGGCTTCTGCCGCGGCCCAAATGTGTGGTCTACACCAATCTGACCTGTGACGCCAACCTGGTTACGTTCCGGCATCTGGCCCAGCTTTACGATGTGCCGTCCTTCGCTATCGACGTGCCCATGCAGCAGAACCGGGAAAATGTGGAATATGTGGCGGGGCAGCTTAGGGAGCTGGCAGCATTTCTTGAGAAATGTACCGGCAGGTCCATAGATGAGGAGCGGCTGAAGGAACGTCTCAGACGGAGCAGGAGGACCCTGGAGAATTTTGAAAAATTCCAGCAGCTGCGGGCGGACCGGTACGTTCCCTCCGATCTGGTGACGCCGATGTTTGCGGGTCTGGCTAACAATGTGCTTCTGGGAACGAGAGAGCAGGAGTCCTACACAGAAAAGCTTCTCCGGGATGTCAGAAACACCGGGCCGGCCAGGGGCACAAGGATTTACTGGATGCACACGATCCCATTCTGGTCCGCGGCGGTGAAGGAGGCTCTTTCCCTGAAGGAGAGCGCCCAGATCGTGGGCTGTGAGATGTCGGAGTTCTGCAGGCCGGATTTTGACCCGGAGAAGCCTTACGAGGCTATGGCTCAGATGATGGTATACAATTCCATTAACGGCGGAGCTTCCCGCCGGATTCAGCGGGGGATCGAGAACGCGAAGAGGGTTCATGCCGACGGGGCTGTCTGGTTCTGTCACTGGGGCTGCAAGCACACCCTGGGAGGCGCTCAGCTGGCCAAGAAAAAGTTTGAGGAGCAGGGAATCCCTCTGCTTGTCCTGGACGGCGACGGCTGTGACCGGAGCCACGGCGGCGAGGGTCAGACTTCTACCCGCCTGGGGGCGTTTCTGGAGATGCTGCAGGCTCAGTAAATCGATATGGAAGCAGGAAAACTATCATGAACGGAAATAAAACTTATTATGTGTGCAAATATACGCCGGTTGAACTTCTGGCGGCCTTCGGCGCGGAGTGCGCCAACTTAAATTCCATGCCGGAGGGGTTTGATCTGGCGGACCAGATCGCCCATCCCAACCTGTGCGGATTCGGCAAGGCCCTTCTGGAGGCGGTGATGCAGGGGCAGGTGAAGGAGCTGATCCTGGTCAACTGCTGCGATACCATCCGCAGCGTGTACGATGTGCTGGAGGACAGCGGAAAGCTGGATTTCCTCTATATGATAGACGCCCTCCACTGCGACAGCGTCTGTAGCCGGGAGCGGATGGCGGCCCAGCTGAAAGGGCTTGCCAGAGCCTATGGAGAATTTTCAGGCAGAGAATTTGACGAGACCCTGTTCCGGAAGGCCTTTGCGCCGCCGGTCAGAGTGAAAGGCCCTCATCTGTCAGTGATGGGAGCCCGCATGGGAACCCAGCTGTTTCAAATGGTGCAGGAGGCCATGCCCCTTCCGGTGGAAAATGACAGCTGCGTCCACAACCGGAGCGTGGGAGAGGTACCGCCGCCGGAGAAGTTGCGGATGCTGCCGGAGAATGGAGCCGGCTGGGCGGATTCCCCAGCCTTCGGCAGGCTGATGGAGTGGTATGCCGGGGAGATTCTGGGACAGATTCCCTGTATGCGGATGACGGACAATACCGGCCGCAAGCGGCTTTACAATGACCCGCAGCTGAAGGGAATCATTTATCACACAGTGAAATTCTGCGATTTCTACAGCTTCGAGTACGCGGAGCTGAAGGACCATGCAAATCTGCCTCTCTTAAAGATCGAGTCGGATTATACGGTGCAGAGCAGCGGCCAGCTGCTGACCAGGCTGGAGGCCTTTGCGGAAAGCATTGCGCCGGAACAAAACACAGAGAAGGAAAAAAGAATGGGAAAAGGATATTTTGCGGGAATCGACAGCGGTTCCACCAGCACGGACGTGGTAATACTGGATAAGGACAGACAGATGGTGACGGGAATCATTCTGCCCACAGGGGCGGGAGCCGCCATAGGAGCCGAGAGGGCCCTGGAGGAGGCCCTTCGGGAGGCCGGCCTTCAGCGGGAGGATATTGACGCCATGGTGACCACCGGCTATGGCCGGGGAGCCATCCAGGCCGGTGATAAGAGCATTACGGAGATAACCTGCCACGCCCGGGGGGCTCATTTTCTGGACCCGGAGGTCCGGACGGTGGTGGACATCGGCGGCCAGGACAGCAAGGTGATCCGCCTGGACGAGAACGGCGCCGTCGTGAATTTTGTCATGAACGACAAATGCGCCGCGGGCACCGGCCGTTTCCTGGAAATGCTGGCCCGCACCATGGAGATGAGTCTGGATGAGATGAGCGCTGCCGGTCTTACCTATGACGAGGATATCACCATTTCCAGCATGTGTACGGTGTTCGCCGAGTCGGAGGTGGTGTCCCTGATTGCCCAGAATAAGGCGACGGACGATATTGTCCACGGTCTTAACAAGGCGGTGGCGTCCAAGACCGCTTCTCTGGCCAAGCGGGTAGGCGGCGAGGACAAATATATGATGACCGGAGGCGTGTCCAAAAACCAGGGACTTGTGAAGACTCTGGAGGAGAAGCTGGAGACGAAGCTGGTGATCAGCGACAAAGCGCAGCTGTGCGGCGCGCTGGGAGCGGCGCTGTTCGCGGCGGATATGGTAATGTAAATGATGTGACGGGGACTGTCCTTTGGGGCAGTCCCCCTTTTATCTTAACAGATTGTCAGAATCCAGTCACGGAATATTCATCTTCCTCTATTAGAATAAATGCCATCAAGGTAATTGAAAATGTGAAATATCTTAAGGAGGAAGAAAGATGTCTGCGTTAATTGGTTTTGCAATGATCATCCTGATCGTATTCCTGCTGCTGAAGGGCAAGATGGATCCTATCGTGGTCCTGGCTGTGGTTCCCACTGTAGCGGCGCTGCTTCTTGGTTTCGGCCCTCAGGAAATCGGCGGCTTCATCAAGGATGGTATCGGAACAACTACCAGCAATGGTATCCTGTTCATCTTCTCGGTTATTTATTTCGGCGTCATGTCCGATACCGGTATGTTTGACGTGATCGTGAACTTTCTGGTCAAGCTTGCCGGCAACAATGTGATCGCGGTGACAGTGGCTACGGCCCTGATCGCTACGATCGCTCACTTAGATGGTACGACGGCTACCACCGTTTTGATTACCATACCAGCGTTGTACCCGGTCTACAAGTCAATGAAAATTGACACAAGAATTCTGCTGTGCCTGACCGGTGCCTGCATGGGGGTCATGAACCTGCTTCCCTGGGGCGGTCCGGTGGCTCGGGCCGCCACGGTTCTGGCCATGGATGCCAACGACCTGTGGCACATCCTGATCCCGATTCAGATCGCTGGGTTTATCGCCAACATCGTTGTGGCCGTTCTTCTGGGCATGCTGGCCATCAAGTGGGGCGCGGGCGCAGGCAAGGGCGAGACTGTTGAGGTTGACGTGAAGGCTCAGGAGGAGGAGAACGCTCTTCGCCGTCCGAAGCTGCTGATCTTCAATCTGGCGCTGACCATTATTCTGATCGCTGCCCTGTCCACAGACTTTATCACCAGCTATGTAGCATTCCTGCTGGCTCTGGGCGTAGCCCTGGCCGTTAACTATCCGGATCAGAAGCTTCAGAACAAGCTGATCAAAAAGCATGCTCCCGCGGCCCTGATCATTTCCGGCACTCTGTTCGCCGCCGGCGCCATGGTAGGCGTTCTGGACGGAACCGGCATGCTGACCGCCATGGCCAATACCCTTATGGGAATCATCCCCACCTTCCTTGGCAAGTTCATCCATATCATCTTCGGTATCTTTGCTCTGCCGCTGGGACTGTGCGTGGGAACCGACGCTTACTTCTACGGCGTGATGCCGCTGGTTATGGAAGTGGGCGAGACCTACGGCGTAGCTTCTCTGAGCACCGCCATCACCATGGTGATCGGCAAGAACCTGGCCCTGATGGTCAGCCCCCTGGTACCGGCGACCTTCCTGGCTATCGGCCTTACCAACACGGAGCTGAAGGATCACATGAAGTTCAGCATCCCGATCTACTGGGCGGTCAGTATTATTATGGTAATTATCGGAATCATTCTCGGAATTGTTCCGCTCTATTAAATAGTACATACGCGATTATAAAAATATGGTGCGGAAAAGAACTGTTTTTCGGTTCTTTTCCGTGCTCTTAGTTTATGCTATACTGATGATTGGGTGGTTCTTATGGCGAACGAAAAAATACTGGTAGTTGACGATGAGAGGTCCATCCGGCTGGCGCTTAAGACAGCTTTTCGCCGGGAGGGAATGCAGGTAGTGGAGGCGGACTGCGGGAAGGACGCGGTGGAATTTCTCCATTCACAAAGTTTTGATCTGATCGTGCTGGACGTGATGATGCAGGATATTGACGGATACACGATTCTTCAGAAAATGAGAGCGGAGGGCATCATGACACCGGTTCTCATGCTCAGTGGCAGGCAGGAGGAGATGGACCAGGTTCTGGGACTTGGCCTGGGCGCGGATGATTATCTGACCAAACCTTTCCACTTGTCGGTGCTGATTCAGAAGGTGAAGGCGCTGATCCGGCGCAATTCTGTCTATAACCGGTCGAGGCAGACGATGATCTCAGTGGGACCCTTCCGTTTTGATACGGTGAAGCTGGAGTGCTACAAAAATGACCGGCTGCTGAGCTTTACGGCCCGGGAGCTGGCTCTGTTCCGGTTCCTTCTGGAGCATCCCGGCCAGGTTTTTACCAAGGAGCAGCTGTACCGCCAGGTGTGGAATGAAAATGTCATTGACGACAATACCATTATGGTTTATATGAAGCGCCTCCGGGAGAAGATCGAGGACGACCCGAAGAATCCGGTCTATATTACAACCATCAGAGGAATAGGGTATCTGTTCTATGGCAAAAGATAATAGATTTTCCCACAATGATTTCATACAGATGATCAGTTTTGCCGGTGCTCTGGCCGCGTCGGCGCTGATCATCTATTTCAGTTTTCTGGTCTATGACAATTACCGGGATGAGCTGATCCACACGGAGCAGGAGGAGCTTCTGACCATGGCGGAGACCGTGGGCAAAAGCCTGGTCAACTATGTGGAGCAGGAGATCGAGCATCTGGACCGGTATTTTTCGTCGCTGGAAGCCGTCGCGGCCCAGGAGTCCGCTGCGGGCCGGCAGTCTGCCGCGGCCCAGGAGTCCGCCATGTCCGGGCCGGACAGCCCCGCCTTTCAGTCTGCGGCCGAGGCCATGCTGGAGGAGAAGAACGGTCTTTATGACGCGGTAGCCTGCTATGATGAGGCGGGCCGCCTGATCTTCCGGAAGGGAGAGGTGGATTTTGATATCCGTGAGGTTCCTGATGCGGAGGGAGCCGTCATCTGCGGAAAAAAGATAGGCAGCGAAGGCTGGTATCAGATGTTTCTTTCCCGGCGGTGCCGTATGGGCGGGGTTCCCTGCACGGTGATCTACGCCATGAATCTGAACGTGCTTTACGCCCTGACGGTGCAGCCGGTGAAGATCGGCGAGGGCGGTTATTCGGTTGTAAAGGACCGGGATCTGGCGATCATCATGCACCACGCCAGCAGCCAGATCGGCATGGATGCCATTTATGACCGGGAAGAGCAGTATCCTCAGCTGGATTTGACGGATCTGACCAGGTGGATTGAGCTTCAGAAGACCCAGGATGAAGGGTATGATGTCATTGATTCCTACATCTGGGATGATCCCAGCCCTACGCCGGCCTTTCAGCGCCGGATTGTGGCCTACACTACCATTCATCTTCCCGGGGAGGACTGGATCGTCAATTCCACCCTGCCCTTTGAGGAACTGAACGGACCGCTCCACCGCATGATCCTGCGTTTGATTGCCATGAGCAGTCTCTCGCTGCTGCCCATCGCCCTTTTTGTGTATGTGACCACCCGGAGCCGGATGCGCTCTGAGGGCCAGAAAAAGGAGATCGAGTATCTGAAGGAGATCAATGAAGGCATGGAGCTTCTGCGCCGCAAGGAGAAGGAGATCCAGCATTATCAAAGGGTTCAGTCCATCGGTCAGATGAGCAGCCACATTGCCCATGAATTCAACAATTATCTGACGCCGGTTATGGTCTACGGGGAGATCCTGGAGGGGGACGAGTCTTTAAGCGAGGAAAATCATGAGCTGATCAGCGGGATTCTGAATTCCGCCGGACAGGCGGCCGGTCTGTCCCGGCGTCTTCTGGATTTCAGCCGTCAGGATTCGGCGACCACCCTGACGACCCTTTGCTTTACAAAGGAGGTCCGGGAGGCCCTGGATATTATCCGGCGCCTTGTTCCGGAGAACATTACGCTCCGGACGGAGCTGGATGAGGAGCCCCTGTATATCCGGGGCCGGAGCCAGATGGCGGAGCACCTTTTGATGAATCTGTGCAACAACGCCTTTCACGCCATGGAGAAGGATGGCGGTATTCTGACTATAACTCTAAAGAGAGTTCTCGGAGGCGGGACCGGCAAAACGGCAGGGACAAATATTTCCGCCAGCGCGGCGCCTGTCGGCTCCGGATCTGCGGAACCGGCCAGGGGAGATTGGGTGCTGCTTTCTGTGGCCGATACCGGCTGCGGCATCAGCAAAGACGCCATGGATAAGATATTTGAGCCATTCTACACCACCAAAGGCAGCGGCAAAGGCACAGGCTTGGGCCTTTCCGTAGTAAGAAGCACGGTGACGGCCGCAGGCGGCGAGATCCGGGTCGACAGCCGTGAGGGCAGCGGAACCGCCTTTTATCTGTATTTTCCAAGAGTGGAAGAGCAGGAGGCTTTGGAAATCCAGCCTGTGATACGGCGGACGGACCGGGTGGTGGTGGTGGATGACGACCCGGCTGTTCTGAAATCCCTGGGGGCGTTTCTGAAGAACCACGGCCTGAAGACCGAGAGCTACGACCATCCGGCGGCGGTGCTTTCCAGGCTGCAGAATAAGAAGGATTACTGTGACGTGCTGATCACGGATTACGCCATGCCATCCATGAACGGCTTGGAGCTGGCGGAGATTGTCCGCAAGCTGAATCCGGATATCCGGCTGATTCTGATCAGCGGCATGGAAGACTTAAGATTTGACTGGTATCTGAAGAATCAGTTTATCGACGCTTTCATTCTGAAAAGCGAGATTACGGAGAAGCTGGGGGCCATGCTTGCGCGGTGACCGTTCAGGCGGAGATGAAGCTTCCGGAGACAGGATTCAGCCGAAGTTTCCGCGACGAGATTCAGCCGAAAGATATGGATTTTTTAAAATATGTATGGTATAATAACGAGGAAAATGCCGGTCATGCTTGCATGAACCGGCATTTGACGAGTATCTCCATCGAGACGTTAGTCGAGATGGCAGAATAATAACTCCGGCCGGGAAAAGCCCCGCGGCCGGAGTTAAAACTGTATAAAGGGCAGAAAAAAACACATAAATACAATAAGACATCTGGTGTGAAATGAGAGGAGATTGATTATGATACTGAACGACTATGTACAGGCGCGCCTGGGAAAGGATATCGGCGGCTGTACCGACGGGGAGCTGTACGCGGCGCTGCTTGCCATGACTCAGGAGGCGGCCGCGCAGAAAACGGGACCGGCGGGAAAGAAGAAGCTGTATTATATTTCCGCTGAGTTTCTGATGGGAAAGCTTCTGTCCAACAACCTGATCAACCTGGGCATGTATGAGGAAGTAAAGAAGGAACTGGCCGGTTACGGGCGGGAGCTGTCAAAGATCGAGGAGCTGGAGCCGGAGCCCTCCCTGGGCAACGGCGGCCTGGGCCGCCTGGCTGCCTGTTTTCTGGATTCCATCGCCACCCTGGGGCTGAACGGCGACGGTATCGGCCTTAATTATCATCTGGGCCTGTTTAAGCAGGTGTTTGAGAACCATCTGCAGAAGGAGGAGCCTAACCCCTGGATTGAGAAATGCAGCTGGCTGACCAGAAGAGAGGTCGGCTATCCGGTGAAATTTGGTAACCTGACAGTAAAATCCTGCTTGTATGATATAGCGGTTACAGGTTACAAGAACCGGACCAACCAGCTTCACCTGTTCGATCTGGACAGCGTGGACGATGGAATCGTCACCGATGGCATCTCCTTTGATAAGGAGGACATTGAGAAGAACCTGACCCTGTTTCTGTATCCCGACGACAGCGACGAGAAGGGACAGCTGCTGCGGATCTTCCAGCAGTATTTCATGGTCAGCAACGGCGCACAGTACATTCTGGATGAGTGTACTGCCAGGGGCTGCAGCCTCCGCGACCTGGATCAGTACGCGGTGATTCAGATCAACGACACCCACCCCACCATGGTGATCCCCGAGCTGATCCGTCTGCTTACGGAGAGGGGGATCGATATGGACGAGGCCATTGAGATCGTCTCAAGAACCTGCGCCTACACCAACCACACCATTCTGGCGGAGGCTCTGGAGAAATGGCCCATCCGCTATCTGAAGAAGGTTGTTCCCCAGCTGGTGCCCATCATTGAGATCCTGGACGACAAGGTGCGCCGGAAATACGACGATGAGTCCTTGGCCATCATCGACAGGGAGGACCGGGTCCACATGGCCCATATGGATATTCACTACGGCTTCAGCGTCAACGGCGTGGCCTATCTGCACACGGAGATTCTGAAGAAGAATGAGCTTCACAATTTCTACCGGATCTATCCGGACAAATTTAACAACAAGACCAACGGGATCACCTTCCGCCGCTGGCTTCTGGAGTGCAATCCCCGCCTGACGGAGTGGATTCAGTCCAGGATCGGAGACGGATTTAAGAAAAACGCCATGGAGCTGGAGAAGCTCATGGCTTACGCGGACGATGAGGAGGCCCTGAAGGAGCTTCAGGCCATCAAGCATCTGAACCGGAAGGATCTGAAATTCTATCTGAACCGGACCCAGGGAATCGAGATTGACGACCATTCCGTTCTGGACGTGCAGATCAAGCGGCTTCACGAGTACAAGCGCCAGCAGATGAATGCCCTGTATATCATCCACAAGTATCTGGAGGTAAAACGGGGACGAGTTCCCGACCGGCCCATCACCTTTGTCTTCGGAGCCAAGGCGGCGCCGGCCTACGTCATTGCCAAGGACATTATCCACCTGATTTTGTGTCTGCAGGAGCTGGTGAACAATGACCCCCAGGTCAGCCGCTACATGAAGGTCCTTATGGTGGAGAATTACAATGTGACCCTGGCGGAGAAGCTGATTCCGGCCTGCGATGTGTCGGAGCAGATTTCCCTGGCTTCCAAGGAGGCCAGCGGTACCGGCAACATGAAGTTCATGCTGAACGGCGCCGTGACCCTGGGCACCATGGACGGAGCCAACGTGGAGATCGCCGAACTGGTGGGCAGGGACAACATTTACATCTTCGGTGAGCGGAGCGAGCAGGTGATCGACCATTACGCAAAGGCCGATTACCGCTCAAAAGATTACTATGAGAAGGTTCCGGCCATTAAGGAGGCGGTGGACTTCATCGTGGGACCGGAGCTTCTGAAGATCGGTCAGAGAGAAAATCTGGAGAGGCTTCACCGGGAGCTGCTGAACAAGGACTGGTTCATGACTCTGCTGGATTTTGAGGAGTACGTGAAGGTGCGGGACCAGGTTTACCGGGATTTTGAGGACCGGATGGCCTGGGAGAGAAAGACTCTGGTCAACATCAGCAAGGCCGGATATTTCTCCTCAGACCGCACCATTGAGCAGTACAATAAGGACATCTGGAAGCTGAACGAATAGAGGAAGACGCTTAAAAATAAACTCATCACGAAAATTCCTGATTCAAAACAAAGACATATATTTGGAATTTTAGAAGAATTCCCCTTCACTCATTGTTCTTTTCGGAAAAGTATGATACAATAACCCTTGTTTCCAACCAGTTGACCCGTTTCTTTTATACTTAGGAGGTAGGTATATGAACAAGAAGGAAGGGATTCTTGAACAGTGGTTCCACCTCAGTGAGAACCACACAGATGTGAAGACAGAAGTGATGGCCGGCGTTACGACGTTTATGACCATGGCCTATATTCTGGCGGTCAACCCCAGCATCCTGTCGGCGTCCGGTATGGACAGCGGCGCCGTATTTACAGCCACGGCTCTGTCGGCTCTGATCGCCACCCTGCTGATGGCGGCTCTGTCCAATTACCCCTTTGTGCTGGCTCCCGGCATGGGCCTGAACGCGTATTTCGCGTATACGGTGGTCCTGAACATGGGATACAGCTGGGAGATGGCTCTGGCAGCCGTGTTCCTGGAAGGCATCGTATTTATCGTTCTGTCCCTGACCAATGTCCGGGAGGCGATCTTCAATGCCATTCCCATGAACTTAAAGCATGCGGTGTCGGCCGGCATTGGTCTGTTTATCGCCTTTATCGGACTGCAGAACGCCAAGATCGTGGTGGACAGCTCCACCCTGGTAGGCCTTTATTCTTTCAAGAGCAGCATTGCGGCCGGAACGTTTTTGACGGAAGGGATCACCGTTGTGCTGGCTCTGGTGGGTATTCTGATCACCGGCATCCTGGTGGTGAAGAATGTGAAGGGCAATATCCTGTGGGGCATTCTGATCACCTGGGTTCTGGGCATGATCTGTCAGCTGGTGGGCCTGTACCGTCCGGACGCGGCCCTGGGATTTTACAGCATGTTCCCGGATTTTTCCAGCGGCTTCGGGATCCCCAGTCTGACGCCTACTCTGTTTAAGATGGATTTCTCCCGTGTGTTCTCAGTGGAATTTCTGGTAGTGCTGTTCGCCTTCCTGTTTGTGGACATGTTCGACACCCTGGGCACCCTCATCGGCGTAGCCTCCAAGGCGGATATGCTGGATGAGAACGGCAAGCTTCCCAGGATCCGCGGCGCGCTTCTTTCCGACGCCCTGGGCACCTCTGTCGGCGCGGTTCTCGGAACTTCCACAACCACGACCTTCGTAGAGAGCGCCGCCGGCGTATCCGCAGGCGGAAGAACCGGACTGACAGGTGTTGTATCTGCCATTCTCTTTGGCCTGGCCCTGTTCCTGTCCCCGATTTTCCTGGCGATCCCGTCCTTTGCCACGGCTCCGGCTCTGGTGGTGGTCGGTTTCCTGATGATCACGTCGATCATCAAGATCGATTTCGCGGATTACACGGAGGCCATTCCGGCTTACATCTGTATCATTGCCATGCCCTTCATGTACAGCATCTCCGAGGGAATCTCCCTGGGGATCATCTCCTACGTGGTGATCAACCTGGTTACCGGCAAGGCGAAGGAGAAGAAGATCAGTACCTTGATGTACGTGCTGGCCGTGTTCTTTATCCTGAAGTACGTGCTGATCTGACGACGGGTCGGCGTCAGCGATATGTTTCGTGCCGTTACTCCGGCTGGCCTGCGGGCCGGCCGGAGTATTTTTGCAGGTGCGCCGCATTCCTGAGGACGGTTGAATAGGGGCCTTGTTCCGCCGCGCGTTTTGTGGTAGTATAGGCATAATAGGCATAAAAAATGGCGGCATAAAATGCCGGAGGAGAATGATAGGCTGTATGGTTGATATCGGATCGCGCATACAAAAGAATGAAAAACGGATATGGACGGCGGCAGTCATCGTCTGTGTTCTGCTGATCTTTCATAATTCCCTGACGCCGGCGGATCTGTCCTCTCAGCAGAGCGGATGGGTCCTGGAGACTATATGGAAGGTACTTGGCTGGCTGGGCCTGGACGGAACCTGGGTCACGGAGTTTATGGTTCGCAAGACGGCGCATTTTACGGAATATACTGTTCTGGGAATCCTTCTGTGGAACTGTATCCGTTCCTGGCGGCCGCCGGTCCGGCTGTGGCTGGCGGTTCATGCCTGGCTGGGGGTCCTGATTCCCCTGACCGACGAGACCTTTCAGCTGTTTACGGACGGACGGTCCGGCGAGGTGGCGGATGTGTGGCTGGATGTAGCCGGAGTCTGTTTTGGAACAGTTATTGCGGTTGTCCTGTGGAAGATTTTGAGGCGGAAACGCCAGTGATTTCAGGGGTCTTTTGAAATGGGGGCGATTGCTGCTCCGGCGGACGGCAGCCGCGCAGGCGCCGGAGACAGCCCCGGCCGGAGAGGAGATTTCATATGAGCCGGAATTTCAGGATGCTTCTTCAGTACGACGGGACCGATTTTGACGGCTGGCAGAAGCAGGGGAATACAGACAATACCATACAGGGAAAGCTGGAACAGGTGCTTGGCAGGCTGGAAGGCCGCCCGGTGGAGGTTCATGGGGCCGGACGTACCGACGCCGGGGTCCATGCGGAGGAGCAGACCGCCAACGTCCGTCTGAGGACGGAACTGGATGCCGGGCAGCTGAAGGATTATCTGAACCGGTATCTGCCGGAATCGATTCTGGTCCTTGACGTGCGGGAGGCGGATGAGCGGTTTCACAGCCGCCTGAACGCCGTGGGAAAGATATATACCTACTGTCTTGACATGGCGGATAAATGTTCGGTGTTTCAGAGAAAATACACGTACACCCTGGGACGGCTTCTGGATATAGACGCTATGAGGCAGGCGGCTGCGTATCTGTGCGGGACTCACGATTTCCGCAGCTTCTGCGCCAATAAACATATGAAGAAATCCACGGTCCGCACCATAGATTCCATAGATATCCGCGTCCGGGGCACCCGGATGGAGATCCGGATCCAGGGCGACGGTTTCCTTTATAATATGGTAAGAATCCTGGTGGGAACACTGATCGAGGCAGGGCAGGGAAAGCGCACGCCGGAAAGCATTCCCGACGTGATCCGGGCCCGCAGCCGTCAGGCAGCGGGCTTTACGGCCCCGGCCAGAGGGCTGTTTCTGACCAAAGTACTGTATGGAAATGAGGCAGGGCAGGCAGCGGATAAAGTCTGAAAGCAGAAAGGATTTTGTCATGACAGAGTATCTGGTAAAGCGGTTTGTAAAAAACTATGAAGATGCCCAGTCGGCGGACGTCCGTACGGCCTATGGGATCCTGGCAGGCAGAGTGGGCGTCTGCTGTAACCTTGTGTTGTTTCTGGCCAAGCTGGCGGCAGGTTTTCTCACCGGCAGCATCTCCATTCTGGCGGACGCTTTTAATAACCTGTCTGACGCGGCCAGCTCTATTATAGGTTACATAGGCATGAAGATGGCAGGCAAACCGGCGGACGCGGACCATCCCTTCGGCCACGGCCGGATTGAGTATATCGCCGCCTTTGTGGTATCGTTTTTTGTGATGCAGGTAGGCTTTTCTCTGTTTACGGCTTCTCTTGGGAAGATCCGCAGGCCGGAGGAGCTTGCCTTTCACTGGGGCGCGGTGGCAGTCCTTCTGCTGACGGTTCTGGTCAAGCTGTGGATGGGCCTTTTCAACCGCAGTCTGGGACGCCGGATCGACTCGAAGGTGATGCTGGCCACGGCGGCGGATTCCCTTGGGGACGCGGGGGCGACCTCGGCGACGATCCTGTCCATACTGGTATTCGGTATATCCGGCGTAAACATTGACGGATTTGTGGGGTTGATCGTGTCCCTTTTGGTCATGTGGGCCGGAATCGGGATTGCCAAGGATACCCTGGAACCGCTGATTGGTCAGCCTATCGACCCGCAGGTGTATCACAGGATTACAGAGTTTGTGGAAAGCTACGAGGGAATCATCGGCACTCACGATCTGATCGTCCACAATTACGGCCCGTCCAGAAGCATGGCCACGATCCACGCGGAGGTAGACAGCGACTGGAAGATGGAAGAAGGTCATGAGGTCATTGACACCATTGAGAGGGACTGTATGCGGAAGCTGGGCATTCTTCTGGTGGTTCACATGGACCCGGTGGAGACTCACAACCGGCAGCAGGCGCAGTACCGCGATCTTCTGGGACAGATTCTGGAGGGACTGGATTCCCGCCTCAGCTTCCATGATTTCCGGATGGTGCCGGGCAGCGAGAGGATCAATCTGATTTTTGATCTTGTGGTGCCGGTTGAGTATAATGAAGCCATGCGGGACACAATAAAGACGAAGATTTCGGACCGGCTGAAGGAGTCGGACCCCCGTCTTTTCTGTGTCGTGACGGTGGAGAACAGCTTTTGCGGGACGGCTTCGGAATCAGACTGATGATTGCCGGAGGAGCCTATGAGCGGGGAAAAAGAGGTGCAGAGCCGGTCGGAGTATGACCGGCTTTTACTGCGGATAAAAGGAGGGGACTGGAAGGCCCTGGAGGAGCTGTACGGGGAGACGGCCAGGTCCGTGTACAGTTACAGCCTGTCCGTCTGCCAGAATCCCCAGGACGCGGAGGAGATCATGCAGGATACGTTTCTCAGGATCTGGAAGGAGGCCGGCCGATACGAGCCGGACGGAAAACCTATGGCCTGGATATTCACCATTGCCAGAAACCTGTGCTATATGCGCCTGCGGCGGCAGAGCGTCAGACCCATGGACAGCCTGGAAGGACTGCAGGACGGGGAGGCCGTCTGGGAGCCGGGGGAAGCGTCCCCGGAGATCGAACTTGCGGCGGAACGCCAGGCCCTTCTGGAAGCGCTGTCCCGCCTGGAGCCGGGCGAGCGCCAGGCGATCCTGCTCCATGTCCTGGGCGGCATGAAGCATCGGGAGATAGCGGAACAGATGGATATTCCTCTTTCCACGGTGCTGTCCAGGTACAGGCGCGGCCTTGAGAAGATGCGGCGGGGGCTGGAGACGGAGGGGTAATTTCACTTCGCGGTAATTTCAGGACGGGCAATTTTAAAAAAAACCTTGACGAACCGTAAGCTCTGTTGTATAATACATTTCGTCGCTGAGAGAAATCCCTGATTTTTGTCTGCGGCAGAAGAGATTGGGCTATCGCCAAATGGTAAGGCAACGGACTCTGACTCCGTCATTTTCAAGGTTCGAATCCTTGTAGCCCAGCTGAACAGGCCCCGGAAGAGCAGTCTTCCGGGGTTTTTCTATGCCCGGAAATGGCTTAAATACTGAATCTTTCGGCGGTGAAGGCCGTATGGACGATGATTTCAGCGGGTCAGCCAAGAAATGGTGGTTTCCCGACCCGAGCTAAAAAATTATAGCATAGTACAGTGGAAATCGAAAATCTATTTACCATTTTCAAAATAATCTTGATTTTGGAAAACAAATCGGGCATAATAAAGTTAGAGGTGAGTCAGAATGAAGTTGATCGAGCGAAAAATGTATTTGGACAAAATCATCAGCGTTATGGGAACGCCGGATATCAAAGTTATTACCGGAGTCCGCCGCTGCGGAAAGTCCAAGCTGCTGGAGGCTTTTAAATCCCATATTGAGAATGAACTCCCGGATTCCAACATCATTCACATTAACTTCAATTTGCCGGAATATGATCAGCTGCTCGAATACCGCCCTCTATATGACTATATTAACGGAAAATATGAAGATGGCAAACAGAATTTTGTCTTGATCGACGAGGTACAGATGTGCGCTGATTTTGAAAAAGCGATCAATGGCCTTCACGCTGCAGAAAGGTATGACATCTATATTACTGGTTCCAATGCGTTTCTGCTCAGTTCAGATCTTGCTACCCTGTTTACCGGCAGGACCTTTGAGATTAAGGTGTATCCGTTTTCTTTCCGGGAGTACCTGCAGTATTTTGAGGATACAGATCGGTATGAGGCGTTGGAACGGTATATGCAGGAAGGAGGAATGGCCGGCTCCTATCTTTATAAAGATCAGGAAGCAAAGTATGACTATATTGCGGATGTGTTCAATACACTCATCGTACGGGATATCCGGCAGAAATATAAGATCCGGAACATGCAGCTGATGAACCGGATCGTGGATTTCCTGATGGATAATATATCCAATCTCTCTTCTTTGAGAAGCATTACCAACACACTGGGCAGCATGAAGGAGAAAGTCAATCATGTGACGGTCAGCTCTTATATACACAATGTCATTAACTTAACATGTAGCACATAAGAAGAAATGGCTTGGCAATGTATCACAGAACATTAAGCGGATGA
>CANQSK010000032.1 GCA_947626475.1 uncultured Lachnospiraceae bacterium
GGGGACCTGGGAGCAATCCGGTGACTGTCCAGGGTCCAAGTCTGAAACTGGTCAGACGGCTGAGCGGAAAATACGGGAAAAGCGGCCGGCCAGCAGATGGCAGATCAGTCCGCCGGCGCACAGAGACGCCAGGTACGTTCCGATTCCCGCTGCGTTTCCGAAGCGCAGGGCGATGGAATGGAATACTACCTGGGTGATCGGGTAATAAGGCGAGATGTAGAACATGTCCGCCGCGCCCCGGGTGGCCACGTTGATGGCGGTGGCGATCAGGCAGAAGACGGCCAGCAGCGGCAGGGTGTGAAGGTAATCCCGGAGGGCCCGGCCCGGCAGATTCGTGCGGGCCAGGAACAGTCCCACAAAGACGAGGACAACATGCCACGCCAGACCGTGGATGGTCAGGCTCCAGTAGGGATGGAACAGTCCCGAGGGCTCCGCCAGGGCCATGATGCCGCCCAGAAGGCCGAAATCCTGAAGAAAGGTGCAGACGGCGCGGCGGACAGGTTCCTTCCTGCTTATGAGAGGCATGAGCAGGCACAGGTACATGGGCGTGCTGCAGAGCTGAAAAGGAAAGTACCACCAGTCATACTGTTTTCCGCAGATGATATAGTACAAAAACAGCTGTTTATAAAGCTCTCCCGCGGCCAGAAGAAGTCCGCAGAAAAACAGGACGCACGTCTGCCGCCGCGGGGAGTCCCGCCTGGTCAGGAACAGGGCGAGAAAAACGGCGGCGGTAACTCCCGTCAGGGAAAATACAATATGAAAGGGCGAATATGGTTTCGGCATGGCGGCAGGCCATGCCGTTTTGCTTAGCAGGCTGATAAGAAAGGAATCCATGGCGTTTTCTCCTTGCAGGTTTGATTATAACCTATTTTTTTATGGCCGCCAAGCCCCATTTGGGGGAGCTGTTTTGCATTTTTATTCATGATATGAAAGATTGTGCTTGATAATTTTTGAAAAAACGCTATAATGGATAACGTCAATGTTGTTCAAAAACAATTATATTTATGCAAAGTATCTGCCATGACAGATACGAAAACAAGGAGGAATGTATTATGAAAAAGAAAATGTTTGCGCTGGCACTGGCAATGTGCATGACAGCTTCCCTGACGGCCTGCGGCGGAAGCTCCAGCCAGTCTACTCAGGCGGCCGAGACGACTGCGGCTGCAGCCGAAACGGAAGCGGCTGAGACCGAGGCGGCCGAGACCGAGGCAGCCCAGGTAGAGACTGTTGAGGAAGGTGTTTTGACTGTGGCAACCAGCCCTGACTTCGCGCCCTATGAGTTCTACGCCATCGGCGAGGACGGAACGCCCACTCTGGCCGGTTTTGATATGGACCTGGCTCAGTACATCGCAGATTACATGGGCCTTGAGCTGGAGGTTGTAACCGTGGATTTTGACGGTGTTCTCAGCGAGCTGCAGACCAAGTCCGTAGACCTGGGCATGGCTGGCCTGTCTCCCGACCCGGCCCGTGAGGGAATCATGGACTTCTCCGATATCTACTATCGCGGCGGACAGTCCCTGGTGACCGTTCAGGCCAATAAGGATACTTACAACACCTTTGAAGCGATCAACAATCCGGATGTTTCCGTAGGCGCTCAGACCGGTTCCATTCAGCTGGATCTGGCTAACACCAATTCTCCGGATGCCGATATCATTTCTCTTCCCAAGGTGACAGACATCATCTCCGAGCTGCTGTCCGGCAAGCTGGACGCTGCCTATATCGAGACCGATGTGGCCATCAGCTATCAGAGGAACTATCCGGATCTGGCCATCGTTATGGATGTGCCTTATGAGGTAGAGGGCTCCGCGATCGGCGTCAGCAAGGGCAACGCCGGACTTCTGGCAGCTGTCAACGAGGCGATCGCTCAGGCTCTGGAGGACGGTTCTCTGGAGAACTTTGTAGCCGAGGCCAACGAGCTGGCATCCGGTGAGAAGTACGAGGGACTTCTGGACGCTCAGGGAAACGTGCAGTAACAGGCGGGCTTCCTGAAGCAAATTACAGTTTAAAGGAGTAACGTATGGGTTCTTTTATCCAGTTAGAAAACTTTCCGAAAATCGTCCCATATGCGCAGCTGTTCTGGCAGGGCCTTGCGGTTACAGTGCTTCTGTCCGTGTTCACCGTAGCGATCGGCTTCTGTATCGCTCTGGTGATGGCCCTGATGAGGCTGTCCAATATACGGCCGTTCCGTTTCCTGGGAGTTGATGCCAACGGCATTCCGCGGGAGACGGGGGCGCTGGCTTTCATCAGCAAATTTAATCCGGTCAGCTTCATTGCCACGGCATACGTGGAAATACTGCGTTCCACCCCTGTGATCGTGCAGATTTTCATTATCTACTACGGTATTTTTGGCGTGATCGACCTGCCGAATTTTACCATGTTCGGATTCATCAAGTTTGAGCGGTTCTTCCCGGGCGTGGTGGCCCTGGGCATGAACTCCGGCGCTTACCTGTGCGAGATCATCCGTTCCGGAATCCAGTCCATTGACGGAGGCCAGACAGAGGCGGCCCGCTCTTTGGGCCTGTCCCAGGTGCAGAACATGCGCTACATTATTCTGCCCCAGGCCCTGAAGAATATTCTTCCGGCCATTGCCAATGAGTTCGTAGTGATCATCAAGGAATCTGCCATCACCTACACCATCGGCGTGCAGGATATCATGTCGGCTGTCAACGCGGTGCGCGGCGCGACCTTCATCATCATCGAGCCTCTGTTAGTGGCGACGGCAATCTATTTCTGCCTGTGTTTCCCCACTTCCAAGGTGATCGCTTACTTCGAGAGGAGGATGAGCCATGGCGACAAGCGGTAGTCTGATTCAGGTAAAGGACCTTAAGAAATATTATAACGGCGGCGCGATCAAAGCCCTGGACGGCGTGACGGTAGACATCAACAAGGGCGATGTGATGGTGATCATCGGACCTTCCGGTTCCGGCAAATCCACTTTCCTGCGGAGCCTGAATCTGCTGGAATCACCCACCGGCGGCTCCATCATTTTTGACGGCGTGGATATTACCAAGAGAAAATATAAGAACGCGGACGGAAAGACTGTGAAGGTGGACGTTGACGACCTCCGCCAGAAAATGGGCATGGTCTTCCAGCATTTCAACCTGTTCCCCCATATGACCATTCTGGAGAACATGGTCCTTGCGCCCACCAAGGTGAGAGGCGTGAGCAGGGCGGACGCGGAGCAGAAGGCACTGGCGCTTCTGGACCGGGTCGGCCTGAAGGACAGGGCGGGAGCTTATCCTATCCAGCTGTCCGGCGGCCAGAAGCAGCGTGTGGCCATTGTCCGGGCTCTGGCCATGGAGCCTCAGGTCATGCTTTTTGACGAGCCTACCTCGGCGCTGGACCCGGAGATGGTTGGAGAGGTTCTGGATGTTATGAAGGAGCTGGCCCGGGATGGCATGACCATGGTGTGCGTGACTCACGAGATGGGTTTCGCCCGCGAGGTTGGAAACCGGGTGCTGTTCATGGCGGACGGCCAGCTTCTGGAGCAGGGTACTCCGGAAGAGATCTTCACCAGCCCGAAGAATCCGAGACTGAAGGATTTCCTTGGAAAAGTGCTGTAATTTCCGGAAACTGTATGATAAAATACGAGAAAGACCCGATTTCGGAAGGAGTCGGGTCTTTTGCAGTCAGGATTCTTAGGAAGGTTAGAAAGGAAATCGTGTATGACATTCATTACCGTATTTTTTCAGATGCTGGCGCTGCTGATCATGATCGGCGCCGGCTTCTATATGTCGAAAAAGGGGATGCTGGACGAGCACACCAACAGCCATATGTCCACCATGCTGGTCAATGTATTTAATCCCATGCTGATCGTCTCCAGCGCCATAGGCGCCGTGGGACAGGTGTCAAAGGACGTCCTGGTACTGGGCGGTGCCATCGCCGTGGGAATGTTCGCCCTTTTCATTGTCATCGGAATGTTTGTGACGCCCTTTTTTGACAGGGACCCGGAGCAGCGGAAGCTGTTTCAGGCCATGTTTGTGTTTTCCAATATGGGATTTATCGGAATCCCTGTGGTATCCAGCGTTCTCGGAGCCCGGTATGTGGTTTATGTAACTGAATTTATGCTGGTATATTCCACGGTCTTTTATACTTACGGCGTGGCGCTGCTGAACGGAAAGTTTTCCCTGGCTTCCCTGAAATCCATGGCGAATCCGGGAACCTTTTTCAGCGTCATAGCGCTCTGCATTGTGGTGTTTAATATTGAGCTGCCCGGCTTTCTTAAGACGGCCGTGACTTATCTGGGCAACGTTACGTCGCCTATGGCGCTGGTGGCAGTAGGATTTTCCCTGGCCCATTCCGATATCAGGAAAATCTTTCTCCAGCCCAGGCTTTATGTTTTCTCGGCGGTGAAGCTTCTGATTCTTCCCCTGCTTCTTCTGCCGGTTCTCCGCCTGGCGGTGGGAAGCACGGATCTGCTTCCCCTGTGCATGATCATGTTCGGCATGCCTGCCGGCAATCTGCCGATGATATTTGCCACGGAGAGGGGCATGGACTGCGCCGTCTGCAGCGCGATCATCATCATGACTACGGTGCTGTGCGTGGTCACCATACCGGTGCTGATGGCGGTAATATGAGAAGGTGTTTTTTCTCCTGCCGTTGTCCCGGGAATTTCTGACCGGAAATAAATCCGGGCGAAATATTGAAAAGAGGCAGGGGAGAGATTATAATGAAAAAACAGCGGCGCACAAGGAGAAGGTGACGGATATGACCAAAGAAAAACAGGCCGCTATTGCGGCGATTGAGGAAAAATCGGATTTGATATGTGATGTGGCGGACCGGATCTGGGAGTACGCGGAGCTGTCCCTGAAGGAGGAAAAGTCCGCGCAGCTGTACTGCCGGGTGCTGGAAGAGGAAGGTTTTGCCGTGGAGAGAGGTATCTGCAATATTCCGACGGCATTTTCAGCCAGATACGGAAGCGGCCGGCCGGTGATCGGGATTCTGGCGGAGTATGACGCTCTGTCCGGGCTCTCCCAGAAGGCAGGAAGCCTGACCAGGGATGAGGCGGTTCCCGGCGGCTGCGGCCACGGCTGCGGCCATAACCTGCTGGGGGCGGGAGCCATGGCGGCGGCGATCGGCGTGAAGGCTTATCTGGAAGGCAGCGGGCATTCGGGTACGGTGGTGCTGTACGGATGCCCCGGCGAGGAAGGCGGAGCGGCCAAGGCCTTTATGGCCCGGGACGGTCTGTGGAAGACGCTGGACGCGGCGCTTACCTGGCATCCGGAGGATGTGAATGAGGTGGCGACCGGTTCCTCCAACTCCTGTATCCAGACTCAGTACAAATTTACCGGAGTGGCCGCTCACGCGGCGGGAGCGCCGGAAAAGGGAAGAAGCGCTCTGGACGCGGTGGAGCTTATGAACATCGGCGTTCAGTTCCTGCGCGAGCATATGAGCGATAAGGCGAGGATTCATTATGCCATCACAGACGGGGGCGGCGTCAGCCCCAACGTGGTGCAGCCCAGGGCCAGCGTCCTTTACATGGTGCGTTCCAACCACGTGGCGGAGGCGGTGGAGCTGCAGAAGCGGGTGGACCGGATTGCCCAGGGCGCGGCTCTTATGACGGACACCACCTTTGAGAAGAAATTTATAGACGGACTGGCGGATACGGTCAGCAATTTTACCATAGAACGGGTTCTGTATGAGAACTTTGCGGAGTTGGGAGTGCCTCAGTATACGGATGAGGAAAATGCTTTCGCTGACGGACTGGCGCAGACCTATCCCGGAAATGACGCCGTGCCCGGCGTGGCGGCGGAAAATGACGAGGACCTGCGCAGGCAGGTAAAGGCTATGCGGGAAAAGACGGGCCATGCCATGAACGCGTTTCTGGCGCCTCTCTACGCGGGGGATGCTTTTAAGGCCGGTTCCACGGATGTGGGTGACGTCAGCTGGCTGACGCCTACGGCTCAGATTCATGTGGCTTCCTGGCCCAACGGCTGCCCCGGACACAGCTGGCAGAATGTGTCCTGCGACCGTACGGAGATCGGTCACAAGGCGGCGGTTCACGCGGGAAAGGTCCTGGCGGCGGGTGCCATTGACCTGATTGAGGAGCCGGAGATTCTGGCGGAGGCCAGGGCGGAGTTTGAGCGGCGCACGGCGGAAGGATATATCTGTCCCATACCGGCGGACGCGGTTCCCGTGGTGCCGGATCTGTGATTAAGGAAAAAGGAAACGGAGGAATTGGAATGGAAGACAGAGAACGGCTGGGGACGGCCCCTCTGGGAAAACTGATGTTTGAGCTGGCCGTGCCTACGGTGCTGGCCCAGCTGATCAATATGCTCTACAATATGGTAGACCGGATTTATGTGGGACGGATCCCGGGAACAGGCTCTTTGGCTCTGGCGGGCCTCGGAGTCAGTTTCCCCATTATCATGCTGGTCTCAGCCTTTTCCGGCCTGGTAGGCATGGGCGGGGCTCCTCAGGCGGCTATCCGCATGGGAAAAAAGGAGTATGACGAGGCGGAGCGGATCCTGGGCAGCGGCGTGGTATTTCTGGTACTTCTGGCTCTGACTCTGAGCGTGATCTTTCAGATCTGGAAGACGCCGATCCTGATGATGTTTGGGGCAAGCGAGGCCACGATCCCTTACGCCAACCAATATCTGGGCATCTATCTGTACGGAACCATTTCCGTCCAGCTGGCTCTGGGACTGAATCAGTTTATCACCTGCCAGGGATTTGCCAAGACCGGAATGGTCACGGTGGTGATCGGAGCGATCCTGAATATCATCCTGGATCCGATCATGATCTACGGCCTGGGAATGGGCGTGGCAGGCGCGGCTCTGGCGACTATTATCAGCCAGACGGTTTCCGCTGTCTGGGTGGTCTGGTTCCTCTGCAGCAAAAAGAGCATTATGCGGATCCGGCGCAAGTATTTGAAGCTGGATATGGAGATGCTGAAGCCGGTCATCCTGCTGGGTGTCTCTCCCTTTATTATGCAGTCCACGGAATGCCTGGTGCAGCTGACCTTCAATACCGGCATGCAGACCTACGGCAACGACTATTATGTGGGAGCCATGACGATCCTCTACAGTCTGTCCCAGCTGTTGTTCATGCCGGTGCAGGGTATTGCTCAGGGCGGTACGCCGATCATCAGCTACAACTACGGGGCAGGCAACAAGAAGCGGGTGAAGAAGGCTTTTTATATGCTTTTGCGGACCACGTTTCTGTTCACCGCCGTGTGCGCGGGAACCTTCGTTCTCTTCCCCAGGCCTTTCGTGTCCCTGTTCAGCTCCGACCCGGAGATTCTGGACATCGCCGCCTACGGCCTTCGGATCTACAGCTTCGGCTTTATCATTTTCGGCGCCCAGACGGCCTGCCAGCAGACGTTTCTGGCTCTGGGCGAGGCGAAGATCTCCATGTTTATCGCCTGCCTGAGAAAGATCATCCTTCTGGTGCCGCTGGCCATTATTCTGCCGAAGCTTGGCATGGGGACGGACGGACTCTTCTACGCGGAGCCGATTTCCGACATCATATCGGTGTGCGCGACGGTGACGCTGTTCTTCCTGAATTTCAATAAGATTCTGGGCAGGGTGAAAACGGCGCCCGGGCAGGAGTGAAATTATTTAAAAAGGGGCTTGCATTTTTCTGAGTAAGGCGTATAATCAATATATGAACATTTATTCATATGTTAATTATGAGAACGTGACAGGAGGATATGCCTTATGAAGAAGAAGTTTAAAGTGGAAGTGGACTGCGCCAACTGCGCTTCCAAGATGGAGGCCGCAATCAACAAGATTGACGGCGTGAAGGAAGCGACGATCAGCTTCATGACTCAGCGGCTGATCATTGAAGCGGATGACGCCAGATTTGACGAGATCATGAAGGACGCGGTGAAGGCCTGCAAGAGGGTAGAGCCTGACTGTGAGATCTTTGTGTAAGAAATAAATGCCGGATTGCCGGAGTACGATAAAAGACAGACCGCCGAGACTGCGGTCTGTCTTTTGATATGAACTGCTTTTGCTTCTGCTTTATCTGCTCTCCAGCACGTCGGCGTAAAACTTGTTCAGTTCCTCCTCGCTGTCGCACAGTCTCAGGTACATCTGATTGCCCATGGCGCCGGAGAGGGCGTCGGGAATCCGGTCTACCATCACCATCTTGTCGCCGTATTTCGCCATGATGTCCTCGTGGCTCATGACGAAGTCCTTGCCGTCCCGGCGTCCCGCGAAGGCGCAGAACGCGTGCTTGCCCACAGGCATGGTGGAATGGTCGAAGGCGATCATGTCCGCCCAGATCTTGTACACGTTGGTGGAGTGGGCGAAGTTGATCATATCGGGAGTGAAACCGCCGCAGGGCCGCATGTTCACCTCAAGGGCCATGATATCGCCCTTTTTGCCCAGCCCCTCCTGGTCTCTCTGGAGACGGAAGAACTCAAAGTGGATGAAGCGGCTCTTGACGCCGAAGCTCTTGACCGCGGCCCGGCCGGCTGTGCGGGTGTCCTCCGGAAGCTCCTTCACGATATAGTAGACGGAGTTGTCCGCGTTGTTCACGATGTCCATGATGGACACAGGGGACACATTTCCTGTCTCAAACATGGGCTCGCCGTTGGAATCGATAATGGCGTCGTAGGAGTTGACGGCCCCGTAGACAAACTCTTCCATGATGTACTGGACATCGGGGAGTTTGGTATCGAAGAATTTCTGCAGGTCTTCCTCATTCTCAATCTTGTGGGTATCGGAAGCGCCCACGCCGTTGTCAGGCTTGGCGACGACAGGATAGCCCACCTTCTTGATGAAGGTCCGGCAGCCCTGGATGGTCTTTACCATGTGGTAGCGGGCCACGGGAATGCCTGCCTTTTTGTAGTATTCCTTCATCTTGGATTTGAATTTGATCCTGGAAATATCGCTTACCTGGAAGCCGCTCTGGATATTGAAATCGGTGCGGAGCCGGGCGTCACGCTCCAGCCAGTACTCGTTGTTGGACTCCAGCCAGTCGATGCGGCCGTACTTGAAAATGAAGAAGGCCACGGCGCGGTACACTTCCTCAGAGTTTTCCAGGCTGGAAACCTTGTAATACTCATTCAGGCTGTTTTTCAGGTCGTCGGTCAGCTCGTCATAGGGGGCGTCGCCGATGCCCAGGACATTCATGCCGTTGTTTTTCAGCTCCCGGCAGAACTGCCAGTAGTTGGTGGGAAAGTTCGGTGAGATAAATACTACATTTTTCATAATTTTCATCCTCCTTGGGTAATTCGTAATATCTTTCAGCGCGGCCCGGCCGCGGGAATATCTATTTTATCAACCCATATCCAGCAGATAAGGAGCGAAATAAACGACCTGCTTGTACCACCAGTCCCAATCGTGGGCGCAGTCGTAGCCCCAGTAGTCTACCCAGGCGTAAATGCCCTTCCAGTCCAGGATGCCGTGGAGCTGCCTGGTGGAATCCGGCTGCTCCCATGGGCCCTGTCCTACGCAGATCACAGCCTTCCGCTGGTTGTACATGGTGATGTAGGGATGGTCGGAGGGCAGGTTGGCCATATAGTGGACGGGAGAATTCAGGTAGACCAGGTCGTCCATGTAGCTGCCGAAGCCGTACTCCGCCGTGTAGATCCCGCTGAGAGCCAGAAGCCGGTCAAATACCTGAGGCCAGCGGAAATACAGGTTTACCGCGTGAGTAGCGCCCAGGCTGCTGCCGAATGCCATGATTCCCGGCGTTCCGGACCAGCCGTTCCGCTCGTTGACGATACCGTGAATGAACGGAGCCATTTCCTCCACAATATACCGGTTCCACGCCTCATGGCGCTCGATACGGCGGCGGGGATCGCCGTATTTGTCAGACCAGGTTTCCTTGTCCATGGTATCGATGGAGAAGACCATCAGCTTTCCGCTGTCGATCCAGGGCGACCAGGTGTCAGACATGTGAAAGTTCTCAAAATCGTAAAAACGGCCGTCCTGGCAGGGAATATAGAGCATGGGCCGTCCGGCGTGGCCGTAGATCTTGCATTCCATGTCCCGGCCAAGGGCCTGGCTGTACCATTTGTGATATTGTGTTTCCATAAAAGAATCCTCCTTGCAGTAAGTATTACAGGTCGTAAAGCAGGGTTTCCATGAAAAACGGAATCTGTTTTTCCCAGCTGGCTTCCGAGTGGTCCCCTCTGGGGACAATGCGGCTGGTAAGGAAGACCTGCTTTTTCATAAGCTGGCTGCAGACCGCCTGATACTGCTTTGCCATATCCGGGTGATTCCGGAATTCTCTGGAGCCGTAGTCCATGTAGAGGACGGTATTGCTCCTGAGAGACGTATTCTGAATCAGGTCGTGAATCGCGGCCGGGGCGGTCCACAGAGAGGGGGACAGGGCCGCGGCCCTTGAAAATACCCGGTTGTAGGCGATGAGAGCGTAGAGACTCATCAGGCCGCCCATGGAACTTCCGGCGATAAAGGTGAAGCGCCGGCCCGGCAGAGTCCGGTAATGTTCGTCTATATAAGGCTTGAAGGCGCGGGTCATCCAGCGCATGGTAGACCGGCCCTTGCCGGTGACATGGCCGAAAACCGGATCTTCAAACGCGAAGGGCGAATATTCGCTGAGCCGGCCGTTGTCCGGGTGGTGGTTACATTCCACCGCCGCGATGATAACCTGAGTCTCTGTGAAATCCATGTAGCTGCCCATGCCCCAGGATTTGCCGTAAGTGGCGTCCTCATCGAAAAATACGTTGTGTCCGTCAAACATATAGAGGACGGGATACCGGCGGTCCGGCTCATATTCGTAGGATTCCGGCAGGTAGATATAGGCCCGGCGGGGTTCATCGCCGGTGAGGGCCGGAATCGTAACTTCCCATTTGTCGATCATAAAAAGCTGCCTCCACTTTGCTGATGTGACAATTTACCTCGTTAAATATAGCATAGGAGCGAAAAAATAGCAAGATTCTGTTGCAGAAAGAATCCTAATATGTTATTGTTTGTATATACAAACAATCGTTGCGGAGGGGAACTATGACAATAAGCGAGAGATTGTTTCATATTATGCGTGAAAAAAATATTTCAATGCCTGAATTGTCAAGGATGACCGGGATATCCAGGCATACGATTTTTGACTGGCAGAAGAAAAATACGAATCCGGGAGCGGACAAAATCATGGTCATATGTGAAGCGCTGCAGATAACTCCGGAAGAACTGCTTGTTGGGGAATCTGACGGAGGAGCTTCCGAATATGATTATTTCATTTCCGGAGACAATACGGGGATGCTGTTGATACAGGGATACTTGGAATTGCCGGACGCAAAGAGAAAACGGCTGCTTGCATATATGAGCATGCTTCAGAACACGAAGGAGTAGTGATGGTGTGGAGAGAAATGTTGAGATTATAACCGATAACAATGAAAGAAAGCTCGTAAGAATCAATGATATCCGCTTCAGGGGCAAACGGAATATAGATTGGGATGATGTCAGGGAATACCGGAACTGATAGAAATAGCGCAGGACAAACATTTCAGGGAAAACCGGGGTGAAAAGCACCAGTGGAATGCCCGCTACGGATGGTATCGTTATAATACAAGATTTGAACTGCCGGTATACGCTGAGGATGGCCGCCTTGAAAGATACAATATTTTTCATGCGTCTTTGCTCATCCGGCACGATAAAGACAGGAAGTTGTATTTGTATGACATAATAGACATAAAAAAAGAAACGAGCAACCCGTTGGAGTCATAGACTTTACTTGGCAAAAAACCCGTTTCTTAATTAAGACAATACCAAAATGAAATAATGTTGTCAAGACGTTTACGGCAGGATTTGGATATCTCTTTGGATAACCGGACAGTAATAAATATATTGACGTTTGCCGTTTTGAACTTTAAAATAGGAGAAACAGGGGAAGAAAACGGAGGAAGGATGTTTTATGTACGAACTGATACAGATCACAGACAGAAGCTTCTATATCCAGTGCCCTGCCAAGATCGGCCTGGTGAAGCTGAACGATACGGAGGTCTGCCTGATTGACAGCGGAAGCGATAAGGAGGCGGGGCGGAAGACGCGCCAGATTCTGGACGCCGGTCACTGGAAGCTGAAAGCCATCTACAACACTCATTCCAACGCGGACCATATCGGCGGCAATAAGTATCTTCAGGGCCAGACGGGCTGTAAGATCTACGCGCCGGGTATCGAATGCGATTTCACCAGGCATACCATTCTGGAACCGTCCTTTCTTTACGGAGGATTTCCCTGTAAGGATCTGCGGCACAAATTCCTGCTGGCGCAGGAGAGCGACGCGGAGCCGCTGACGCGGGAGGTTCTGCCGGAAGGCTTTGAGTGGATTCCCCTGCCGGGACATTTCTTTGATATGGCAGGGTTCCGGACGCCGGACGATGTGGTGTACCTGGCGGACTGTCTGTCCAGCAAGGAGACGCTGGACAAATACCAGATCGGGTTCATCTATGACGTGGGAGCTTATCTTGAGACGCTGGAGATGGTGAAGACCCTGAAAGCGAAGATGTTTGTGCCTGCCCACGCGGCCGCCGCGGAGGATGTATCGGAGCTGGCTCAGTACAACATCCGCAAGGTCCGGGAAATCGGGGACAGGATTGCGGAGTTTTGCCGGGAACCCCTGTGTTTTGAGGTGATCCTGCAGAAGCTGTTTGCCGCGTACGGCCTGACCATGAATTTTGAGCAGTACGCGCTGGCGGGCAGTACGGTGCGCTCCTATCTGTCCTGGCTGAAGGACGGCGGCCGGATAAATGCTTTATTTGAAAACAATATGCTGCTGTGGCAGCAGGTATAAAGGAGGAAGATAAAGATGAAATCAGTAAAAGGAGCCAACTGGTGTTTTGGAAAGGATATTGACGGGGAGGCGGCCGGTCCCGGCGTGGAGCGGAAGGTTCTCGCCTACTGTGACGAGCTGATGTGCGTGGAAAATGTATTTCAGGCGGGAGCGGTCGGCGCACTCCATCATCACCCCCACACGCAGATCACTTATGTGGCCAAGGGACGTTTCCGTTTTACGATCGGCGATGAGACGAAGGAAGTGGCGGCGGGAGACACCCTGCTGAAGCAGAACGACATCGTCCACGGCTGCGTATGCCTGGAGGACGGGATCCTGGTGGATTTCTTTACGCCCATGAGGAAGGATTTCGTGCCGGAGGAATAAATTTAAGAAATTTGGAAAAGGGGATGCTTCATGCATACCAGAGAAAAAGTATCCGCTAAGGATATGACGACAGGAAATATAGCTCTTCTGCTGATACAGTTCGCGGTGCCCCTGATCATCGGCAATCTGTTTCAGATGATGTACAACACGGTGGATTCCCTGGTAGTAGGCAATTTCGTGGGAAAAGAGGCGCTGGCGGCAGTCGGCGCTACCACCATGATCGTGAACATGCTGGTGTTCTTTTTTAACGGCGTATCCATCGGAGCCGGCGTGGTGATCAGCCGGTATTACGGGGCGCGGGACCCGGAACGGCTCCACGCGTCAGTGGAGACGACGATCTTCGTGACCTTTGTCTGCGGAGTTCTGTTTACGATCATCGGGATTCTGATGGTCCATCCCATGCTGGTGTTTATGTCTACGCCGGACGACGTGATGGAGGCGGCGACCGTTTATCTGAGGATCTATTTCGCGGGCATCATGGGACTTCTGGTGTACAATATGGGCAGCGGGATCCTGCGGGCCGTCGGGGATACGCAGAGACCGCTGCTGTTCCTGATTTTCACCAGCGTTGTGAACGCGGTGCTGGATCTGCTGTTCGTGATCGTGTTTCACGCGGGCATCGCCGGCGTGGCCTATGCTACGATCATCGCCCAGTTTATCTCGGCGGTCATGATCCTGGTGCTTCTCACCAGGACAAGGGAGACCTACCGTCTGACCTGGAGGGATCTGAAATGCGACGATTCCATTTTGAAACAGATCTTTCTGATCGGACTGCCGGCAGGGATACAGAGCGTGATCACCGCGTTTTCCAATGTGTTTGTCCAGTCCTACATCAACAGTTTCGGTTCCGCCTGCATGGCCGGATGGAGCTGCTACAACAAGCTTGATACGTTCATCATGCTTCCCATGCAGAGCATGGCCCAGGCGGCCACGACCTTCGTGGGACAGAACATGGGCGCGGGGAAGCATGACCGGGTGAACAGGGGAACCGTGTACACGATCGTGCTTACGGTAGGATTTACCGCGCTGATCGCCGCCTTTCTGTTTGTCTTTGCCGCGCCTGCGACCGGTCTGTTCAGCAGCGACGCGGACGTGATCCGGTACGGCGCGCTGTTTCTGCAGACCAATGTCTTCTTTATGCTGTTTAACTGTGTCAATCATACTCTGGCCGGAGGCCTTCGCGGCCGGGGAGATTCTACCGGCCCCATGGTGATCATGTTGCTGAACTTTGTGGCGGTGCGGCAGATCTATCTGTTTGTCATGACGCGTTTTATCAGCAATACGGAGAAGATGGTGGGATTCAGCTATCCCGTGGGCTGGACGGCATGCTGCATCATGGAAGTGACCTATTTCTATCTGCGGTGGGGAAGAAAGAAAAAATCCCTTGCATAACAGCCTGCAACGAGTTATAATGACTAACGTAAAAATAAGTTCTTCGGGGCGGGGCGCGATTCCCCACCGGCGGTATAGTCCGCGAGCCGCTTGGGCGGTTGATTTGGTGCGATTCCAAAACCGACAGTATAGTCTGGATGAGAGAAGAAACTGCGAGTGATGTGCGGATACATATCAGACAGTGATTGATGATGAGAGCCCCGGGATGGATTCCCGGGGCTTTTTTGCAGGCCGCTGAGGCCGCCTGGCTGCTGTCTGAGGCTGTGAATCCGGCTTTTCACCGCGGCTCCTCTTGAAGATGAACTTAAAAAAATTCAAGGAGGATTTGCAAAATGAAGGAAAAAAAGCTGTTGTCTGTGAAACATGTGGTTTTGATGGGAATGTTCGGCGCCCTGGGAGCGGTGCTGATGCTGTTTGAGTTTCCGCTTCCGTTTATCGCGCCGTCCTTCTACGGGCTGGATCTGAGCGAGATTCCGGTTCTGGTGGGAGCCTTCTCCATGGGACCGGCGGCAGGCGTGATCATTGAGATCGTGAAGATTCTCGTGAAACTGGTGCTGAAGCCGACTTCCACCGGATTTGTGGGTGAGTTTGCCAACGTGTGCATCGGCTGCGCCCTGGTGCTGCCGGCGGCGGTGATCTATCATTTCAACAGGACCAAGAAAGGAGCCATAATCGGAATGGTGGTGGGAACCGTCTGCATGGCCCTGGTGGGAGCGGTGCTGAACGCCCTGGTCATGCTTCCTTTTTACTCCAACTTCATGCCGCTGGAGTCGATCATTGCGGCGGGGGCAGAGATCAATCCTGCCATCTCCAACGTGTGGACCTTTGTGTTTCTGGCAGTGGCGCCCTTCAATCTGATCAAGGGAGCGGTCGTGTCGCTGATTACGACCCTGGTATATAAGAGGATCAGCATTATTATTCACGGTTGATTTTGCCCGGAATCCGGTTTATGATGGAAGACGGATGATACCGGAGGGATTTTGATTCCGGCAAAGAAAAGGGGATGGAATAAATTATATGAAGGATTTCAGAAAACAGGCGGAGAAACTGGTCGACCAGATGACGGTGGAGGAGATGGCTTCTCAGCTGAAATATGACGCTCCGGCCATTCCGCGGCTGGGGATTCCCGGCTACAACTGGTGGAACGAGGCTCTTCACGGCGTGGCGAGAGCAGGCACGGCCACGGTGTTTCCCCAGGCTGTGGGCATGGCGGCCATGTTTGACGCGGAGCTGCTTGGAAAGATCGCGGATGCGATCGCCGGCGAGGGACGGGCCAAATACAACGAGCAGTCGTCCCACGGGGACGTGGGCATATACAAAGGCCTTACCTTCTGGTCTCCCAACATCAATATTTTCCGGGATCCCAGGTGGGGCAGAGGCCATGAGACCTACGGCGAGGACCCCTATTTGACATCCCGGCTGGGCGTGGCTTTCATTGAAGGGCTGCAGGGAGACGGCGTCTACATGAAGGCCGCCGCCTGCGCCAAGCATTTCGCGGTTCATTCCGGGCCGGAGAAGGAGCGCCACAGCTTCAACGCCGTCGTTTCCGCCAAGGATATGGAAGAGACCTATCTGCCTGCTTTTAAGGCGGCAGTCTGTGAGGCCGGCGTGGAGGCGGTTATGGGCGCTTACAACCGGACCAACGGGGAGCCCTGCTGCGGCAGCGAGACCCTGCTGAAGAAAACTCTCAGGGAGAAATGGGGTTTCCGGGGCCATGTCGTGTCCGACTGCTGGGCGATCCGCGATTTCCATGAGCACCACATGGTGACGGCGACCGCCACGGAGTCCGCGGCCCTGGCCCTGAAAAACGGCTGTGACTTAAACTGCGGAAACACCTATCTTTACATATTAAAAGCCCTTGACGCAGGCCTGATCGCGGAGGAGGATATCCGACGTGCCGCGGTCCGGCTGTTTACAACACGGATGAAGCTGGGGCTCTTCGCGGATGACTGTGAGTTTGATAAGATCCCCTACGAGGAAAATGATTCCGCGGAGCATAATCTGCTGTCTCTGGAGGCGGCCCGCCGGTCGGCGGTTCTTCTGAAAAATGACGGCATTCTGCCTCTGGACAGAGGAAACCTGAAGACCATCGGTGTGATCGGTCCCACGGCGGACAGCCGGACTGTGCTGGAAGGCAACTACTGCGGCCGGGCGTCGGAATATATCACCAATCTGGAAGGGATTCGCCGGACGGCGGGAGAAGGCGTACGGATCCTGTATTCGGAGGGAAGCCATCTGTGGAACTGGCGGGTAGAGGGCCAGGGAGAGGCTGACGACCGTCTCAGCGAGGCGGTGACCGTGGCCAGCCACAGCGACGTGGTGATCCTCTGTCTCGGACTGGACGCGTCTCTGGAAGGCGAGCAGATGGACAAGAGCAATACCTTCGATTCCGGAGACAAGCCGGATCTTCTGCTGCCCCAGTGCCAGCGGAACCTTCTGGAGGCCGTGTGCGCCGCCGGAAAACCGGTGGTGCTGGTTCTCAACAGCGGAAGCGCCATTGATCTGAGCTTTGCCCAGGAGCACTGCGACGCCATTCTTCAGTGCTGGTACAGCGGCTCCAAGGGAGGCAGGGCCATGGCGGAGCTTCTGTTCGGGGACGCCAATCCCTCCGGAAAGCTTCCCGTAACCTTCTATTATGACGGAACGCTGCCGGATTTCAGGGATTACAGCATGAAGAACCGGACCTACCGGTATCTGAGGGAGAAGCCTCTGTATCCCTTCGGCTACGGTCTCAGCTACAGCCGGTTCCGTTTCGGAGGACTGAAGACGGAGCCTGGGGAAGAGACAGGAGATGTCATGGTTCGGGGCAGCGTTGATGTGACCAACGTAAGCGGCAGGGACGGAAGCGCGGTGGTTCAGGTTTATCTGGACAAGCAGCCGGGTGAGAAGCTTTCCGGCGGGAGAAACGACGGACTCTCCGGGCTTCTGGATCCGGACAACCAGCCGGTCCGCAGCCTTTGCTGGTTCGGACGGGTACAGGTGCCGGCCGGGGAGAAGGTGACTGTCTCCTTCGCTCTTGACCGGACGGCCTTTGAGACAGTGCTGGAGGACGGCAGCCGCCGGGTTCTGGCCGGACAGTATACGCTGTACGCGGGAGGTTCCCAGCCGGATGAGCGGAGCAGGGAGCTGCTTGGAGAGGAAGACTGGGACAAAACGGAGTTTTACGCCGGGTAAAGAAAACCGGTGAAAAAATCGCATTGAGGAAAACATCAGCGAAGAAAACGGCAGCAAAAAAGCAGCAGTGAGGAAAACAGAGAGCCGGACAGGGGCGAGAAATTGCCCTGTGGACCGGCTCTTTTTGTGTGCAAAAAATATTTTTCCTGGAAAAAAACACAGAATGAACACACAAAAAACACATTTGACTGGTAGCATAGTGAGAGTAAAATCAGGAATTTATGGAATCCGGAGGAACAGATTCATGAACAGATACGGAGTTCGGTTTATGACGGCGGCAGCGATAACGGCGGCCGTGACGGCGGGAATGCCGCTGACGTCCCAGGCAGCAAGCAATTTTGATCTGAGAAGACAGGTAGTCAAACTGGCGGGAATTACCAGCGCCGCAAGTCCGGGGCAGTATGTGACCAGGCAGGAGTTCGCTCAGATGCTGGTCAATTCTACTGCTTACAGGGTAGCGGGAAAGGGGACCAGCGTTACGGCGGTGTTTTCCGACGTGCCGGCGTCCAGTCAGTACGCCTCCGCCATACGGATAGCCGTGGAGAACGGATGGATGACCGGGTATCTGGGCGGCGTCTTTAAGCCGGAACAGCAGATTACCATGCAGGAGGCGGCCAGAGGACTTCTGGCGCTTCTGGGATATACCGATGAGGATTTCAGCGGCAATCAGCTGGCGGGGCGCTGGGCCCAGTATCAGTATCTGGACCTGGGTGAGAATATCAGCAAGGAGCCGGCCGAGATCATGACCCAGCAGGACTGTGTCAATCTGTTCTACAACCTGCTGCGGACCGAGACGAAGAGCGGTCAGGCCTACTGCGCGACTCTGGGCTATGAACTGTCTTCCGACGGTGAGGTGAATCCTCTGACCATCGCAGACAATGAACTGAAGGGACCTAAGGTGATACAGCGCCAGTACAGTATCAGCGACTATGTGCCCTTTGATGTGAATGAGGCGACTTTCTACCTGAACGGAGATTTCGCGACTCTGGAGCGGGTCAAGCAGGAGAAGAGCAACGAGGGATTTGTTGTCATTTATTACAATACGGCCAGCAAGACGATCTGGGCTTACGGTCCGGCGGATCTGTGGGAAGGAGTCACCACCGGCCGGGCGGCGATCCGCGGTGAGGTCAAGGGAATCTATTATCAGTCCTCGGATGTGATGGTCCCCAGCACCGTGATGCTGGAGGACAGCACCGGCGACGCCGACGATGTGGAGTTTAAGCTGGGCAACTCAGACGTGCAGTTCGGATTTTCGATTTACGGAGATGTGAAGGTGGGAGACCATGTGGTTCTGATCTGCGATGTCGCCTCCAACTCCAATGGAGAATCTTCCTTTACTGTGATCGATTACGTAAAATATTAATGAGGTGCCGGCATGGAGGAGAAAAGAACGGAAGAGATTCAGAAGACCCCCAAAAGCAGAAAGAGAAAGGAAAGCCTGTTCCGAAGGCAGAAGAAGATCCGTGTGGTTCTGATCCTGGCGGTCCTTGCGGTGCTGGCGCTGCTGGCCTGGCGGTTCCTGGGCGGAAGGAGAAGCCGGCCTGCGCAGGCAGGCGCCGGGGTTCAGCGGACGGCACAGGTTCAGAGAATGAGCATTACCTCGTCCCTGTCGTCGGCGGGGACCCTGGCTCCGAAAAACACCTACAACATTACGTCTCTTGCCTCCGGCGAGGTAGTGGAAGCCGATTTTGAGGAGGGGGACCAGGTGACGGCCGGTCAGATTCTCTATCGGATCGATTCCTCCAATCTGGATACGGAGCTTAAGACTGCGGAAAGCTCTCTGTCCAGGGCTCAGTCCTCCTACGAGGTGGCGCTGGAGGAGTACAATGAGGCCGCGGCGGATTACAGCGGCGGCACCTACAAATCTACGGAAACGGGATACATAAAATCCTGGCGGGTGAAGGCGGGCGACCGGGTCAGCAACGGCACCGCTCTCGCGGATATCTATGACGACTCTGTTATGAAGCTGCGGGTGCCGTTTCTGAATACGGAGGCGGTTCAGATCGGGGTCGGCAATGAAGGGGTGATTACCTTAAGCGAGACGGGAGAACAGCTGGGCGCCGTGGTGACTGCGGTCAGCAACATGGACGAGACGCTGCCGGGAGGCCGGCTGGTCCGGTATATCACCATGCAGGTGGCCAATCCCGGCGGCCTGACCGCGGAGCATTCGGCTATCGTCCAGATCGGCGAGTGGGTCTGCGCCCAGGAGGGAACCTTTGAGCCGGTTCAGGATATGGTCATGATGGCCAATCTTTCTTCCAACACCAGCATAGAGATACAGTCCCTTTTGCTGAATGAGGGCGATTACGTTACGGCAGGCAGCCCCATATTCCGGATGACGGACAAAAGCACGTCGGAGATCCTCCGCAATTATGAAAATTCCATGGACAGCGCCCAGGAGAATCTGGAGTCTGCCCAGAACAAGCTGGAGTCTGCCCAGGATTCCTACGCGGACTATACCATCACGGCGCCTATTTCCGGCCAGGTCATCACAAAGACCTCAAAGGTGGGCGATAAAGTATCTGTCGGAGGCAGCAACAGCACGGTGATGGCAGTGATCTACGATCTGTCAGGCCTGACCTTTGAGATGTCGGTAGATGAGCTGGATGTCCAGAAGGTGAAGGTCGGACAGAAGGTGGAGGTGGAGGCCGACGCTCTGGAAGGGCAGACCTTTACCGGAACAGTGACCAATGTAAGTCTGGCCAGCTCCTACTCCAACGGGGTCACCAACTATCCGGTGACCGTGACGCTGGACGAGACGGAAGGGCTGCTTCCCGGCATGAACGTGGATGGGACTATTATCCTGGAAGAGGCGGAAAATGTCCTGTCCGTTCCGGTGGACGCCCTGATGCGGGGGAACCGGGTTTATGTGAAGGATGAATCCGTCACGGAGAGCGACGGAGGCGTTCCGGCCGGCTTTAAAGCAGTGCAGGTGGAGACCGGTCTGATGAACGACGATTATGTGGAGATTGTCAGCGGTCTGGAGGAGGGAACCCAGGTTTACGTAGCGGAATCCTCCGTATCCGGCAATAACTTTATGATGCCCGGCGGCATGGGAGGCGGCATGGGCGGAATGCCCGGCGGAGCCCGGAACGGCGGCAATCGGAACGGAGGCCCGGGCGGAAATATGGGCGGAAACAGGCCGTAAGAGGCGCGGCGCAGGAAAGCTTTGACCCACAGGAGAGTATCCATGGCGGAACCATTGATCGAACTGAGACATATTTATAAAATCTATAAAATGGGCGATGAGGAGGTACGGGCCAACGATGACATCAGCCTCTCTGTGGAGAGAGGGGAATTTGTAGCCATTGTAGGCAAATCGGGAAGCGGAAAGTCCACTCTGATGAACATCATCGGAGCTCTGGACGTGGCCACCAGCGGGGAGTATATCCTGGGCGGCGAGGACGTGGGAGAGATGAGCGACGACCAGCTGGCCGAGATCCGCAACAAGATGATCGGGTTTGTATTTCAGCAGTACAACCTGCTTCCCAAGCTGGACCTTCTGGAAAATGTGGAGCTGCCTCTTCTCTATGCCGGCGTGAGCGCGGCGGAGAGGAAGGAGAGGGCCCTGGAGGCCCTGCGGCGGGTAGGTCTGGAGGAAAAATGGAAAAATCTTCCCAACCAGCTGTCCGGCGGCCAGCAGCAGAGAGTGTCCATCGCCAGAGCCCTGGCCGGAAGCCCGTCCCTGATCCTGGCGGATGAGCCTACGGGAGCCCTGGATTCGAGAACCAGCAGGGAGGTGCTGGATTTCTTTAAGAAGCTGAACGAGGAAGGAAATACCATTATCATTATCACCCATGACAACTCCATCGCGCTGGAGGCCAGACGGGTGGTGCGGATACATGACGGAAAAATCAATTTTGACGGGGACGTGAAAGATTATGCTGCAATCCTTTAAGCTGGCGATCAAAAGCATACGGAGCAACAAGATGCGCTCATTTTTGACTATGCTGGGCATTATCATCGGAGTGGCCTCCGTGATCATACTGGTGAGCCTGGTCAACGCCTACATGTCTTACATGACGGAGAGTTTTGCCAGCCTGGGCACCAACCAGATCAACGTAAACGTGACCAATCTTTCCTCCCGGTCGGTCAGCGCGGATGACATGTATCAGTTTTATGAGGAGAACACAGACCTTTTTGACAATATGACCCCCATGGTCCAGGTGGGAACCACGGTCAAGCACGGCAGTGACACCATGTCCGCCACCGGTGTGTCCGGAGTCAGCGAGGAATATCTGGACATTAAGGCCTTCGATCTGGCTCAGGGGAGGAATATCCAGTATTCGGATATCGTGTCCCGGCAGAAGGTCTGCGTGATCGGCTACTATGTGGCCAGCGAGCTGTACGGCAGCCCTCAGCAGGCTCTGGATGAGATTTTGAAGATCGGCGGCTACGCCTTCCGGATCGTGGGAGTGGCGGAGCGGCAGGATGAGGAGGATATGGATGACGGCGGGACCGATGATTTTGTGTGGATACCTTACAGCTGCGCTGTCAAAATGTCGCGGAACGCCAACATCAACAACTACGTTTTTACGATCACGGATCTGTCGGAGGCCAGCCGGGCGTCGGAAGCCATAGAGGACTTTCTGTATGAAACCTTTAAAAACGACGATCTGTACCGTGTGACCGCCATGAGCGAGATGCTGGATTCCTTAAACTCCATGATCGCCATGGTGTCGGCGGGGCTGGGAGGCATTGCCGGGATCTCCCTTCTGGTAGCCGGTGTCGGCGTAATGAACATTATGCTGGTGTCCGTGACGGAGCGGACACGGGAGATCGGCATCCGCAAAGCCCTGGGAGCCAAGAAAGGTGTGATTCTCCAGCAGTTTGTCATCGAGGCGGCGGTTCAGAGCGCCCTGGGTGGCATTCTGGGAATTCTTCTGGGAAGCGTCGCCACCGAGGCGGTGGGCGCCCTGGCAGGTCTCAGCGCTACGCCCACTCCGGGGGCCATTCTGATCTCCTTCAGCGTATCGGTGGCCATCGGGCTGTTTTTCGGGTACGCGCCGGCCAGAAGGGCAGCCAGTCTGAACCCTATCGACGCCCTGCGAAGCGAATGATTTTTGACTTGTCCTGAGAGACAGATGGTGATAAAATGAAAAAAGCGGCGGAAGGGCGGCCTGCGGGGTACGCCCTTTTCGTATACTGAGAGAAAAAGGGAAGAAGGATCTGTTTTTATGAAAGTAGCGGATATGCATTGTGATACCATGGGTGAGATCCATGACAGAAGGAGAGAGGGAGAGGAGATCTGCCTGCGCGCAAGCCGCCTCCACATGGATCTGGAGAAAATGCAAAAGGGAGATTACGGCCTGCAGAACTTTGCCGTGTTCGTGCACCTGGGAAGGGAAAAGAAGCCCTTTGAGTACGCCATGGAGACCATCGATACCTTCTACGGGGAGATGGAGGCCAACAGCGATGTGATCGGAGCGGTGAAATCCTGGGCGGATATTGAGAAAAACTGGGCGGAAGGCAGGATGTCGGCTCTTCTGACCCTTGAGGAGGGCGGGGCCTGCCAGGGCAATCTGGCGTACCTGCGGGATTTCTACCGTCTGGGCGTGCGGATGATGACCCTGACCTGGAACTTTCCCAATGAGCTGGCCTGGCCCAATGATATGAAAGAGTGGAAACCGGACGCGGAACATGGCCTGACGGAAACCGGGATCGAGTTTGTCCGGGAGATGGAACGTCTGGGAATGATCGTGGATGTGTCCCATCTGGGAGACGCCGGATTCTGGGACGTGGTAAAGTATACGAAGAGGCCCTTTGTGGCCAGTCACTCCAACTGCCGCGCCCTGGTGCCGGGCTGCCCCAGAGATCTGACGGATGAGATGCTGAGAGCCCTGGCGGAGAGAGGCGGCGTAGCCGGAATCAACTACTGCATTGATTTTCTCCGGTCGCCGGATGAGTGGAAAGAGGGCGAGAGGAAGATGAGCCTGGTGTCCGATATGGTCCGCCATATAAAGCATATGAAGAACGTGGGCGGTATCGGCTGCGTCGGTCTGGGCTCCGATTTTGACGGAATCGAGGGAGAGCTGGAGATGGGTTCCGCCGCCGGGATGCCGCTGCTGGAAGCGGAGATGAGAAGGCAGGGATTTGCGGAGTCGGAGATCGAGGCCGTATTTTATAAAAATGTACTTCGGGTGTATAAAGAAATACTGAAATAAACAGTCCGGCAAAAGGGCCGCGGCGCGGATTGGGTGCCGCGGCCGCTTTAACGGTTTTATGCTTCAATACGTTGAATTTCTAAAAAAATAATCGATTTAAAGCATTGACTAGTGCGAAAAAATGTAGTATGATATCCTGCTTTTGACACTTTATGACATCAAAAATCCCAGAAGCTGTTGAAAAATCAATAGTTTCTGGGATTTGTTGGATTTTCACGAAAGGCGTACTAAACCCATAACCTCATCTTTTTTTGGATCGCCTCAGGATTCCCTTCATAGATTTTTCACGGATGAGCTCGTAATCCGTTTGAAATCCTGCCATTCCATGCAGCGCATCTGTCAGGGCCGTACGGGTGTATGAAGGAATATAGCCGGCATCCTTCGCCTTTGTGACACGCATGTCCCGTAAAGCCGCAATGATTTCCCCGCAGGTATATTTTTCCCCAAGCTTTTTCTCCAGAACCCGGTATACCAGCAGCGCAATAAAACAGGTCATGAAGTGGGCCTTTATCCGGTCGCTCCTGCTCAAATAGGCCGGACGGGATCGGAAATCGTCTTTCATAATCCGGAACGATTCTTCGATCTCCCATCTCCCATGGTTGATTGCGAGGACGTCATGCACATCATCGTCCAGGTTTGTTTCTACTGCGTAAAAACCGTCAAATTTTTCCTCCTCGGCGATCACTTCCTCGTTCAGGGAATATTTGATCTTGACTTCTTTCCCTTTTGGGTCGGTGGCCTTCCGTTTCACAAAACGCCTGTAGTCGTTTGCGTTCTTTTTCTCCAGGGTGGAACCGCCTTCTTCCATGGCCTTCAAGGCTCTCTGGATTTGGGCGCTGCGTCTGTTGCGTAAATAATCCCTGTATTTGAGGGAATAGGTGACAATGAGGGTCTGGTTGAATGCAATATCCCGTTCTTCATCATAACTTTCTATGTATTTCTGCTTATAGAATGTTCTGTCGAGATTTTTCTCGCGTTCTTCTTCTGTATCTTCCAGGTGATCGATCCGGTAGGTTTCCGGATCCCCCTCCAGATGCCAGCCCTCCGGGTCCAGGCACCAGTCCTGCAGTTCCTTTGCCATCATTTTCACAGAAACGGTGGTAACAAAGGAGCGTTCGCCGAAGTTGTTAAACTTGCGGTTGGCTTCACTGGCAAGCCCCGCGTCCGTGCAGACAACAAACCTGGCAAGTTCGAAGTCCTGCAGAATCTTTTCTTCCAGCGGGACCAGTGTCTGCTGCTCATTTTTATTGCCCCTGTTGATGCAGATAGCCAGGGGGATCCCGGAATAATCCATAAACAGCCCCATCTGGACAAGCGGGGATGGCTGGTGCTGTTTGCTGATGCCGTACTTCCTGGCGGCGATGTCCTTGTCATCAGCCTCCTGGTTGGAGACCGGGTCTTCCTGCTCCGTCTCAAAATAGAAATTCGTGCAGTCATAATAAAGGACGCCGGTTTTACGGCGAACCACCTGGCTGCTGAACTTATAAAGTTCAGACTGGATGGAATCGAATTCGACGGCGATCACCGAGAGTGCCCGTTCGACCTGATGGTATTCGAAGGACGGCTGCTCGAGGAAAACCTTTGAGGACCTGCAGGTAGAGAGCTTGGAGCCGGGAAACAGGATCCTCGTATAAATGAGCCGGGAAAGGATGGCATTCATGTCATACTGGAAAGCATGCCTTTTGGAGATATGGCTGCAGATAAGGTCAAGGCAGAGTTCATAATAGACCTGCTGGAGGAACAGGTAGCCGATGTTGAAGGACTGTGCGGTTCCCAGCGGGATCCGGGCATGTGGGTCATAAGGGACGAGGACCTTACAGTTCTTTTCCGCTTTTTCGGTTTCATTCAGCTGTTCGAGGTGCTCGCGGATCCATTTTTCGGGATCAGGACAGTCATGCTCCTTTTTAATATCTTCAAGGTAGCCGAGCTTTTCGTAGATTTCACTGGTATTTTTACCATCGCGATAGATGGAGCGGATGATGTAATAACATTTTCCTTTTGATGTCTGGTTATATTTTAATCTCATGGCGGTCTCCTATATATAATGTATAAATAGATTATAGCACAAAGTACGATAGTACGCAATACATAAAAATAAATTTGACATAAAAAAATAAGCCTGACAAGGCTTTCTAGAGATTGGGGGTGTCAAAAACCCG
>CANQSK010000033.1 GCA_947626475.1 uncultured Lachnospiraceae bacterium
AACCGGTCCACCACTGCCTTAAACCTGGCAGGCAGATAGGTTCCGGACATCTGCGTGATCCGGCCCACCTGGCTTAAGTGGGTCACGGGCATGATGCCGGCCACTACCGGCACCGTGATCCCCCGTTCCCGGATCCGGTACAGATAATTGTATAAAATATTGTTGTCAAAAAACATCTGGGTGGTGACAAAGTCGCAACCGGCCTCTACCTTCTCTTTCAGATATCCGATGTCGGCCGTCTTGTTCACAGACTCCACGTGCCCCTCCGGATAACAGGCCGCCCCGATGCAGAAATCGCTGTTTTCCTTGATTTCCCGGATCAGCTGGGACGCGTACCGGTAATCCTTCTCCACCTTTCCGTCTTTGGGAATGTCTCCCCGCAGGGCCATGACATTTTCGATCCCATGGATCCGCATGTCCTCCAGAACTCTGTGCACATGCTCCCTGGTGGAAGAGACGCAGGTGAGATGGGCCAGGGTCGGCACATGGTATTCATTGTTCAGCGTTGCGGCCACCTCCACCGTATAGCGGCTGGTCCCGCCGCCCGCTCCGTAGGTCACGCTCATAAAGGACGGCTTCAGCGCCGCGATCTCACGGGCCGCCGCCTCCACCGTCTCATATTTGTCCTGGGTCTTGGGAGGAAACACCTCAAAGGACAGGGTCGGTTTTCCCTGTGCCAGAATATCTCGTATTTTCATTTTTATTATCGCCTTTCTCTTTCTATAGACTTCATCGCGGCAGCCGGCCACCGATAGAATGCAGCGCGGCCGCCGACCGTCAATAAAATGCAGCCCGGCAGCCGGCCGTCAGATCTCCAGCAGAGTTCCGCCAGGCACCTCCGCCTTCTGCTTGTCCACCTCGATCCACACGCTGCAGGCGTTGGGATTGTATACTTTATCGCCGTCAATGGTGAACTGCAGCCGCTTCGCCGCCTTCATGTAATCCACGATCTGAATGTTGGTGGCGTACCAGGTATCCTCACGCCCGGAAACCATGCTGCAAAATTCCTCCATCAGATCCCAGTTGCCGTCTCTGGGAAACTCGTAGCTGTGGCCCCATACATACATCAGGTAGAGATACTGGGTCTTGTCGAGGGCTATGAAGCGCCGCGCGTTTTCCAGCAGGTTGTGGTTGTGATGGCAGGTGGATTTCCACTCCAGGAAATTCTCCGGCATGGCGAAATCATCCGTATTCCCTACCACGCGGCTGTACTCAATGCCCAGCTTCGGCAGCAGCTCCATGATCTCCCTGGAGTAGGAGCCGTTGGGATAGGAAAGTCCCCGCACCGGATATCCGACCGCCCGTTCCAGAACCCTGCGGTCCTCAAGCACCTGAAGAGCCACCTGGTCGATGGGACATCTGGCGATAGTCGGATGAAGCACCGTATGACAGGATACTTCATGGCCCTTGTACACCTCTCTGTAAGAGGAAACCGGCAACCTGGTAATCCCATTTTCCTGCCGCTGCCCTTCCAGGCCGGAATTCAGATGAAAGGTTCCCTTGATGCCGTACCGGTTGAATATCTCCAGAAGCTTTAAATCATCCTCCTTGCCGTCGTCATAACTCATAGTCAGGGCCTTATGCTTTCCTCCCGGAAAACATGTATAAATATTCCTAAACCGCATATCTGAATCTTCCTCCTCTCACTGACAGCCGCACGGACCTCTGTCCGGCCGTCATGATTAAGAATCATTATAATACCAATCTATTCCGCCGTCAATTTATCAAATTATAATTATGGTTCTTCTTCGTTAATATTTTATCAATCTATTGTTTTTCTTCGTGTTCCGTTTTAAAATAGCACTAATTATTTTCAGGAGGGAGTTGTTACAAATGAAAGAATCCGGAATCCGCAGTTTTTTAGAACGCAAAAATATACATATCACGGCAAAGACTTACCTGATCGACGCCATGGGCGCCATGGCCTTCGGCCTGTTCGCCTCTCTTCTCATCGGCACTATTTTCGGAACCCTGGGAGAACGGACCGGCGTAGAACTGTTTTCCACCATCTCTGAATACGCCAAAGGCGCTACCGGCGCCGCTTTGGGCGTATCCATCGCCTATGCCCTGAACGCGCCTCAGCTGGTTCTCTTCTCGGCCGCCACCGTAGGCATCGCCGGCAACGCCCTGGGCGGGCCTGTCGGAGCCCTGGTAGCGACCATCGTCGCCGCGGAGCTGGGCAAGCTGGTCTCCAAGGAGACCAGAGTAGACATTCTGGTCACCCCCGGCGTCACCATCATCTCCGGCGTGCTGATCGCTCAGTTCGTCGGTCCCGGCGTGTCCGCTTTCATGACCGGCTTCGGTAGCCTTGTGATGACCGCTACGGAAATGCAGCCCCTCTTCATGGGAATCCTGGTGTCCGCTCTCATCGGAATCGCCCTGACCCTGCCGATCAGCAGCGCAGCCATCTGCATGATGCTGGGACTGAGCGGCCTTGCGGGAGGCGCCGCCACAGCCGGCTGCTGCGCTCAGATGATCGGATTTGCCGTTATGAGCTACCGTGAAAACGGCATGGGCGGCCTTCTGGCCCAAGGGCTGGGCACCTCCATGCTTCAGATGGGCAATATCGTAAAAAATCCACGCATCTGGATCGCTCCTACTCTAACCTCCATGATCACAGGTCCGATCGCCACCATGGTCTTCCGCCTGGAGAATATTCCGGAAGGTTCCGGCATGGGTACCTGCGGACTGGTCGGCCCCATCGGAATCCTCACCGCCATGGACGGCGGCCCCAGAATGTGGCTGGGAATCCTTCTGGTCTGTTTCCTGCTCCCCGCCTTATTTACGTATCTGTTGGGAGAGCTTTTCAGAAAGATTGGGTGGATTCGGGAAGGCGACCTGAAGCTGGAGCTGTAACGTCGTACTCATCCAGGAAGCTGTGCTTCTCGCCCTTCCTCTTGTAGGCGATGACCGTATCTAGATTCACGTTTTCCACGCTTCTGAAAATGTTTTTCTCTACGAAGGGATTTACCTGCTTCAGGGAGCGGATCAGTTCCTTGACCTCCGCTCTCTTGGACGGGTTTTCCTCACTTCCGCAGGTGGAACAGGTGTCCGTAAACCTGCAGGCGCACTGAAGGAAATGAAGGCCGTTGTAATCCCGCCAGGCCTTGATGTCATCTTCACGCACCAGATAGAGAGGCCGGATCAGCTCCATCCCCTCAAAATTGGTGCTGTGAAGCTTGGGCATCATAGTCTGAATCTGTCCTCCGTAGAGCATCCCCATAAGGATCGTCTCGATCACATCGTCAAAATGATGTCCCAGAGCGATCTTATTGCACCCCAGTTCCTTCGCGAAATGATACAGGTGTCCCCTTCTCATCCGGGCGCACAAGTAGCAGGGAGATTTTTCCACATGATATACGGAATCGAAGATATCCGATTCAAAGATGGTGACCGGTATGTTCAGACTCCTGACATTTTCCTCAATGAGCCGGCGGTTTTCCGGGCTGTATCCCGGATCCATCACCAGAAATTTCACTTCAAACTCGAACTTGTTATGCCGTTTTAATTCCTGAAAGCATTTGGCCATAAGCGTGGAATCCTTGCCCCCGGAAATGCAGACCGCGATCCGGTCTCCCGGCAGCACCAGCTCATACTCATTGATGGCTTTGGTAAACCCGGCCCAGATGGTCTTTTTAAATTTTTTCCGCAGGCTTTTCTCCGCGTCCTCCGCCTTGTCCTTCGCCTCCGGCCTGCTCATTACGTCCATAAGCCATGCCCTATATCCTCCATCCAGACTTACCGCATCCAGACCCTTCTCTCTCAAAATTTCTGCTGCTTCCACACTAAATTGTCCTCTGCTGCAGCAGATGATCAGCTTTTTTGAGCAGTCAATCCGGGGATCGCTCTCAATTTCTTCCAAAGGAGCCGCGACCGCTCCCTCTATGGCCCCGTGAGCAATCTCTTCTTTATTTCGTATATCAATAAGCTGGTAGCTGTTCTTGTCCAGCTTATTCAGGTCTTCCACTGAAATACCCATTTTACCATTCCCTCATTTTCAATATCCGGGACAACCGAATACATGACATTCTTGTAGAATGTACGTATTATAATACAGGATCTTCTTCCCGTCAATGCTGCAGAAAACGGCATGACCGAAATCATGCCGTTCTGTAAAATCCGATAACCGATATTCTTTTCCTATTCCGAGGGCTGGCTGGGATTGGCCGCGTCGATGGCTTCCTTGGCCTCCCGCCCGGCCCGCAGATACGCTTCCAGGCGGTCCGCGTCCTCCGCGGCGATGGCGTCCCTCAACTCCGTCATATGACTGATGAGCCGGTCAATCTCCGGGATCAGAGCGTCCTTGTTCAGGATGAACAGCTCCTTCCAGACCATCTCATTCAGGCAGGCAATCCTGGTCATATCCTTGTAGCTTCCGCCGGTGTAGCCCACGTAGTCCAGGGATGCCGGACTTTTTACGTAGGAGTTGGAAACGATATGGGCCAGCTGGGAAGTGTGGGCGATCATCTGATCGTGCTTTTCCTTCGTACAGATTTTCACCGTACCGAAACCAAGCTGTTCAAACAGGCCGGTCAACTCCTCCAGATCACCCTCAGCCGTAGCTTTTGTGGGAACCAGAATCATATTGGCTCCCTGGAACATCTCCGCGAAGGACCGCTCATATCCGGCCTTGGCAAGGCCCGCCATGGGATGTCCTCCCGTAAAGCGGATCCCATGAGCCAGGGCGCAGGGCTCCACCGCGTCGATCAGAGCCGTCTTGATTCCTACCAGGTCTACTACCTGGGCGCCCTTTTTCATGGTGGGGATCACCTTCTGAAGGAACCGGATGGTAGCGTCCGGATAAAGCACCGGAAGCAGCAGATCGCAGCTGGCAAGGATTTCCTCATCGGCAATGCCGTCGGCGGCGCCGTCTTTCACTGCCTGCTCTGCTACCCTGCGGGTTCGGTTCCAGCCGTATACCTGGTAATCTGTATACTTTTTCAGTGCCTTCGCCATGGAGCCTCCAATCAGCCCCAGGCCGGCTACAACCGCAATCTTACTCATGAGAATGATCCTCCAATGTGATCAATATGAAATCCGTAGCGTTTCTCGGGTCGTCCTGAAGATCCTCCCGGAGAAGATAAAGACCGAAGGCCTCTCCCGCGTCCTGTCTGCACAGAACGCCTGCCGTCGGCGGCAGGACTCCCTCCGCCAGATACCGGGCGGCAATGGCCGTGTCCTCCACCTCCTGAGTCTTCGCGCCGGGATACAGCCTGCGGAGATGGTCCGCGCACTGCTTGAGGGCCTGAATGTGAGACGCAACAATCTCAATATCCTTCACTGAGTCATTGAGGGTGAACAAATGGTGGCGGATGGGAATGGTGTCCTCCGCCAGCACCCGGTAATTCAGCCCGGCAAGAGCCTCCTCGCTCTCCTTCACCCGGCCTGCAATGTGATTGTTTACCGCCATGACGCCGTATTCCACGGAACCGTCTTTCAGCGCGTCCACCACGCCCCGGGAGGTAATGAGGGGCACATACTCCACCTCATTCCAGCCGAGGCCGGCAGTCATATTCTTCGCGGAAGCGAGGGAATTGCTTCCCACCATCCCCTGATAACCTACGCGCCTCATTTTGCCCTGGAAGCGTCGTACTCGCCCACGCTCTTGGCAATGATCAGGTTGGCGGCCACGTCGCCTTCCACGTTCATGGTTGTGAAGGCCATGTCAAGAAGACGGTAGAAACCGCTGATGGCGCCCATCAGGTCAAAGGGCAGACCGATAATGGACAGGAAAGACGCGCCCAGCACCACGCCGCCGCCGGGGATTCCGGGAGCCGCCATATTGATAAGAGTCGCGACTACCACCAGGAAGATAATGGTTCCCAGAGGCAGGTTAATGTTGTAGAAATCCGATACAAACACGGCCAGGCAGCAGAAAGAGCAGGCGCCGCCGCACATGTTGATGGTGCAACCCAGAGGCAGGGTAAATCTGGAAATGTCCTCGGGAGCTCCCAGATCCTCCACGCTCACATTGATGGTGGTGGGCAGAGTGGCGGCCGAAGATGTAGTGGAAAGGGTAACCAGAGCCACCTTGCCGCAGGCCTTCACAAACTTGGCCGGGCTGACGCCGGTATAAAGCCATACCGGCACAACCATGACTATGATAAAGGTAACGATACATGCCAGCCAGCAGGTTCCGATGTACTTGGCCAGGGCGCTGAAGATGCCAGCGCCGTACTGTGCCACGGAAAAGGCCATCAGGGACATAACACCGATGGGTGAAAATTCCATGAAATAGCCCAGAACCTTGAACATGACGGCAGACAGGCTGTTGACAAAATCCACCACCGGCTTAGCCTTATCTTCCACTGCCACCACGGCAATGGCGCTGACGATGGTAAACAGGATCACCGGCAGAGTGTCTCCGTTGGCCGCGGCGCTGATAATGTTGGACGGAACGATGTTGGCCAGGAAGCTGGAGACTGTGGGAGATACCAGATTGCTGGGATCATAGGTGGGCGCGTTCTCAAACACCGTGCCCAGGCCGGGACGGATGATCCAGGCGATGGCCAGAGACACCACGGACGATGCTATGAACATCAGCACGTACAGGATCACGGTCCTCGCGCCGATCCGGCGCAGCAGGGCGCCGTCGCGGATGTTGGCGATACCGCAGAAAACAGCGCAGAACACAATGGGAATGATCATAAGCTTGATCATGTTCAGATAGATGTCGCCCACGACCTTAGTCGCGATGCTGAACTCAGGGAGCAGAGCGCCAAGCAGGATACCAAGCACAAAGCCAATGGCCACCCGGATGAACAGCCTGTCCTTTCTCATAATTGCTTTCATTTGTAATTCCTCCTAATGAAAAAAATTAAGCAACAATTTAGAATTATACATGCACGGGCGACCTGTTGTCAACTAAAACTTCAACAATTCAGACAATAAAAGCGGTATAACATTTCTTCGCCTTTTTATTCTTCTATCTCAATCAGTTCCTTCGCCATCCCGGTCAGCTCCTCCGCACCCGGAGCATCCTCATCATAGCACATAAAAGTATACATGACATCCCCCTGGTTCCAGGTAAGGAAATGGTATGTCGTCTCTTCAACTTTGTCGGTTCCGTAAGAGATATACAGCTCCTTGGCCTCCATAGCCGCTTTCTCCTCGTCGGTAGGCTCATAATCCGGCGGCACGAACTTGTACGGATCCTCGCGGTAGGTCAGAGTGATGTCTCCGCATTCAATCTGCGTCTGGTTAGGATGATCCGGATCTTCTTTCTTGTAATCCGCCATGGGCTGCTCCACCAGTATCACCTGGATTCCGTCCTTCTCGTAGTCGAACATGACTTCCTTATAGGCGTCTACCACATTATTCTCTGAATCTACCGCCTCCGTGTCCGTAATATGGCCTCCCTTCAAGGTATATCCGCTGGCAAAGGTCTCCACCGCCTTCAAGGGATATCCCACGGTTTCCGCTACCGTTTTCACATCAGCAAGGGAATGGATCTGCTGTTCATCGGACCTGGAATGGCTGTGATATCCGACCACTGTTCCCGCCGCTACCGCGGTGATGCTTCCCAGGAGGCACACAGCCGCCAGAGCCACCGCAAACTTTCTCTTTCTTCCATTTTTCATCTTCGTTTTCTCCTTTCCGATCTCATACACCGTCTGCCTGATTCGATATTCAAGTCCGGGGGACATACGGACATGATCCGCCTGACTGTCCAGCACACTTTTCAGCATCCGGTCAAATCGATCTTCCTTCTGGTTTTTCATACCGGTATTCCTCCTTCTCTCAGTTCCCGCTCCAGAATCTTCCGGGCCGTATAAAGCCGCGATTTTACGGTGCCCTCCAGGCAATGGACGATCCGGGCGATCTCCTTCGTCGAGAGATCGTTGTAATAATAGAGGATCACCACAGTCCGCATCTTCCGGTTCAGCCGCAGTACAGCCTTCCAAAGCTCCGCGCGGCTTTCATCCTCGACCAGGAGCTCCAGGGGCTGGCCTGCCTCCCTTGAACCTGACGGTCCGTAAAAATCCGGTAGTTCTTCCACCGGTTCCTCCCTGCGGCTTTTCTTTCCGATCCGCCAGGCGTTCCTGGTCAGAATCTGATACAGCCACGGCGTGAATCTGGAACAGTCCTTCAGATCCCCGCATTTGAAAAAGCAGGTCTCAAAAGTTTCCTGAACAATATCTTCGCTGTCAGCATAATTTCCGGTAAGCAGATACGCCATACGCAGCAGTCTCGTACCGTAATAATCGAAGATCCGGCCGAACGCTTCAGTATCTCCTGCCTGCATTCGCCGGACCAACTCTTCCTGACCGTCCATATGGCATCCTCCTCTCCCGTTTTTGGCGCGCCTGTATATAAGAGCAAGGAAAGATGAAAACGGTTCATTTTATCCAAGAAGTTTCTTCCTCGTGATTTCTATCAAAATCGATTATTTTCCAATATCCTTTTTTGTCTGAACCAATTCTGACAATAGCTCCCTCTTCTTTGAGGCGCTTTATCTTCTGTGAAACTGTCTTACGGCTGACATTTAATTTCCTGGATAATTCCATATATGTCACCTCTGGAATCTTTATTAAAATATCAAATATCTGTTGCTCGACATCATCCCATTTTTCAGTCACCTTTTCAGTCACCTTTTCAGTCACCTTTTCAGTCACCTTTGCGCTTTCCAGCGCCGTAAACTTCACCATGATGTCTTCACCATGAACAATATATTCCGGCAGTTCTGCTCCAAGATCTTTACAAGCGTCACAGATCTTCTGTATTCCGCGTCCCCAGCTTTCAATATATCCTGCCCGGTAAAAAACGCGGGCAATATCCGGGTTATATGGCTTTGATGCGTGAGTCTCCAAAAGCGTTTCCGCAGTCCACCCAAACGGGAGCAGACTGCTGTTGCTGATATACATAGCATCATCTTCTATCCGAATCTGTACCGGAACATTGTCCGCCCAATTACAATGAATCAGTGCATTGAAAACAGCTTCCCTGACTGCTTCGCGCGCAAATGGATAGGTTTCTACTCTGGTTTCCTTGTAATAGGTAATTGCAGCTTTCAGATATTTTAAATAAATCAAATCAATTACTCTGTCTGCCATAATAAGCAGAGAACCATGCACTTCATCCTGATATAAAAGCTCACTGCCTTCAAATTTTCCAATCTTTACATAACATCCTCCAATAACTTTTTCCGGATTCCTATAAAAGCACAGTACTCCTGCACGTTTGAGTTTTCCATCAGATAGTAACTCCAGCTTATCCAAAAGTTCTTCATCCGGAATATCCAGATCATCCTTTGTCATCCGTCCGCTCCGAAGGGCTTCCCGACGAAATATATCAAAACTTTCTTTATCCAGATCATTGACAGAAATATTGGAAACAACAGCTGCATCCCACTTTAATCCTGTTTTCGCGATCAAAAAATTAGTGAGTGCGTTTCCTCTTAACTGCTGCTTTGTACTCCCGCTGCGGTAATGATATTCTCCATTATAACTCACCGGGAATGACCAAGGATTCACGACGATTTCAATATATTCCATCCCAGCCTTTGTCAGGAGATTTACATCCGCAACTATACCCAGTTTATTCTGAATCTTATTGGGAATATCTTCCAAAAGACGTTTACTGTCTTTTATTCCGACAACAGTTCCATCATCTTTTGTTCCGATATAAATTCTGCCGCCCTGCGCATTCGCAAACCCGCATATCCACTTCAGGTATTCATCCCGCCAGGTCTCTTTCCATTCTGTATTCTGATTCTCTGCCAATATATCCGTCATCCTCTCCACAGATACTTTTCCGTTCAGCCCTCACTTCCCGGCATCCCTACAGAGCCTTACCCAGAACGATCACATGAAAGCTCTTGTCCGGCAGAATCGCCGTCAGCATGCCGCCGTCCACCTTCGCCGACGCTCCGGCCACGGCGCTGCCCGCCCCGGGAACCACCTGATCCGGGTCGGTCTCTGTGTTGACCGCCTTCAGGTCGTCATGGCGAAGGACGATGTGCTCCCTCACCTGATATCCCTCAAACTGGCGGACATCCATAGAAAGCTCCATAGATTCCTCCAGATCCTTGTTGACGGCAAAGACCGTCAGCGTCCCGTTCTCTTCGTCTGTCAGACACACGCTGTCCAGGTAAGGGGCGTCTCCGTGGCAGCTTTCGTATACAGGAGCTTCTGCCGCCGTATAAAGCACTGACCCCCGGCCATAACGACTGATCAGCTGGAAGGGATAGAATATGGTCTGGCGCCATGCCCCGCTGTCGGAGGTCATGACCGGCGCGATCACGTTCACCAGCTGGGCCAGACAGGCAATCTTCACCCGGTCCGCGTGGCGCAGCAGGGTGATCATCATACCGGCCACCAGAAGGGCATCCTCAAAGTTGTAGATATCTTCCAGCTGGTGAGGCGACCTGCTCCACCTTGGAATCTCCTTGTCCTGCTGGTTGGAGTGATACCACACATTCCACTCATCAAAGGAAAGGTTGATGGTTTTCGTTTTTCTCTTTTTCGCCTTCACCGCGTCGCAGATGGACACCACGGAAGAAATAAAACGGTCCATGGCTACCGTATTGGCCAGGAAATCAGCCGTATTGCCGTCCCGGTTCCCGTAATACTGATGAAGGGACAGATAATCCGCCTCATCATAGCATTCGGAGAGCACCGTGTCCTCCCACGTGCCGAAGGTGGGCATGTCCAGGGATGCGCTGCCGCAGGCCACCAGCTCAATATCCGGATCCACCCATTTCATGGCCCGGCCTGCCTCGGAAGCCAGCCGGCCGTACTCCTCCGCCGTCTTGTGGCCGATCTGCCAGGGTCCGTCCATCTCATTGCCCAGACACCACAGCTTTACATTGTGAGGATTCTCGTAACCATGCTGCTTTCTCAGGGCGCTGTAATAACCGCCGTCCTTCACATTGCAGTATTCCACAATATTGCGGGCTTCATCCACCCCTCTGGTCCCCAGGTTTACCGCCATCATGACGGAGGTATCCGCCTTTTTGCACCAGTCCGCAAACTCATTGAGGCCGAACTGGTTGCTCTCCACCACCTGCCAGGCCAGCTCCAGCCGCTCCGGACGGTTCTGTCTGGGACCTACGCCGTCCTGCCAGTTATATCCGGAGACAAAATTGCCTCCCGGATACCGGACCACCGGCACTCCCAGCTCCCGCACCAGCTCCAGCACATCCCGGCGGAAGCCCTGCTCATCGGCGGTCTTCTGCCCCGGCTGGTAGATTCCCTCATAGACAGCCCGGCCCAGATGCTCGATAAAAGAACCGTAGATCCGCCTGTCCACCCGGCTGACGATCATATGCTTATCGATATACAGTCTTGCTTTTTTCATTTTCCGGATTCTCCTTTTTGCCGTTTTGAAATCATTCGTCTTCTCAGTCTTCCCAAAGATTGCTTACCTGCTCAAAGCGGGTCTTTCCGCCGTAGACCCGGCTCATGGATTCGTCGCAGACAACGCGGACGCGGCTCAGCCTCAGCCCGTCCGTCATCTCGCCGTACACTCCGTAAATTTTGGAGCTCATGATTCCGTCCCCCTCAAAGGGTCTTAAATCATAGCTGTCCGACGGCCATTTGGAAGTCTTTTTCAGGTTCACGGAAACATTTTCCAGAGAAATATCCTCCAGGATATGGCCCTCGCTGCCCCGGATAAACACCCCGTTCTCACCGGTACAGACAATATCGCGAAGCTGCACGTCACGGATCTGCCCCGCTGTCACGCCGGTCTTTCTGTTGTGGGACGTGATATAAATGGGTTCGCCCCGCCCCCACCATTCGTCCGAGAACCGCCGCGTCTCAATGATCAGGTTGGACACACGCACATGCTCAATATTTCCCTTGTCCCTCAGCTGAATGGCAAAGCCCCGGTTGGAGCGGGTGATAACGCAGTTGTCCACTATCACGTTGCGGAAATCGCTTTCGCTCTCGGAACCGAATTTAATGGCGGCGCTGGTGGTGATCAGGGTGCAGCCGCTTACGATGATATTTTCGCAGTTTCCGTATTTTTCATAACTTTTCGTATTTTTCAGACAAATGCAGTCGTCGGCGCACTGAATATGGCAGTTGACGATCCGCACATTCCTGCAGTGGTCCGGGTCAATGCCGTCGGAATTGGCCATGACCAGGCTGTTGAGTATCCGGATCCCGTCTATCAGCACATCCTCGCATCCGATCATGTGCAGAGTCCAGAAAGCGCTTTGAGCCAGGGTCACTTCCTTCACCGTAAGGCCGCGCACATGTTCAATGAGGATCACCGGAATGCGGGGATAGAATTTCCCCTCAATATGATACCGGCCTTCCTGGGCATGGTACATCTCCTCATTGCCGTCAATGGTCCCATGGCCTGTGATCTGGATATCCTCCCCGTCCTTCGCGAATACAAAATACTGGAACGGCGCTCCGTGGTACTCGCTGTTAATGTAGGACGGCACGCCGGAGGGACGCTTCGCCATCCGGCTTTCCCCGTCCGGGTCCAGAACATGATAATCCTCCAGGTTCTCGCTGCCCCGGATCACCGCTCCCGTCTCCAGATGAAACTCCACATGGGATTTCAGGACGATCGAACCAGATCTGTAGGTTCCCGCAGGCACAAGCACCATGCCGCCGCCCTTTTCATGGCAGGCGTCGATGGCTTTCTGAATGGACGGTCCGTCGTTGGTCCTTCCATCTCCCGCCGCTCCGTAATCCAATATATTATAAACACTCATCACGAATCTCCTTTCCGGCTGCTGCTCTTATAATTTGCAGCCGCGGCGTCAAAGCTGGCCCGAAGCTGATACTGATTGTTCAGCCGGACCACGTTGTTGGTCCTTCCGGCCACAAAATTTTCCAGCTTCGTCATATATTCTTCCGAGCTGATGGTGCCTTCCGCCACATAGGTCAGCCCTTTCTCCCAGCTGGCTGTCAGCTCCGGGTTCAGCAGCTGCTTCATGGAGGACAGCACCACCTCGTAGACCAGTTCTCCCAGCAGCGTGGGAGTGATCACCTGGGTCTTTCCGTTCAGAGCCAGGTATTTGATGTTCACCAGCTTTTTCAGGATCTCCGCCCTGGTAGCGCTGGTGCCGATGCCGCTTCCTTTTATCTGCGCCCGAAGCTCTTCATCCTCGATCAGCTGTCCGGCGTTCTCCATGGCAAGGATCATGGAACCGGAGGTGTACCGTTTGGGCGGGGAGGTCTCTCCCTCCTTAATATCAAAGCCCGCGATATCCAGCGCGGCTCCCTTTCTCAGTGACGCCAGCATATTCAGAAATTCCGGATTTTCCAGATCCTTCCGGTTCTTCTCGGAATCTCCCGCGCCCTCCTGGCCGCCGCTGCCCTGACCGGCGCTTTCCGGGCTTTCGCTGTCCTGCGCCTTTTTTCTTCCGCCGGACACATCCGCCACTTTCAGATATCCCGGCTCAACAAGCACACGGAAGCTGGCAAAGAAATGCTCCTCCTTCCGGACAATATCCACCGTCGTTTTCTGATAGACGGCCGCCGGATAAAAGACGCTCAAAAATCTTCGGGCGATCACCTGATAAATCTTCGCTGCAAGAGGCGACAGGCCCTTTAAGGCCCCGAACCCCTGTCCCGTGGGAATGATGGCGTAATGGTCCGTGATCTGTTTGTCATTGACGTACCTGGTTTTCGCGATCTTCTTATAGCTGCCGCTGTCAAGGACCTCCTGGGCGAACTCCCGCACAGGCCCGAACTGCCGGAGACCGCCGATATTTTTGTGAATCTCCTTGGCGACAGCCGTGGACAGCACCCGGGCGTCGGTTCTGGGATAAGTGACCAGCTTCTTTTCATAAAGCTCCTGAACCACTCTCAGCGTCTCGTCCGGACTGATCTTAAACATCCGTGAACAGTCGTTCTGAAGCTCCGCCAGATTGTAAAGGAGCGGAGGATTCTTCGTCTCCTTCTTCCTCTCCACGGCCGCCACCCTGCCGGTCAGTCCGCCTCCGTCGCGGACCGTCCTTCCTCCGCCGCCGACCGTCCCGCCTGCGTCAGGGCCATCCTCCCCATCGGACAGAAACGCGATCAGCTCCTGGGCAGTCTTCCGCTCCTTGAATCCGTTCTCCCGATAGAGCGCCGGAGTTCCGAAGTACCTGGAGCCCTCCACGCATTTCCACTCGCCGTCAAAGGAGAAACCATTCTTCCGGAATGTTCCGATCACCCGGTAGAAGGGCGTCTTCACGAACTCCCGGATCTCACGCTCCCGCCGCACTACCATGCCCAACACGCAGGTCATGACGCGGCCGACGCTTAAGACTGTCCGGTCCCTCTTCAGATAGGAGGAAATGGCGCTGCCGTATTTCAATGTCAGCACCCGGGAAAAATTGATTCCCATCAGATAATCTTCCTTGGCCCGCAGGTAGGCGGAGGCCGAAAGATTGTCATACTCACTCCAATCTTTCGCCTCACGAATGCCCCGAAGAATCTCCTCCTCCGTCTGGGAATCGATCCAGACCCGCTTTCTGGTCTTGTCCTTCACACCGGCCATCTGGTCCACCAGCCGGTAAATGTACTCGCCCTCCCGCCCGGAGTCCGTGCAGATATAGATCACATCCACGTCCGGCCGGTTCAGCAGCCTGCTTACAATGGAAAACTGTTTGGATACGCTGTCGATCACCTGGTACTTAAATTCCCTGGGCAGAAACGGAAGCGTCTGAAGGCTCCATCTTTTGTACGCCGGGTCGTAGGCCTCCGGATAGCTTAAGGCTACCAGATGTCCTACACACCAGGTCACAATGGCGTCGTCCGCCTCCTGATAGCCGTCCTGCCTTTTCCAGTTTTTCCTAAGGGCATTGGCAAATTCCTGGGCAACGCTGGGCTTTTCCGCGATAAATAACGATTTCGCCATGAATCACTTGACTCCAAACTTGTAAATGGTTGTTGAGGCGTATGTATCGCCTGCCTTCAGCACCGGAGAATCAAACTTCGGCTGGTTGACAGCGTCCGGCACATACTGAGTCTCCAGGCAGAAACCGGAGTAGGGTCCGTAGGATGCCCCTCCTTTGCCCTGATCTGTCTCCAGGGAATTGGCCGTATAAAGCTGAACAGCAGGCAGATCCGTACAGACCTCCATGGTCCGTCCGCTCTTCTCGTCCCAGGCCCTGGCGACAAGAGACAATTTCCCTTTTTCATGGTTCAGGCACAGATTATGGTCATACCCTCCGGTCATCTTCGTCTGCTCGTAATCGGCATGGATGTCACGGCCAATAGGCTTCATCACCGTAAAATCAAAGGGCGTTCCCTTTACCGGACGGATCTCCCCTGTGGGAATGGAGGTCTCATCCGCGGGGGTAAAAGCATCCGCATCAAGCCACAGCTGCTGCTTAAGCACATCGCCGCTGTCGTGACCGGCCAGGTTGAAATAAGCGTGATTGGTAAAATTGGCGACGGTATCCGCGTCCGCCGTCATACGATAATCGATTTTGACGCTGTTGTCCTCCGTCAGCGTGTAGGAAACCGCCACTTCGGCATTGCCGGGATATCCCTGGTCCCCGTCCGGGCTGAACAGGGAGAATGTGATCTTCGTCCCGCCCTCCGTCTCCTCCACAGACGTGTCGTAAATCCGGTTCCGGTAATAATCCAGACCGCTGTGAAGATTATTCACTCCGTTGTTCTGCGCCAGCACATAGGTAACGCCGTTCAGGGTAAAACGGCCTCCCGCGATCCGGTTGGCGTTGCGGCCTACCGGCTCGCCCATATGTCCCGGATTATTCAGAAGCACCGGCACCCGGTCCGCCCCCAGCACCACATCGGCCAGACGGCCCTCCCGGTCCGGAACAAGCATGGTCAGCCAGATGCCGCCCAGATCTGTAAATGACGCCGACACCCCGTTTTTGTTCGTCAGGGTATAGCGGTACACCGCCGCCCCCGTATCCAGCGTTCCAAGCTCTGTCTTTGTATATCCCATATCGCACCTCCTGCGTAAAATAGTTTTGTCAGATCCTACAGTCCGAAATATTCCTCAAACAGCCCGCACAGCTTTTCCGCCTGCTCCTTTGTCCATGCCTCGCAGAAAATACGAAGCAAAGGTTCAGTTCCTGAAAAACGCACGCTGACCCAGCTGTCATCCTCAAAATATACCTTGCAGCCGTCCATATAGGACACTCTGTCAACTTGATAACCGTCCAGAGGAGGAAGTTCCCTGTCCTCATAAATCCGCTTCATCAGGTCCTGCTTCTTCTCCGGATGGAACCGGTACGACCGTTCTTCCATGTGACGGGCGCCGCACTCCTCATGGATGACGTCCATCAGCTCTGAGAGCCGCTTTCCGGTCACCGCCAGCATCTCCACCAGAAGCGATGCCGCGTAGACGCCGTCCTTGCCGTTGATGTGGCCGGCCACCGTCAGCCCTCCTGAGGACTCGCCTCCCAGAATAGCGCCGGTCTCCGCCATTTTGGCGGAAATATATTTGAAGCCTACAGGAACCTCATAGCATACCTGACCGTACCTGGCCGCAATGGCGTCCAGGCGGTGAGTGGTGGACAGATTCCGGACCACCGGCCCTTTCCAGTTCTTATAGTGGACCAGATAATAGTACAAAAGCACCAGAATGTCGTTGGGATGAAGGTATCTTCCCTTATCATCGATCACTCCCAGACGGTCCGCGTCGCCGTCGGTAGCGATACCAAGGTCATAATTTTTATCAACCACGAAATTCTGCAGCTGGCCCAGACGGTCCGCGGCGGGAGCCGGCATCTTGCCGCCGAACAGCGTGTCGTGTTCCTGATGGATGATGCTCAGATCGCAGCGGCCGGATACCAGGATGATGGCCAGGGCCGCCTCGCTGACCCCGTACATGGGATCCAGGACCACACGAAGATGGGCCTCCTTGATGGCCGCGATATTGATCTTCTCCATGATGTTATCCACATACTCGTTCATGGGATAGAACTCGTGGACCAGCCCCTGTTTCACCGCCTCCTCATAGTCCATCTTTCTGATGCTGTTTTTGTCCACCCGGGCAATATAATTCTCAATATCCCGTGTCTGAGTCTCATCGGCGTCCCTGCCTCCGGCCGTAAACACCTTAATCCCATTGTAGAGAGCGGGGTTATGGCTGGCCGTCACCATCATGCCGTAGGGATAATCATGCTTCATCACATAGTACATGATCAGGGGCGTCGGTACGGAACGGTTGACGAAATAACAGGAAATTCCCTCCGCCGCCAGCACCTCGCAGCTCCACATCACCGTTTCCTTTGACAAAAAACGCCGGTCATATCCGATCACAACTCCTTTTTCGGCCGCTCCCTCCGCATTCATCTTGTCCGCCATGGCCTTCGCCAGAATGCAGATATTTTCCTTCGTAAATTCATCTCCGATAATCGCTCTCCAGCCACCGGTACCAAATTTTATCATGTGCCCTCCTGCATCGCAATGTAAGCCTGTCCTCATTGGTTCCAACACCTTCATTATATTATACATGCCACTGCTTTGCAAACATTTTCATGGAGAAAACGCAGCCGCCGGCATCCTTCTTTTCGCATGCCGGCACGACCAAAAACGGCCCGGCCCGGCGGAAAATCCCGCCTGGCCAGGCCGCGCCGCTGCGTCTGCGCAATGCAGATCTATTTCGCAGTAATATATCCCTGAGCCGTCAGAAGCTCGGCGCACAGCACGCCGCCGCCGGCAGCTCCCCGGACCGTGTTGTGGGACAGCCCCACAAACTTGTAATCATAAACCGTATCCTCTCTTAAGCGGCCCACGGAGATTCCCATTCCCTTCTCAAAATCCACATCCAGAGTAACCTGAGGACGGTTGTCCTCCTCCAGGTACTGGATAAACTGTCCGGGAGCGCTGGGAAGCTTCAGTTCCTGAGGAAGGCCGCTGAAATTCACCATCTTCTCGATCAGCTGCTCTTTGGCAGGCTTCTTTCTGAATTTTACAAATACCGCCGCCGTATGGCCGTTCAGCACCGGCACGCGGATACACTGGCAGGTGATCACCGGCTCCGCCGCCTTCACGATAACGCCGTTTTCAATCCTGCCCCAGAGACGCAGGGGCTCCTGCTCGCTCTTCTCCTCCTCGCCGCCGATATAGGGAATAACATTTCCCACCATCTCCGGCCAGTCCTTAAAGGTCTTCCCTGCGCCGGAAATGGCCTGATACGTGGTTGCCACCACCTCATAAGGCTCAAATTCCTTCCACGCAGTCAGAACCGGCGCGTAGCTTTGAATGGAACAATTGGGCTTCACCGCGATAAATCCCCGGGTCGTTCCCAGACGCTTCTTCTGGTACTGGATCACCTGAAAATGCTCAGGATTGATCTCCGGTATCACCATAGGCACATCCGGGGTCCAGCGGTGGGCGCTGTTGTTGGAAACCACCGGAGTCTCGGCCTTCGCGTATGCCTCCTCAATAGCGCGAATCTCATCCTTGCTCATATCCACGGCGCTGAACACGAAATCCACTTCCGCGGCAACCCGCTCCACATCATTCACGTTCATGACCACCAGATTCTTTACGCTTTCCGGCATTGGCGTATCCATCTTCCACCGTCCGCCTACAGCCTCCTCGTAGGTTTTGCCCGCGGACCTGGGACTGGCGGCCACGCAGACCACCTGATACCAGGGATGATGTTCAAGAAGCGCGATAAATCTCTGCCCTACCATACCGGTAGCGCCCAGCACGCCGACTTTTAATTTCTGATCCATAATCTGTATCTCCTCACTTTTGAATGTCCTACCTATCCTACATCAAACTTTTGAAAAATGCAATAGGTATTCGCAAGAAAAATACATTTGTCCGCATGCGGCGCACAGCCTCTGCTTTCTTCCTATGCGTGCTCCTTGCAGGACATGGACTCCACCTCCAGCTTAAACACGCACACCTTTTCCATCATGTTCTCCGTAAACTCCCAGTCCGAACGCCCTGTGGCGTGCTCCATAACCGCAAGAAGCCCGTCCTTCTTTTCCTCCGCGCCGTCTGCAATACTGACAGTCCCGTTTCCGATAATGCTCTGAAACCGTGCGGAATGTCCGCAGGCCGTATCCGCCGTATGGAGACAATACCCTGTATCCATCTCAAATCCCACCTGTGGATTCTGCCGGATCAACCCTATCTTCCTGCCCTCACCGGCACCGTGAAAATAAAATACATAGCGGCCGTTTCTTTTCCGGTATCCAAAATTCAGCGGAACGATATAGATCTGTCCGTTATCATTAAACCCGATCCGGCAGCAGGCGCAGTCATCCATAATCTCCGCGATCCTGCCGGGATCCGTGATCTCCCTGTCTTTTCTCCTCATAAATTCACAGTCCTTTTTTCAAAAGTTCTCCGTATATCCTGCCGCAGTCATGATCCGGCCCGCACGCTTTCGCCGCTTCATAGACCGGCCGTATCACAGCGATATCCTCATCCAGTTCCTCTGCGATAGATTCAGGAGTCTTCCCCTTCTCCATCTTGCGGCATACCATGGCGATCAGCTGATAAGCAGCGCCCTGTTCCACCCCCTGCGCTCTTCCTTGCTCCATTCCTTGTTCCATCCCTTGAGCGATTCCCAGTTCGACACCCATTTTCTTTCCGTCTTCAAGCCCGTCTTCATACCGTTCCTCGCCCCGCACCTCTAAGGCGTCCTCCATATTGAATTCCGTAAACAGCATATTCATCACCTCCGAGCCGTGCTCCGCTATGAAATCTGTCAGAATCCCCGCCCGCCTGCAGTCTTCCATTGCCGCCCTGATTGCGTATTCCCTTCCTCTCTGCTCTGAGAGATATTCCTGAATCCTCTGAATAAACCAGGAATACTCATACATGGAACGGCTCTGCTTCAATATCGGATGCTCTGCGGACAGATTGATATTGATTACCTTCACCTTCAATTCTAACATAGGTTCTTCCGTTTTTTCAAGGAAAGAATCCGACAGTTTAAGAATCTGTTCCTGCGGCTGTTCTTTTATTCCATTGTAAAAGGTGTAAAATTCCGGCGTAGGAATAGAAAGACGTTTGGTCTTGTAAATATTCCTGGAAGGTATCAGCAGCTCCATGGTTCTCCCAAAATAGATTGCGTCCCTGAGAGGCATATTCAGGTTAATGGTTGACTGATGTTCGCTTATGACCAGAACCTTCGCTCCGGCTGTAAAAGCCAGATCATTTTTTCTCGCCATGAAGAGGACCCCTTTCAGCGTCGTGAAATGAATATCTTCCGGCTCGATACTCATATCATGATCCAGGGCCCGAAACAATTCAGCAGCCCTGTTCGGGTCGCTGAAATAAGTGGCAAACGCGCTGTTTCGATATTCTCTGTTAGAGAAATCCAGACGATCTTCTTTTTGCGGCATAAAATTCCTCCTTATTTCTTTGTAAGATCAACACAGGATTATTCACAGAACTGTTGACAAAATAAAGTCTGATCATAGACTGTATTCAAAGATAACTGATTGCCACTTAATAATAAATTCTTTATATGACAAAACCATGAACGGACCCTAAAATTTTAATAAAAACGTATCTATTCCTGTCCTTTCATCTTCCGCACAGCTCCCTAACCTTCTCTTCCGCCTGCCAGCGGCGCGGGACACGGAAAGCAGCGTACTCCAGGTCTCCCTCGGACACCGGCTTTAAAAGCTGCTTCCCTTCCTTGTCAATAACGCCTGTTATCACCAGGATCCCGTCCTCTGTTTTGACCAGCTCTCCCGCAGTATCCAGGCTTCCGAAAAGCTCATCGGAAAGCTCTCCGGTCAGAATACAGCCGCTCCTTTGGATGCGGCCGTTCTTTCCGTTCTGCAGCTTTTCGTCATCCGTGGCGGGAAGCGCGTAATTTCCTGCCAGGATCTTTGCCGGGTACACCAGGGCTGCGTCCCCGCAGACGCCGGTGACCATTGCCAGAGCCCTGCGTCCTGTACTGACGGACGACACAGTCTGCATCCGTTCCGTGCGCCATCCGGCCATGGCGAGAATGCCGCCGGAACCGTCCTTTGCCTGCTCCTCCCAGATCTGCATCTGCTTTACGTCAATGTCCCGCCCCCGGCAGTCGGCCTCTATGCGGCAGGGCATGCAGAAAAGCCAGGTTCCCAGCCCCGCGCACAGGATAACCAGGATTCCGATCGTGAAAAACAGCTCCGGAAGCAGCTTTCTGACACTTTCTATCATCCGCTCCAACTCTCTCATTGTCCCAAATCCTCCACCGGACGCACCCGGTCACCGGTATTGACCACCTGGTTTCCGGCCGAAATCAGCCGGTCGGATTCCAGGATCGCTCCCTCCACAGCCGCCTCCCGGTCTCCCATCTGAAGGACTGTCAGCTCCATCCGCTCCGCCCAAAATTCCTCTCCCAGGACGGCGCTTCTCGACCGTACCGCCAGGCAGTAGTATCCTGTCATATCTTTGCGGAGCGCTTCCAGAGGAATCACCTTCTGATACGTATCTGACACCTTTCTGCACCGGTAGGAGGTCACGGTGCCGATGGGAAGGTCCAGCTCTTCCAGATTCGCCCGGAATGTGCCGGTATCCTCTCCCAGCAGATTCAGGCTGTCGATCTTCGCCTCCACGCTGCGGGAGCTGCCGGGAATGTCAATGCTGAGCAGGTCGCCGGATGACAGCTCCTGCCCTTCCTTGTCAAATTCAGCCTCGAATACCCGGGCTCCATATGCAATGGACAGCCGTTCCTCACCGGTGCTGGTCCTGCCTGCCGTAAGCTCCTGATGGATCACGGTTCCGTCCCGTCCGGCAGTCACCACGCCGTCCGCCGCGATCATCTCGTCCACTCTGCCGATCTCCTTCTCCAGAGACGCGATCTCCAGCTCCTGCAGACGGCGGTCCACCTCAGAAAGCCGCGCCTTCTGCTCAGCCGTCAGTCTGACATACTCATCCTCCCTGGCCGCCACATCCAAATCCCACTGGGCGTCCCCAATCTTCTTCTCAAGGGCCTTCAGGGTATTCACCTCGGCCTCCCAGGCGGCGTTTTCCTGCTTTACGGCCGCCTCATACGCTTCATCCATGGCCTGCCTGCTGCTGGTCTCGCCTCTTTGAATCCGGCGGTTCTCATATTCCAGCATATCATAGCTGTCCTCTATGCTGTTGATGCGGCTTTTCCACTGCCGTTCCAGTTCCGCCAGATCCTCCTGAGCGCGAGCCAGCTGTTTCTCCAGCTCCGGATCGGAACCGTCTGCCGCCTCCAGCTCCTCCTTCAGATCCTCAATCTCTCTCTTTGCCGCCTGTATTTCCTCATTTCTTGATTCCCGGGCCGACCGAAGCTCTCCGTAGGCGCCGTTAATCTGCTGCTCCTGCTGCAGCAGAAGCTCGTCCTCCGCCAGCTCCTTTTTTCTCTCATAATCCTTTTTCAGCTTTTCCAGATTCGCCTGGTGTTCCAGCCATTTCGCCTCATACTCCTGCTGCCCCATAGCCAGTTCCCGCTGAGCCAGCAGAAGTTCCCGCGAAGCCAGCTCCGTCTGACTTACCTGCCCGTAAGCCTCGGCAGATATTGCCAGCCGCTCCAGATTCAGACGCGCCTTCTGAAGCTCCAGCTCCAGAGCGTTTTTCTTCTCCTCAAGAGACGCCATCTGAAAGCGGAACAGCTCATCCCCGGTTTTTACCTGACTTCCCGGCGTCACAGACACCTCCGCGATCCGTATTTCCGGATAAACGGAACAGAAATCCGTCTGAACCTCCCGGACTGTACCGGTCCCGGCAATAACCGTCTCCACACTTTTTCTCTTCGGAAAAACCGTCAGCACCTTCGGCACGGAAACGCTTTCATAAATCCTGGATATCAACGTACACGCCACCATGACCAGAAAAAATCCGGCCAGGAGAATCCTCCTCCAATTGCGCCTGTGTTCCATAAAACGGCTGTACCTCCTGTTTCAGCAAAATGAACGGACCCGCGTCCTATTCCTTCACCCCCGACGCGGCAATACCCTGTTCCAGCTCGCTCTGTCCGTTCAGATAGAGAAGCACCGGCGGGAGCATCATTACAATACAGGCCGCAAAGGCAGCCGCGGCCTTATCCTGAGCAATATTGGGAAGGTACAATGACAGGGGCCACAAAAACATATCCTTCAGGTAGGCGACCGGCTGCTCCAGGGCGTTCCAGCTGTCAATAAAACCCAGCAGAAGGGCTGTCACAATCCCCGCGTAGCCGGACGGCAGGCCCACATAGATAAAGGTACGGATCTCTCCCGCCCCGTCCAGATAAGCCGCCTCCAGCAGCGCCCCCGGAATCGTCTCAAAAGACTTTGTCATGATAAAGACCGGAAATGTGGACCATATTCCGGGAAGGATCAGCGCCAGGTGAGTGTTCAGAAATCCCAGTTTGTCCAGAACAAGATAATTGGATACCTGGGTGACCTGAAAGGGAAGCACCATCAGAAGCACATACAGAAAGAACAGCTGCCTCCTGCCCGGAAAGGAAAACCGCGCAAAAGCCCAGGCCGCCGGAGCTCCCACAAGCAGCTGGCCCGCAAGGGCCGGAAGAACCTGTACGCAGGAATTCCAGAACATGACAAAGAATCCGGGAGACTTAAACAACAGCTCAATATACGGGGAAAGCGCAGGGTACGACGGGATCAGCGCCGCCCGAACCGTCTCCCGCCCCATTCCCAGCGGCTCCGCGTACCGGTAGATAAGTTCGTCCTCCGGCATAAAGGAGGCCGCCAGCATAAGAAGAACGGGAATCCAGACCAGCAGGCAGACCGCCGCGCTCAAGATTTTGCGGACAGTCACGCGCAGGCGTACGGAGCCGAAACTCCCGAAATACATTTTCATGCCGTCACCTCTCAGAAATAGTTAAGCGGTTCTTCCTGTCACAGGCGTCCCCATATAGCCGCCGGATCCGCCGGATGGCAGCCCACGCCGCGGCGGCGGACAAAAAAGCCCCGATCAGCATCATGGAAGCGGTACACATATTCTGGACGTCCAGCGTCAGAAACCAGTGACTGAACAGATGAGGGATCATATAAATGCTCATGTCCGGATAGGAACCTGCCAGAAGGTACGCTTCCCTGTAAACCCGGAAGGAATTGACCAGGGAAAGAATCACCACCAGTCCAAAAGTGCCCGTCAGCCCCGGAATCGTAATATAGCGAAGCCTGGCGGCCGCTCCGGCGCCGTCCACCCGGGCGGCGTCGTACAGACTCTCCGGAATCGCAGCCAGTCCGGCCATCCACAAAAGAATATCGTATCCCGCGTTCTTCCATATATAGGTAACTACCAGCACCGGAAATGAAGCGGCTCCGTTTACCCAGTCCGTCTCCCAGCCCTCCGCCGTCCCGGCCGGCAGGGAAATCCCGTTCAGCAGCTGATTCAGCAGGCCGTCCCGGCAAAGGATCATCTTCCACACAAGGACGATGGCCGCCACAGGAATCACCATGGGAAGAACCAGGCTGGTCCGGCAGAAATTCCCCTTCCCGTCACGGCGAAACGCCAGAAGAGCCAGACCGAAGGAGGTGAACACGAGAAGCGGCATGCAGACTGCAAGAAACCGGACCGTATTGACTGCAGCCAGCTGAAACGCATCATTTCCCCAGACATTCCTGTAGTTGGAAAGTCCCACTCCATGCTTTCCCATGGCGTCCAGAAAGGAGCGGCGGATCACATCCGCGAAAGGAAACGCGTTAAATACCGCCACTCCCGCCAGACTGGGCGCCAGGAAAAACCATGCGGCACGGCTCTGCTGCCTGTAAATCCCAGCGCTTCTGCCATTTCGCCGCCTCATCCTTTTTCCGCCTGGTACAAGAGCACCTGCTGCTCGATCGCGGCGGCGGCCTGCTCCGCGGATATCCTGTCCTCGCAGTAATCCATGGCTGAGGATACGATCATTTTCATCAAGGTCTCATCCAGGACTACGGGCTGCGCGATACCGTCCAGAAGAGCCGAGAGCTTCGCCCTGCTCTCCTCCCTGGGATAACCGGCGCTTACGGAATAATCCCAGTTAGGAAATCCGAACCCAAAGGTAATGGGGCTTTTGGTTATGGCAAACTGACTTTCCATTCCCTCCATGCTCACGGGAAATCCGTCGTTTAAATTCTCCTTCTGCACCTCCGGGGAGAACACACATTTCACAAACTCCCTGGCCAGCTGCGGATTGGCTGTGGCCTGATTGACGCCTACCAGCCCCACGGGAAAATATACTCCCCCCACGGAATCAACGACTGCTTCCGGATGAAAAGCCAAAAACTGTTCCTGATAGCCGAAATCCATGATTTCCGTTATCTTGTCAATGCCGCTGTCCGCCAGACCCGCGTCAAAAAAGTAGCCTGTGCCTGAAAGCCCGTCGGAAAATGTCAGGTTGCTGATGTGGAGATTTTCCTGCTCCTCTTCCGTAAAGGACGCTTTCGCCCCGCAGGACTGTCCCAGCGCCTTCACCGCTTCCAGATAGACAAGGAGCCTCTGCCGGTCCAGACTGAGACCGTCCGCGCCGAACAGCTCCCGGTAATGAAGGGCCGCCACCTGCCGGAGCAGATTCTCATAGGTCCTTGTGTACTGCAAAGGTTTTTCTCCCTGATAATCGCGGATCCCCTCCAGACTCTTCCAGGCCTGCGCCGCCTCCGGCAGACCGGTGACCACGGGAAGAGTGATGCGGGACGGCATCTCATAGACAGCCCCGTCCGCAGCCGTAAAGCTGTCCAGCACCGTTTCCAGGACCGGGGATTCCTCCTGAACCTGCGCAAACACATCCCTAAGATCCATCAGCACGCCCTTCGCCACGTAGGCATCTCCGGGAAGACCGTCCAGCACCAGCACGTCGGCGCCCTTTCCGTTGAGAATTTCCGTATTCAGGGCGCGGATGGTCTCCTCCGATATTTCCTCCCGCTGCTCCGCCACTGTGCGGACATCCACCATCACGTCCGGGTGGCTTTCCTGGAAAACGGACGCGGCCTGGCGGATGGTGCTGTTGTCCCTCAGTCCGTACACCGTAAGGGTATAGGTGGGCACACTGACCATATCGGGATCGTAGAGAAGGCACCCGGCGCCCCCGGCG
>CANQSK010000034.1 GCA_947626475.1 uncultured Lachnospiraceae bacterium
AAGAAAAAGAAGCTCAGGGAAACCATTTTCATAGCGTTTTGTGCCTGAGCGAAGCGAAAGGAATGGATATAACTATGGCTGACGAAAAAATAAATCCGATGGACGCAGGCCAGGGTGAGATTGTCATATATCAGTCTGAGAACGGTGACACAAGAATCGATGTTCGATTTGTGGATGAGACTGTCTGGCTTACGCAACAGCAAATGGCGGAACTCTTCCAATCCTCTCGTACCAATATTGTAGAGCATATACAGCACATATACGAGGAAGGCGAACTGGACGAGAGTTCAACCTGTCGGAAATTCCGACAGGTTCGTACCGAAGGCAGCAGACAGGTTTCAAGAGAAATTTCATATTACAATTTGGACATGATCATTTCTCTCGGATATCGTGTGAAGTCTATGATTGCAACCCATTTCCGTCGTTGGGCAACCGAACGGTTAAAGGAATATATGATCAAAGGCTTTACGATGGACGATGAGCGACTCAAGAATCTCGGCGGCGGAAATTATTGGCGTGAACTGTTAGACCGTATCAGGGATATTCGCTCGTCAGAAAAAGTAATGTACCGACAGGTACTTGATTTGTATGCTACAAGCGTAGACTATGATCCGAAAAGCGCGGAGTCTGTCGCCTTCTTTAAGATGGTGCAAAACAAGCTGCACTATGCGGCACATGGTCATACAGCTGCCGAAATAATATATGAACGTGCTGATGCAAATAAACCATTTATGGGGCTGACAACTTTTTCGGGAGATTTTCCTACAGCAAAGGATATTGGCATTGCTAAGAATTATCTGACTGAAGACGAGTTGAAGATACTGAATGGCCTCGTTTCCGGATATTTCGATTTTGCGGAGGTGCAGGCACTTCGCCATAACCCAATGTACATGAGCGATTATGTGAAACATCTGGACCAAATATTGAGTTCTACCGGTGAAGCGCTTTTGGAGAATGCGGGAACAGTGAGCCATGTACAGGCACTTGAAAAAGCAAAACAGGAATATCAAAAGTATCAGGTGCAGACACTTTCGCCTGTTGAAGAAGCCTATCTGCAGACGATAAAAGATGTGGAAAAAACTGCGCGTAAACAAACGAAAGGGTAAGAGGCGTTATGATGACAACGGGACTTTTTCGTAGAGGAGGAGGTATCCGTCCTGCGTTTCGACAAGGTTACGAGAAAGCGTCCCAATGTGGTGTTTTACATCAACGGGAACTTGTCGCACTTACTCCCGTGGAGGCTTATCAGCTGTTGAGCCTGGACTCTTCTCTTCGGGAATAGGTCAGCGGTGGTCAGTTCGTTTTTGCTGACGGGTATTTTGTATTGACGGATAAGAAATACATAATTGCCAAGGAAGAATTATCATGGCAAAATAAAGAACGACAAGTCCGATAACAAACTGAATTATTATCAGGACTCCGAAAGGGTCCTTTTTTTTATGCCCTGAAACGTGAAAACGGCCCCTGTCCAAAGGCGCATAGGGGGGTAACATGTGCATAACGGGTAGCCTGAATGAGTTCTATGATGGTTAACACTGGAGATTTGCATTTTCTACTTGCAGGCTTAGCCATTTTGAATCCACAGGCATAGTCCGTGATTGTCAAACTGCAAAGGAACCAGCTATACCCGGATTGATTTCCGAGTATGCTGGCTCCTTTGTTGCACCTCTGTTTGGCGGCTTCTTTTTTTGCGCTGGGAAGCGGGAAAACATAAATCTGTAATTTCTGAAAGATCTGTAAAATTTGAATGAAATCGGTAGTTTGTTAATTGAGGGACGGGCAGGCAGCGCCTATAATATAACCATAGCCGGCAGGAAACAATGAAACGTGAGACATAGAAATTCAGAAGCGACAATTTGAAACTGGAAATATTCAGAGAAAAAAGAGAGGGAGATATCATGAAAAAGACATTACTTTGCGCGATGGTTACAGTATCACTGGCGGCGGCCATGATGACGGGCTGCGGCTCCGGAGACGGAGAAGCCGGAAGTGAAGCGGGACAGGTTACCCTGCAGTTTATGAACCACACAGGCGAGGACAGAACGATCAAATATGAGGACGAGCTGATCGCGGAGTTTGAGGCGGCCAACCCGGATATCAAGATTGAGGTACAGCGTATGAGCATGGATGACTACACCCAGACCATTCAGACCAAGTTCGCCAGCGACGACGCGCCGGATGTGTTCGTCATCGAACAGTCCAATCTGGAGCTGTACGCCAAGAACGATTATCTGCTGGATCTGTCGGATACGGATATCGTAAACCACTACGACGGCAACATGCTGGCCTATGACGGCAAGATGTACGGAGCTCCCCTGGGAGTCAACGCTTACGTAGTTACATACAACAAGTCCATTTTTGATAAGGTTGGCGTGGAGGTTCCGGAAACACTGGATGAGTTCTACGCCGCGTGCGACGCGATCCAGGCGGCAGGCTACACGCCGCTGGCAGCCGGATACCAGGATTCCTGGGTACTGATGGCGGATACCCAGGCGGAATATGTAACCAGCATCATGAAGGACGATCTGGATGCCCTGAAGAAACTGGAGAGCCGGGAAGTAAGGTTTGCGGACAGCGCGGACTGGAGGGCAGTGTTTGAGAGATTCGGACGCAGGCTTGCCTATACTCAGGGGGATCAATTCGGCACTGACTGGAATACGGCTTGCACCATGCTGGCAAACGCGGAAGCGGCTATGGTGATCAGCGGCGACTGGACGGCCAACAATGTGGCGGACATGGGCGAGGAAGTAGAACTGGGTGCCTTCGTCCTTCCGGTATCCAACAATGCGGACGATACCGTTGTGGTCTATCCGGGAGCAGGCCAGAGCTACGCGGTCAGCGCGGCCAGCACCAAGCAGGATGCCGCGATCAAGTTTGTAGACTTCCTCACCACCAAGGAAGCGGGAGAGAAATATGTCAGCGAGGGCATTGGTATCTGCGTGATCAAGGATGTGGAGGCTCCCGAGGGCGCTACGACTCTGGGCGATGTTGTAAATATGATCAGCAGCGGCAAGGCAAAAGCTCTTTCCGCGGAGGCGGATTTCAACTTTAAGGAAGAGTACCGCGCAGCCTTCCAGAATGTGGTAAGTCAGTTCGTATTGGACGGCGGTACCGATGTGGATAAGGTTTTGGCGGATCTGGACAGCGAGTTCGACCGGATTGCCGGCAACTAACTAGGATCTGACGAAAGATTAAACGGTGTTTCAAAAAAGGAGGGTTTCCAGTGAAAAACGCAAAAGGTTATTTCTGGTTTCTGGTTCCATCTATCGTCTTATTCGCCTTCACGGTAGCGGTTCTGTTCGTATCCGGTCTCAATATCGCGTTTACGGACTGGGATGGAATTTCAAAAGAATATCATTATGTTTTTCTGGATAATTTTATCCGGATGTTTCAGGACAGCAATATCGTTCAGGCCATTAAGGTGACGCTTCTGTTCGCAATTGGATATACAGCCCTGAACAATATTCTTTCCCTGTTTCTTGCCATTCTTCTGGGCGACAAATTCAGAGGCGTAGGCGCGCTGAAGACCATCTTCTTCGTTCCTATGGCCCTGAGCGCGGTTCTCGCGGCGTTTGTGTGGGGATTTATCGACAGAAATATCCTCTCCGGGATACTGGGAAAATCCCTTCTGGGAAGTCCGGCAACGGTTATCATCGGAATCATCATCATCGCTCTGTGGAGCGGCATCGGTTCCAACATCATGATCTATATGGCGGGTCTTTCCAATATCCCGCAGGATTATTACGAGGCGGCTCAGATTGACGGAGCCAACGCATGGAAGAGGTTTCAGTACATTACCCTTCCGCTCCTGGGTCCATCCTTTACCACCTGCATTACCCTGACGCTGACAAGCGCTCTCCGCGAGTTTGGTATTACCATGTCGGCAACGGGAGGCGGTCCGGCCAGATCCTCCGAGATGATTTCCATTTTCATTTACAATAACCTGTTCAGCTATCAGAAGGCCGGATACGGCCAGGCGGTGGCGCTGGTGTTCATGATCATCCTGATGGTGCTTGGTATCGGACTTACAAGATTCTTCAGAAGCAAGGAGGTTGAAATGTGATGAAAAACAGAACGACAGTTATTTTAGGCCGCGTTGTACTTTGCGTCATGGCTGCCATATTCCTTTTCCCATTCCTGATCAGTATCCTCCTGGCGTTTAAGACCAAGCAGGAAACTACCAAAAGCGTTCTGGCTCTGCCGTCGGCGCTTCACATTGAGAATTTTGTCGACGCCATTGAGAAGGCCAATATCTTCCGTTCCATGGCAAACAGCCTCATTGTCACCGCTGCCAGCGTGATCCTGGTGCTGATCGTGGCTTCCATGGCAGGATATGCCATCGGGCGTCAGTATCACAAGAAGGGATATAAATTTTATGAGTCCGTACTGACGGCGGCTATGATGGTTCCGTTCCAGTCCCTGATGATTCCGATCTACCGGATGTACAGAAGTCTTGGACTTCTGAATACTCTGCCGGGCATCATCATCCTGATCGCGGGTATCAACATGCCGTTCGCGATCATGACCTACATCGGCTTTGTCCGGACGGTTCCCATGGAGCTGGAGGAGGCGGCGAAGCTGGAGGGATGCACCGTATTCCAGACTTTCGTAAAGGTGATCTTCCCGATTCTGAAGCCCACTACCGTGACCATAGCGGTTCTGGATGCCCTGTGGGCCTGGAACGATTTCAACGCGTCCCTGATCGTACTCCAGAAGAACGCGGTGAAAACGGTTCCCATGCAGCAGTATGTGTTCTTCGGCGAACACTCGGCGGATTACAATATGGCCTTTGCCGCCGCGGTTATCACTATGATACCGGTTGTACTGTTCTTCCTGGTGATGCAGAAGCACATTGAAGGCGGCATGACGGCAGGAGCGGTGAAAGGCTGATACAGACAGCAGGCGCAGTGAAAGGCTGATACAGACAGCAGGCGCGGATATAAAAAATGAGCGCGGGAAACAGGCAGAGAACAGCCGTCATTGCTTGTCACAGGGAGTTTTATATGGTACAGTATAAAGGTAGTGTTGCAAAATAACGAAAATCGTTTTGTTTTGCGGCGCTGCCTTTTTTGCGGAAAAGGAGAGAACGGATCATGAGCGGAAATGGCTGGATATGGTATCCGGGCGATTTTGAGTTATATCACGGAATGTTGCAGAATTTTCAACGAGAGGAGCGGTCCTACGGCTGGCCCGCCTACTGGAAGATGGACGACTGGCGCAAGAACGTGCGGTTCTGCAACAGCTATCAGCTGGAAGAGGCGGACAGAATCCGCGTGACGGCCATAGGCCAGGGATATGCGGCGGTGAACGGAAGGAAATTCCCCTTTGGCCAGTGGATCGACTGCCGGGAGGGAGCCTGTACCGTGGAGGTTTTTGTGGGGAATATGTCCGGACTTCCCTGCGCGTATGTGGAGGGAAATGTTATCTGCTCCGACGCCTCCTGGACGGCCGACGATTTCACGGAATGTCATCCCGTCGGAATGTCTTCCCTCTACTGTGACAGGGAGAAAGATCCGAACGAGGTTTACTATGAGACGGAGGAGCTGCTGCCGGTCTCGGAGGAAGAGGTTTGCGGCGGCGTGCTCATGGATTTCGGGAGAATGGTAAACGGGACGGTCCGGGTGACGTTTGAGGGCGTTCCGTCGGAGAAAGCCTCCGGGCAGACCGGGGAAGATTCGATGGGAGACTATCCTGAATCAGCAGGTTCACTGCCAGAGGTGACGGTCGCTTACGGCGAATCCGCCGCGGAAGCTACAGACCTGAACTGGTGCTACTATAAATCGGAGCATGTCGCCTCCGGCGATGTGCTGCGGCGCAGGGCATTCCGCTACCTCTATATACCCGGCTGCCGGGCAGGGCAGGTATCTTGTATCGCAACACATCAGTGGGTTCCAATCCCGGTAAAAGCATCCTTCCAGTGTGACGATGAGAGGATAAACCGGATCTGGAATGTGGCGAAGGAGACCTACCGGCTGTGCAGCGGGCTGTTCTTCATTGACGGGATCAAGCGGGACCGGTGGATATGGTCCGGGGACGCCTACCAGAGTTATTTCGTAAATCCCTACCTGTTTATGGATGAGGAGATTGACAAGCGCACGATTCTGGCCCTTCGGGGGAATCAGGATATTGTGCAGCACATCAATACCATTGTGGATTATTCCATGCTCTGGCTCATCAGTATTGAGAAGGAATACTGGATGACCGGGGATAAGGAATTTGTCCGGATGATCTACCCTAAGATGGAGGGAATGATGCGCCTGCTGGAAAGCCAGCTGGACGGGCACGGTTTTATCCGCGGGCGGGAGCGGGACTGGATCTTCATTGACTGGTCCGACATCGACAAGACGGGCGCGGTCTGCGCGGAACAGGTACTGCTGCTGAAATGCTACGAGACGATGGCCTTCTGCGGGAAGCTGATTGCGGCGGATTACCGGAACTATGAACAGGCCTATGAGAAGCTGAAATCCAATTTGTTCGCTTTTTTCTGGAACCGGGAGAAGGGGGCCTTTATCGACAGCTACGAGTCCGGAAACGATCATGTGACCCGGCACGCCAATATTTTCGCGGTTCTGTTCGACATCACAGATGAGGAGCAGACTTGTTCGATCATAGAGCATGTGCTTCTGAACCAGGAGATCACGCAGATCACCACGCCCTATTTCAAATTCTTTGAGCTGGATGTGTGGGGGAAGACCGGACATCTGGATAAGGTGTATGAGGCGATTCGGGATTACTGGGGCGGCATGATTGACCGGGGAGCGGTTACATTCTGGGAGGATTATGACGCCGCTCAGGGCGAGCCGGAGCAGTACGGAATGTACGGGGATCCCTTTGGCAAGAGTCTGTGCCATGCCTGGGGAGCGAGCCCCATTTACCTGCTGGGACGGTATTTTCTGGGAGTGCGGCCTCTGGAACCGGGATATAAGACCTTTGAGGCAAAGCCGCGGCTGTCCTATTTTAAGAAGCTGGACTGCGTAGTGCCGGTAAAAGGCGGCAGCGTGAGCATAAAGTATGACGGAAGCCGTCTGGAGATCACCTCAGACCGGGAGGGCCTGGTGACGTGACCGCAAAGCAAGTACACTGTGAGTATAAATGATACAGCCGGGAGGACCGAAAGTTGCTGAAAATAACAGAAATACGCATAAATCATATTTGCGAACCCAAAGGAATCACAGAAGATCTGACCTTTGGGTGGAAAATCGAATCTGACCGTGAGAATGTATACCAGAGGGGATATCAGCTTCAGATCGGACGTGATCCCGCCTTTGAGAGTCTGGTTTATGATTCGGGAATGACGGAGTCAGAGCAGTCGCAGAATCTTAAACCGGACATGTCCGGGATTGTCCTTGAGTCTGTGCGAAAGTATTACGTACGCGCGAGAATATGGGATAATTACGGGGAAAAATGTGAATGGCGCGGGACTTATTTCGTGACGGGATTTCTGGGAGGCGACGACTGGACGGCGCCCTTTATCACGGCGGAGAGGACGGAGGAAAGAGAGGGTTCACCGGCCTTTCAGGTGAGAAAGGAATTTCGGATTGAAAAACCGGTGAAGGAAGCGTGGCTTCTGGCTACAGCCCACGGCCTGTATCAGACTTTTGTCAACGGGCGGAAGGCTGGAGACGACGAGCTGACGCCTGGATGGACCAGCTACGACAGGCGCCTTCTCTATCAGACCTACGAGGTGACCGAGCTGCTGTCCAGGGGCAAAAATGAGTGGAGCGCCCAGACAGGGGCAGGCTGGTACAAGGGGGATGTCTCCTATCACCGGATTCACAATTTCTACGGGGAACACGCTGCGTTTTCCGGGGAACTGATCCTGCGCTACGAGGACGGAAGCCGGGAGAGGATCTTCACGGATGACACCTGGGAGGGAAGCGATTCGCCGGTCCTGTTTGCCGATATCTATGACGGCGAAGTATACGATGCCGGGCGGCGGCTTGAGAAGAGAACCGTGACAGCTTTGGACCCGGGCAGCGCGGAGATCATTCCTCAGCGCGGCAGTACGGTACGGGTTCAGCAGATTCTTCCTGTCAGGCGGCTTCTGGTGACGCCGAAGGGGGAGACTGTGCTGGATTTCGGGCAGAACGCCAGCGGGTGGGTCCGTTTTCAGGTGGACGCTTCGCCGGGTGACGTGGTGGAGCTGGTCTGCTTTGAGGCTCTGGACGCGGAGGGAAATGTGTATACGGAAAACCTGCGCACAGCCAGACAGACGGTGCGTTATATCTGCCGGGGAGGCGGGACGGAGGAATATCATCCCCATTTCACCTTCCAGGGCTTTCAGTATGTGTGGGTGAAGCAGTATCCGGGACCGGTGGACGAGAGCTGTTTTCAGATGATGGTTCTTCACTCGGATATGCGGCAGACGGGAACCTTTGCCTGTTCGGATATGCTGCTTAACCGGCTCCAGAGCAATATCCTGTGGGGGCTGAAGGGTAATTCCGTGGATGTTCCCACAGACTGTCCTCAGAGGGACGAGCGGCTCGGCTGGACGGGAGACGTGCAGGTATTCTGCAATACGGCCTGTTATCTTCTGGATATGTATGAATTTTACAGAAAATGGCTTGGCGATCTGGCCGCGGATCAGCAGGCGGACGGAGCCGTAACCCATGTGGTGCCGGATGTGCTGAAGCCCAGCCAGCCGGATAATTTTGCCGGTGCCAGCGGCTGGGGCGACGCGGCGGTGGTCCTGCCGTGGATCCTGTACCAGGAGACCGGCGATACGGCGATCATCAGGCAGCAGTATGACAGCATGAAAGCCTGGATCGATTATGTGGACGCTCATTTTCAGAACGGTACGTTTACCCTGGGGCCGCAGTTCGGCGACTGGGTCGCCCTGGATGCGGAGGAGGGCAGCTATCACGGAGCGACGCCGTGGGAGCTTACCAGTATGGCGTATCTGGCCTATGCGGCGGGGCTGTTTGCCAAAATGGCCCGCGGCCTGGGCCGGACGGAGGACGGGGAGAAATATTCCCTGCTGCGCCGGAAGGCTGTGAACTGTTTCCGTGAGAAATATTTTGACGAAAACGGCTTTATGACTGTTCAGACCCAGACGGCCCATGTGCTGGCCCTGGCGTTTCAGCTGGCGCCGGAGGAGTACCGCAAAAAAACGGCGGAGGGGCTTCTTGCCCTTCTTCGCCGGAGGGATATGCATCTGTGCACCGGATTTCTCGGAACGCCCTATGTCATGCATGTGCTGAGCGAAAACGGATATTCCGCGGAAGCTTATGAGCTGCTGATGAAAAAGGATTTTCCCTCCTGGCTTTATCAGGTGGAGCAGGGAGCCACCACGGTCTGGGAGCATTGGGACGGGCGGAAGCCGGACGGAACCATGTGGAGCGCGGATATGAACTCGTTCAACCATTACGCCTACGGCTCTGTCGGAAAATGGCTGTACGAGGTGTGCGCGGGACTGAAACGGGATGAGAAAGAGCCGGGATACAAGCATTTCTATGTGGAACCCAGTATGGGCGGCGGCCTCACATACGCCTCAACGACCCACCTGTGCGAATACGGGACAATCTCGGCCGGATGGAAGACGGAAGGGCGGAAGGTGGTTCTGGAGGTGACGGTCCCGCCGAATACAAGCGCGACGGTCCGTATTCCGGGAGAGACGCTGACCCTGGGGTCCGGATGTCATGTTATTGTCTGTGAGAAGGCGTAACGGCTTATATCATCCAGATGGGAACGATCAGATGATTGCTGTCAAAGGCGCCGAATTTGTCTGCCATGCAGAGAACAGCGCCGGTTCCCAGCTGAAGGGGTGATTTGCCGATGACGCCAAAGACGCGGGTCAGTCGCCTGTCCGGCGTGGCCGTCTTTTTGATTTCCAGTGGGCACAGTTTGCCGTCGCCCTCCAGAATAAGGTCGATCTCCCTGGCGTCGCGGTCCCGGTAAAAATAGAGATACGGCGTCAGCCCCGCGTTTTGATAGCCTTTCATGATTTCCGACACCGTGAAATTTTCCAGCAGGGCGCCGTTCATAGCGCCGCGCTCCGCAACCTCCGGCGAGGACCACCGGGTAAGATAGCAGACCAGACCGGTATCGTAAAAGTATACTTTGGGCGTTTTGACGGTGCGTTTCAGCACGTTGTTGGAGTATGGGTACAGCAGGAAAATGATGCCGAGTGTCTCCAAAATGTTGACCCATGCCTTTGAAGTCTGGATGTCGATATCCGCGTCATCGGCCAGAGCCTTATAATTCAGAAGCTGGGAGCAGCGGGCGGCGGCCGCGGTGACAAAGCGGTTAAATTTCAGCGCGTCCACGCTGCCGGAGAGTTCCCGGACATCCCGTTCTACGTAAGTAGAAAGATAGGAGGAGTAGAAGACATTCCGATTGGGCGTCCTCCCGCTGACCAGACCCGGCATGGAGCCCTGCCACAGCCGGCCGAACAGCTCCGGCGCGGCAACAGGCCGGAGCTGTTCCCCCTCGGTAAGAAGGCGTGCCGCGTCAGGCGTAAACGGCACGCAGGGGGCTCCGGTGATTTCCCGCTGGGACAGCGGCGACATATGCAGCAGCGCCACGCGCCCGGCCAGGGATTCCTGTACGCCCCTCATGAGGCGGAAAATCTGTGAGCCTGTCATCCAGAAATCGCCGGGATTGTGATGCTGATCGACGTAGATTTTGATATAAGTGAACAGCTCCGGGGCGTATTGGATCTCATCGATCAGGACCGGAGGTTTGTGAAGCTGCATGAACATGGCCGGGTCGTTTTTCGCCATGTCGCGCTCCATGTAATCGTCCAGCGTTACGTACTGCCGCCCTATATGTTCTTTCTCGGCCAGTTCCCGCAGCATAGTTGTCTTGCCTGCCTGCCGGGGGCCTGTCAGAAGGATTGCGGAGTAAGAGCTGCTTAGCTCCATGATCTGTTTTTCCATATGTCGATGAATGTAGTTCATAGCGCACCACCTGAAATATTATTCTCGGCTGATCCTAGCTTTGTTTCTATTATAGCCGAATCAAGATGGATGAGTCAAGAAAAATCCGGCAGATTCTGGGTCAAACACTATATCTGCCGATATGATCGCCCGGTTCACAGCTGATTTTAACACGGAGAAGAAAGAGAGAAGGGGAGGGATCATAAATGGATATGATACCGGAAGAAAGCAAAGAGAAATTCATTGAGAAGCTGAAAGCCGCCGACAAGGTTTTGGTAGGAATCGGGGCGGAGTGGCAGAAGGACAAAAACCCTGAGATTCTGAAGGCCTATGAGGCCCTGGCCCGCCTTCTGGAGGGAAAAGACTATTTTATCGTCACTACCAACACGGACGCGGCTATTTTTGAAAACGCCGCCGATGCCGAAGCAGCCGGTTCGCAGGAGGCATCGAATGCAATCGGGAAGCCGCGGCTGGACGCCTCCCGCATTACGGCACCCTGCGGCAACGAGACCTGGAGACAGTGCTCCAAGTCCTGCACCAAGGATATCTGGGAGCCGGGAGAGATTCCTGACGACATCTGCCCGCACTGCGGCGCGCCCCTTACGGGCAACACCATCCATGCGGATATCTACATTGAAGAGGGATATCTGCCCCAGTGGCACCGTTATACGGCCTGGCTTGCGACCACCGTCAACAAAAATCTTCTGATGCTGGAGCTGGGAGAGAGCTTCCAGACTCCTACGGTCATCCGGTGGCCCTTCGAGAAAACCATCAAATACAATCAGAAGGCTTTTCTGTACCGGGTCAACGGAAGCTTCGCTCAGCTGCCGGAGGGCGTCGGGGAGAGAGCCGTATCGGTACATGAAAACTCGGTTGAGTGGGTGCTTAAAGCAGCCTTATAAATACCGTCCCGTGACGCTGTCCCGGGAGGCCTTTATCTCTTCCGGCGTTCCGCAGGCCACGATCCGGCCGCCGTCTTTTCCGCCGCCGGGGCCCATATCCACTACGTAGTCGGCGTTTCGGATAATGTCCAGGTCGTGCTCAATGATAATGACGGTGGCGCCCTGGTCGATCAGGGTCTGGAAAACCGTCATCAGGGATTTCACGTCCAGGGGGTGAAGGCCGATGGTGGGCTCGTCGAAGACGAAGAGGGAATCGCTCTGCCCTTTGCCCATCTCGCTGGCAAGCTTCAATCGCTGGGCTTCGCCGCCGGACAGGCCGGGGGTCTGTTCTCCCAGTGTCAAATAGCCCAGGCCAACGTCGTGAAGCACCGACAGACGGCTGTGCACCGTCTTTAAATCCTCGCAGGCCGCCAGAGCCTCGTCTACACTTTTTGCCATCAGAGCCGGAAGAGACAGTCCGGCTCCTTCTTTTTTCTCACGGACGATCTCAAAGGCTGCCCGGCTGTAGCGGGAGCCGCCGCATTCCGGACAGGGAATATCCACGTCGGGCAGAAACTGCACGTCCAGGCTGATGCTGCCGGTTCCGTCGCAGACCGGGCACCGGAGGTTTCCCGTATTGTAGGAAAAATCCCCAGCTTTATAACCCCGCATCTTTGCAGCCGGAGTTCTGGCGTAGACCTTCCTCAGCTCGTCGTGAACGTCGGCGTAGGTAGCCACGGTGGAGCGGACGTTGATGCCGATGGGGGTGGCGTCGATCAGCTTCACATGGTGTATGCCGGGGGCGTCCACAGAACGGACATGGTCCGGGAGCGGCTGTCCCGCCGCTGCCGCCGCGAGAGCCGGAACCAGGCTTTCCAGGATCATAGTGGTCTTGCCGGAGCCGGACACGCCGGTGACGACAGACAGTCTTCCCTTGGGAAATGCGGCCGTAAGGGGCTGAACCGTGTGAATCCGGCCGGTGGACATGGTGATCCGGCCAAGCTCAAACAGCTTGTCCGCGGCTGTCCGCTGACGGAGTTTGACTCTGGTATTCGGGGCGAGAAATGGTCCTATCCTGGAAGCGGGATTTGCAGTCAGCTGAGGAACCGTTCCCTCCGCGATTATCGTGCCGCCCTCCGCTCCGGCGTCAGGCCCCAGCTCGATGAGCCAGTCAGCGTGGGTCAGCACATTGGTGTCATGGTCCACCAGCACTACAGAGTTGCCGTCTGCCACCAGATCGTCCATGACGCCGGTCAGCCCTTCCAGATTGGAAGGGTGAAGGCCGATGGAGGGCTCGTCCAGCACATACAGCACGCCGGTGGTCCGATTGCGGACGGCCCGGGCCAGCTGGGTCCGCTGCCTCTCTCCCGTGGAGAGGGTGGAGGAAGCCCGGTCCAGAGTCAGATAGGACAGACCCAGATCCACCAGACGGCGGGCGGTATTCAGGAAAGAATCACAGATGCTCTCCGCCATGGGCCGCATTTCTTTCGGAAGAGAATCCGGAACGCCTTTTACCCACAGGATCAGCTCCGCGAGAGTCATCTGACAGGCTTCGGCCAGGGAGATTCCCCGAAGACGGGGCGCCCGGGCTTTCTCCGACAGCCGTGTTCCGCCGCAGTCAGGACAGACGTCCTGGCGGAGAAATTTTTCCACCCGCTTCATGCCCTTCTCATCTTTTACCTTGGAGAGGGCGTTTTCCACGGTGTAGACCGCGTTGAAATAAGTGAAATCCAGTTCCGCGGCGTCGTTGGAATTTTTGGGGTGATAGAAGATATGCTTTTTTTCAGCGGGGCCGTTGTAGACAATGTCCTTCTCCCGTTCGGTCAGCTCTGAGAAGGGCACGTCGGTGCGCACACCCATGGACCGGCAGACGTCGGTCATCAGAGACCACATAAGGGAGTTCCAGGGTGCTACGGCGCCCTGATCAATGGTGAGGGATTCGTCGGGAACCAGGGTGGAGCGGTCCACAGTGCGCACGATTCCGGTGCCGCCGCAGGTGGGACAGGCCCCCTGACTGTTGAAGGCCAGTTCCTCCGCGGAGGGCGGAATGATGCGTTCTCCGCACACCGGACAGAAGATGTCCTGCTCCACCGCCACGTTAAGGGTCGGCTCCGCATAGTGTCCGTTGGGACAGCGGTGGCTGGCCAGGCGGGAGAACATAAGCCGCAGGCTGTTCAGCAGCTCCGTGGAGGTGCCGAAGGTGCTTCGGATGCCGGGTACGCCTGGCCGCTGATGGAGAGCCAGAGCCGCGGGAATGTAGCGTACCTGGTCCACCTGAGCGGCGGCCGCCTGGGTCATCCGCCTTCTGGTGTAGGTGGAGAGGGCCTCCAGATAGCGCCGGGAGCCCTCGGCGTACAGCACGCCCAGAGCCAGAGAAGATTTGCCGGAGCCGGATACTCCGGCGATTCCTACGATTTTCTGCAGCGGGATATCCACATCAATATTTTTCAGGTTATGAACTCTTGCGCCCCGGACCTGGATGGCCGCGGGCTCGTCTGTCCTTGGATTCATGGAACGCCTCCGATTCTGTCATGTTATTTCTCATTTCTATACTTATACCACAAAAGTGGAAACTCATCAACAGACAGGCAGCGCCAAGATTGCCGATTACAAAAATGTCAATATTGGGAAAAATGTAAAATTGTGGCATAATAACGAGGAAAATGACGGTCATGCCTGCATGAACCGGCATTTGACGAGTATCTCCATCGAGACGTTAGTCGAGATGGTATAATAGTATATATAACTCGGAAGGGGAATGTTATATGCAGATTGCAATTTGCGATGATGATTTGAGGGAGCAAGAACAGTTTGAAAAAGCACTGCGAGGATGGGACTCTACGCGGAGTGCGGAGAAATATGTTAATGGGATATTTTTATTAAAGAAAATAAATAATAAAAAGAATGGGAGAGATGGAAAATGAAGATCGGAACTATCACCATCGAGCTGCGCTATATTCTGCCCAACAGCTTGATTGAGGCGGCCGGAAAAAATCAATGTCTGGATCATGACTCAAGATGAGAAGCAGGAAAAGAAAACCACCTGTACGGATACAGTCGGTCTGGGAATCGAGCAGTCCCTGTCGGATAATGCGTTTACGCTGCGTCTGGGAGGACGACTGGATTCCATCAGCGCGCCGGAGTTTCTGGGTATGTTTAAAACCATCACTAACGAAAATACAGTTCAGGACATTATCCTTGATCTTGAGAATCTGGAGTATACATCCTCGGCAGGACTGCGGGTCATGCTTATTATGTATAAACACGCAGGCGAAGGACACTTCCGGTTTTTGCATGTAAGCGATGCTGTCGGCGCTGTCTCAGACAGTACTGGTTTCAGTGATATTTTTTTGACAGAACATAAAAAAGCTGCTGTAAGACCTGTAGGATTGCATTAAGGTGTACACCTTGTTCAAGTAGGCGATCTAAGTAGTTATAAATTGCTTACCTGACAGGAAGTACGCCTATTTTTTATTTTGGATCAAGAAAATGTTGGGAACATTTAAAAATAATTAAAAATTTTAAGAGTTTCTTTTCTATACTTAGAAAGTAAAACGAGAAATTTTTCTAAATATGTAAAAAAATGATTGACATTTACTATTGAATATGGTATACCATTGGTATATCAATGGTATGTCAAAAACGCGTTTGTCAAAAAAACTAATGAAAGGAGGGCAGTTTATGGATGATATTACGATGTACAGTATTGAAAAATTATCATCCATTATAAGAAAGAAAGAATTATCTCCCAGAGAAATTCTAAGTGCTTGCATTGAAAGAATTCATATAATGCAACCAGTAACCAACGCCTATGTATACCTTGACTTTGAAAATGCTGAGGTAAATGCGAAAAAGGCGGAAGAAGAAATTGCACGTGGAAATTATAAAAGCAGATTGCATGGAATTCCAGTTGCATTTAAGGATCTATTTTATGTTAAAGGAATTCCAACAACTGCTGGCTCGAAGATACTTAAAGATTTTATTCCTGAAGTAAATGCGACTATTGTCCAGAGAATGGAAGATGCTGGAGCAATTACCCTTGGAAAGACTAATACCCAGGAGTTTGCTATTGGTCCGACTACTAGAGATACTATGTTTGGAGCGGCGCATAATCCTTGGAATCCACAGAAAATAACGGGTGGTTCTTCCGGTGGCTCTGCAGCTGCTGTAGCTGCTGGGATGGCCTATATTGGAATGGGAACTGATACAGGTGGTTCCATAAGGATTCCGTCTAGTATGTGTGGAGTAGTCGGTTTTAAACCTACTTATGGCTTAACGAGTCTTTATGGAATTGTTCCAATGTGTCCCAGTATGGATCATGTGGGACCGCTTTGCAGGAGTGTCGCAGATGCGGCGATTACTTTGGATGCGGTTACTGGAACGGATGAGAAGGATCCTTGTAGAGAGGCGATTCGAGGTAAAAGAACTAATTTTTATTCCTTCATTTGTGACGGAACAGATTTGAAGGGAAAAACAATCGGAATCCCGACTAATTTCTTTTTTGATAAAACGGATTACGAAGTAGAAGCGATTTTTCGAAGTGCCATAGCGATCTTAAAAGACTGCGGGGCTCAAATACGATATGTAGAGCTTCCAATGATGGATTTGGTAGATGAAACTGGAGATTGTATTGTATTGAGTGGAACTACCTATACACATCAATATGATCTGGGCACTTTCCCGGAAAGAAGTGATGATTATACAAAATTCGTGGCGGCTCGACTTCATGCGGGATACAAATTCCAAGCTGTCCAGTATATCAAAGCTTTAAAAGATCGTGAAAAAATGAAATTATCTTGGGAAAAACTATTGACAGATATTGATATTATAGCCGTTCCTACATGTCCAAATACGGCATTTGATATTAGCCTCGATCCTTGCGAAATTAAGTTGAGGGAAAAAAATGAGAATGGAATAGCAATGTGTTCCAAACATACTCGACTTGCTAACCTTCTTGGTTGTCCGGCGCTGACAGTTCCAGCAGGATTAACAGGTGATGGCTTACCTGTAGGGATGATGCTGATGGGGCGGCGCAATGATGATGCAACGGTGTTATACGCAGGTTATGTATATGAAAAGAATTTTGAATTTCCTAAATTAAATTTTTGATAAAGGAGGACTCTTATGAAAAAACAAATTGTATCCGCAATTATAGCTATGGCATTGGCAAGTACTTTATTAGTAGGATGTGGCTCTAATACTTCAGAATCTGTATCAGCTACTGAATTAACGATTGAAACTGAAGTGGTTGCTACAGAGAAAACTAAAGAAGCTACTACTGCTGAAACAGTAAATTGGCCTAAAAAGCAGATTACTATTGTATGCCCATTCTCTGCAGGTGGTAGCGGAGATACCATTGCTCGATTGATTGCTCCGGAACTTCAGGCTAAATTAGGAGTTCCCGTCGTTGTTACCAATAGAACAGGAGCTGGTGGAGCTGTTGGTCTGGAATTTGTGAGAAATTCCGATCCAGATGGGTATACTTTAGTTTATTTCTCTGTAGATACCTGTATTTTAAGTCCTATGGGTGTTAGTGATGTCACTTGTGAAGATTTTCGGGCTTTAGGGCGGGCGATTGTAAATCCTTCTGCACTTACAGTTCGCTCAGATTCTAAATATAATACTATGCAAGATTTTATTGATGATATAAAGACTAATCCCGGTGTTGTAACAGAAGGGAATTCTGGAACTGGCGCTTTCTGGCATATCTGTGCATCCGCATTTGAAAATGCAACTGGCGGTGAAATGACACATGTACCCTTTGACGGAGCTGCAGGTGCAGCAGCAGCTTTATTGGGAGGCAATATCGATGCTGTTTTTGTAGCCCCTGGTGAAATTAAATCAAGTATTGAATCTGGAGATTTTAAAGTTCTTGCAAATCTTGGTGAAGAACGTTCTTTATCTGCGCCTGATGTGCCTACTGCACAAGAAATGGGACTTGATATTGTTATTCAAGGATGGGGAGGACTTGCTGCACCAAAGGATACTCCAGATGAGATTATGGGAATTCTTAAAACGGCATTTTCTGAAGCCGTTCAAAGCGAGTCCGTAAAACAAGCAATTATTGACCGCGGTTTGGATTATTCCTATGCTTCTGGTGAAGATCTCGATGCAGCGGCAAAGGAGCAGCTTCAGGATTATACAGAATTAATTGAAGAATTGGGTATTGCAAGTAAATAATGTATCTGGCCGGAAAGCCCAAATGCTTTCCGGCCAATCATACGGAGGTACGACATGAAGAAGGACGATATGTATATCGGGATTGTGACTGCATTGATTGGTATCTTTTTCTTGATAAAATCATTGCCGTTAGGATTGGTTGAAAAAAATGGAATTCCTTCAGCAGGCCTGTTTCCGATCTTAGTAAGCGGAGGTTTGATCTTATGCTCTCTTGTATTGATTTATAAGGGATTTATTTCAAGAGATACTATTAGCTATTGGCATTTAATGAATTTTCAAAAAAATAATCTGAAGATGTTTTGGCTCAGTCTCGCTGGAATCCTCGTTTTCATGCTAATTTGGAAATACATTCACTTTACGTTTGCAATTTATTTTCTTTCCGTGTTTCTTAACTGGGCTTATAAAAATTCTTGGAAATTTAATTTCATTTTTACACTTATTTTTGTAACAATAATCATTATTTCCTTTGAGAAAATAATGTTGGTACAGTTTAACGTATAAGGAGGCCAGCATGGGTGAATGGATTATTGGATTGCAGGCAGTATTGCAACCTAATGTATTATTATTTGCGTTAATTGGTGTTTTGATTGGGCTTATTATTGGTGCTCTGCCTGGACTTTCTGGTACTATGGCAGTTGCTATTTTTACGCCCTTGACATTTTGGTTTCCGCCAGCGGCAGGATTTGCAATGTTAATTGGTATTTGGAATTCTTCTGTTTTTTCAGGTGGAATCAGTGCAATTATTATCAATACACCGGGGACTCCAGCTAGTATAGCATCTACTTTTGACGGATATGCGTTATATAAAAAAGGCAAGGGCGGAATCGCCTTAGGAATTAATGTTATATTTTCTGTTATCGGGGGATTAATTAGTACAGTTGTAATGATGCTTTTTGCGTTCCCGATAGCGAGGTTTGCCGTTAAATTTGGCCCATCTGAATATTTTTCATTGGCACTTCTTGGAGTCAGTATGATGGTTGGTGTTTCAAATGGAAGTGTGTTGAAAGGATTGATTCCTGGATTTTTGGGTCTATGTTTGTCTACTATTGGTATGGATCCTATATCTGGAGTAAAGCGTTTTACTTTTGGAAGTACAAATTTGATGTCAGGTATTTCGTTTATACCGGTTATGATTGGTATATTTGGCGTTGGGGAGGCCTTATATCAAATCTATACGAGAAATCAAAAAGTAGAAGAAGCGGAAAGCGCAGAACGTTCAGCTAATATGTCTCTTGGAAAGATTTTTCTTGAAAAAAAAGAATTTTTCTCTTTATTGCCGCTTAATGCATTGATAGCGTTTGTTGCAACTTTTATTGGAGCTATTCCAGCTGCAGGAGGCGATATTGCTTCCATTATTTGTTGGGGGCAGGCAAAACGTATCTCTAAGCATCCTGAAGAATATGGAAAGGGATCTGTAGAGGGATTTTCTGTAAGCTGTACGGCAAATAATGGCATTATTGGCGGAGCGCTTACAACTATGTTATGTTTGGGAATTCCAGGAGATGCCGTAAGTGCTGTGTTAATTGGCTCTTTAATGATGTATGGTATGCAGCCAGGGCCTAAAATGTTTACAGAAAACAGATCTTTTGTTATTAATATTATGCTTATGATGGTTGTATGTAATATTATGATTTTAGTCATTGGTTTATTAACAGCAAAAGCGTCTGCTAAAGTATTGAATGTAAAGAAAGAACTAGTATGGGTTTCTGTTATTATTTTGAGTATTGTGGGAGCCTATGCCTTGAATAATAATTATTTTGATGTTATTATTATGCTTATCGTTGGCTTGATTGGATTTGTATGCAAGATAGCGGAATTCAGTCCAGGTCCAATGGTTCTTGGCCTTCTTCTTGGCAATATGCTAGAGGCGAATCTTAGAAGAGCTATGACATTGACGAAGGGAAGTCTTTCTTTCTTCTATGAAAGACCGATTACGCTCTGCATGATAATTTTTATTGTTTTGACTTTTGCGTGGCCTTATATTACTAAAATTGTAAAAAAAGAAAAGGAGAATTGAATATATGACATATGAATTTGAAGTATGTGAGTTAAACAAAACCTATCGAAAAGAATTTGAAATTACTACTCTATGTGGATTGGGATTTACGAGTAGATATCGTGAAAATATTCAAGCTCATATTGACGAGCAGTTAAAACTGGGTATTCAAACATCAACAGAAATTCCACATTACTTTTTGATATGGCCTGGACTTTTAGATTTCAGTTATGATATATTTGTAGTGGGACATGATACGACGGGTGAAATAGAGTTTACTATTATGAAAGATGAAGAAAATGAAATCTATATTGGTCTTATCAGCGATCATTGTGATCGAAAGATTAGCGCGCTCCGCGTGACGAAATCAAAGCAGGCGAGTTGTAAACCGGTATGCAAACAGATTTGGAGATATCGAGATATTAAGAATCATTGGGACAAAATTCAACTAGAATCTTTTCAGTATGTGAATGGAGAATGTCGTCCCTATCAAAAAGGTTCCTTAGCAGACTATATTCCGTTGGAGGAAATTATTACTTTTTCTGAGAAAAGTATGAAACAAAAGGAACATTATCTTGTTATGTCAGGAACTGTAGCAACGATTGACGGTTATTTTGAAAACCAAGGTTTTCTTGGGAGAATGATAGATCCCGTGTTAAATCGGATGCTCACTGTGGATTACCGGTTATCTATTTTCCCAGATCTTTTTTAAATTGGATAATCTTTATGTAGAGGATGGATACAAATATGACAAAGCGCGATGAAGCATATGAATATATTAAAAAAGAAATTGTTTCTGGAAAATTGAAACCTAATGAACCCATTCGCGAGCGGGAAATAGCTGAAACTTCGCAAATTAGCAGAACCCCTATTAGAGAAGCATTGCGAGATTTGGAAGCAGAAGGTGTTGTGGTAAGTTTTCCAGTGAGAGGGACTTTTGTTGCACCCATTACGCCCTATGATGTAGAAGAAATATTTGATTTGCGTAGTATTCTCGAAGCGTGGGCCTTAGAAAGAGGAATTAAAAAAATTTCTGTAGATGAAATTGCTAGTATACGTACAGCTTTTTTGGAAGCAGATCAATCTGATGATTGGGATAAAATTCATAATGCAGATCTCTACCTGCATAGAGTGATTGTAGAAAAAAGTGGTAGTAAAAGGTTATTAAATTTCATGAAAAATTTAAATACGCAAATTGAACGAATTAGCATTAGCAGTGCGGCAGATCCAATTCGTAAGCGTGAAACATTGGAAGAACATATGGCTATTTTGGATGCTATTGAGAAACAGGATTTAAAAAATGCAGTTAAGTTATTAAAGGAGCATTTGAAAATGGTTGCAAAGGCAGCAATCGAAGATGCAAAGACTATTATTTAAGAATATGTTTATGCCTAGTAAATGTATAATAAAAATAACATAAATAAAGGCCCAAAGTTAGAGAATTTTGCATTCTTCATTTGGGCTTTTATTTTTGAAAGTCTCATTCATTCAAATGCCCAGCCACTGACATTAAGATAACCATTTTGCAAGAGCCTCCATATCGATATTTTTCAGGATATCATAGGTACTAATGCAGTAGTCTTCATCGTCGTCTGCGACCAGGATCCGCATATTAGCCAGCTCAGAGGGCATCCCTCAAGTCATTTGACTTTTGGGATGTCCCCAGGTTGTAGACAAAGTCCCGGGCAAAAGCCATAGAAAACAAGTATTTGATTATAGAGGAAACAGAAGCTATAATAAATCTATCAGGAAAAGCCGCGGGGTGAAGTCATGAAAGGAAAAGTTTTACTGTTAGTGCTTGTGCCATTTTTGTTCCTGTCCGGCTGCGGTGAAAGCACAGAACGTACAGAGAACGCAGAAATCATAGAAAGTTCAGCAATTACAGATGATCAAAGCGAGGAGGAAGAAGCTGTGAAGAGCGAATCAAAAGAAACCGTTCTGAAAATGACGATCGGCGATCACGCCGTAGAAGTGGAGTGGGAGGACAATGAGTCTGTGGACGCCCTTTTGGAGCTTGCGAAGGAGAATCCTGTCACGGTTCAAATGTCTATGTACGGAGGATTTGAGCAGGTCGGCTCCCTTGGAACAAGTCTTCCGAGAAATGATGTACAAACGACGACTGAGGCCGGGGATATCGTATTGTATTCCGGCAACCAGATCGTCGTATTCTACGGTTCCAACTCATGGGCCTACACAAGATTTGGGCACATTACAGGCAAGACTGCAGGTGAAATGGCGGAGCTTCTTGGAAATGGCGATGTTACGATCACATTATCAGTGGAATAATACTAAAGTATTCTCTGCGATGATTCTTCATTCATCGAAAATCTCACCTGAAATTCCTTTAAAAATTTCTCCGCGGCCCTGGAGAACACCTGATACCGCTTCCATGCAATACATAATCCGGCTTCCAGTGTCGGAGACAACGGCCGGAAACACAGATGGCTGTCTTCATCTGTATTGGTCAGTTTGTCTAAGGTTACAGCGTATCCGAGACCGGATTTTACAAATCTGGACGCGTTATAAATAAGGTCGTAAAACGCGACAATATTTAATTCCGATATGTTCCTGTGCAGCCAAGCGGCCATTTCAGCGCTGGAAACAGTCTGATGGGAAATAATAAGAGGTAAGTCCCATAAATCTTCTGCGCGGATACTGTCTTTCCGCGCAAGAGGGCTGTCTGCAGGCATGAGAATACCCCAGGTGTCCTTTACCGGCAGGCGGATATAGTCATATTTTGTAACATCGAAAGGTTCCACTAAAAGGCCGAAGTCGATGAGACCTTTATCCAGCCGTTCCGTAATGTGTCCGGCGTCTCCGCTGTAGATGTGATAACGGATCAGAGGATAGGAATGTTGCAGATCTTTGGCGATATCCGCTATCATCGAAAAGGCGTCTGTTTCCGCGCTTCCAATATAGATATCGCCTCCGATGTTTTCGTCGGAAGAAGCCAACTCGTTTTTTGTTTTTTCCATTAAAGCTATGATTTCTTCTGCTCTTTTGCGGAGCAATATCCCATCCTCGGTCAGAGTGACTTTTTTGCCTCCGCGGATCAAAAGCTGTTTCCCTATTTCGTCTTCTAAATCTTTTAACTGTCTCGATAATGGGGGCTGGGTCATGTGCAGGGATTCAGCCGCCCTTGTGATGCTTTCTTCTCTTGCTACCGCGAGAAAGTACTGTAATACCCGGATATCCATCTGATCGCCTCCTGAATCATACTATAACAAAAGAATCAATACCTTTCAAGTATGTATTTGCATTTAATATATGTATTTGATATTTTACTTGGCCCTGTTTATAATCAGATCATCAGAGGCGGGAACCTTCAAAGCCGGCGGAAAGGGACCCATCGACAGAGGTCTTCGGGGGAGATGAAAAATGAGGAAGCGCATGTTTGCAGCTGTATTTATACCGGTGCTGGCCCTTGTGCTTGCGGCCTGCAGCCAGAATAAAACCATGGCCCAAGGTACGGCTGAGGCAGGAACATTTGAACAGGCTGCCACGACCGAGGCGGAAACTTCAAAACAGAGCAGCGAAGGAAGGGAGCCGGCTTCCAACACAGGAAAAACGAGTATCTTAGTGGCGTATTTTTCAGCGACGGGAACCACAAAGCCTCTGGCGGAGTATGCCGCAGATATTTTACACGCCGATTTGTATGAGATTGTGCCTGCCGATCCCTATACCGCTGAAGATCTGGCTTATTACACGGGAGGACGGGCGGACCAGGAACAGAACGACCCGACTGCGCGTCCGGCAATATCCGGTTTCGTGGCGGATATGGCTCAGTATGATACGGTTCTTCTGGGTTATCCTATCTGGCATGGGCAGGCGCCCCGCATCATCAGCACATTCCTGGAAAGCTATGATTTTTCCGGCAAGACAATCCTGCCTTTCTGTACGTCCCACAGCAGCGGAATCGGTTCAAGCGCGGACAATCTCCATGGGCTGGCGCCGAACGCCAACTGGCTTGAGGGAGAACGGTTTGCGGCAGAAACTTCCAGAGAGGAAATAGGAAAGTGGCTGGACGAGAATCACATAAAGGCAGCGGGAGGAACCGCGTCCGCCCAGGCGGGTCAATTCAATTTCGAGACTCATACCGTCCTGCTGAACAGCGGATATGAGATGCCCATCATGGGTCTTGGCACCTATAGCCTTTCCGATGAGGAATGCTATAACTCTGTAACAGCTCTGCTGAAAGCGGGCGGGCGTCTCATTGACACGGCGTATATGTACGGAAATGAGACGGCTGTGGGCCGGGCGGTCCGGGACAGTGGCATACCCCGGGAAGAGATTTTTGTGATCACCAAGCTGTATCCGGGGGAACAGTATGCCAATCCCGAGAAAGCGATTCAGGACGCGTTGGATAAGCTGGACATCGGCTATATCGATATGCTGCTTCTTCATCACCCGGGAACCAACGATGTGAAAGCTTATAAGGCAATGGAAAAGGCCGTGGGAGAGGGCAAGATTCATTCCCTGGGCCTGTCCAACTGGTATGTGAAGGAGCTGGGAGAGTTCCTTCCCCAGGTTACCATTACTCCGGCTCTGGTGCAGAATGAGATCCATCCGTATTATCAGGAAAACGATGTGATTCCCTATATTCAGAATCTGGGGATCGTCGTACAAGGCTGGTATCCTTTCGGCGGCCGCGGCCATACCTCGGAGTTACTGGGTGATGCTGTCATCTCGGAGATCGCGGCTGCCCACGAGGTGACCTCCGCTCAGGTGATCCTGCGGTGGAACCTGCAGAAGGGCGTCGTCGTGATCCCCGGTTCCAGCAACCCGGACCATATCAGAGAAAATCTTGATCTGTTCGGCTTTGCGCTGACCGATGATGAGATGAACCGGATCAACGCTCTGAACCGAAATGAAAAGCATGACTGGTATTAGTCAGATCGATACTTCTGTCGAAAATTTCGGCAGAAGTATTTTAATTTATGGGTCGGATAGACCCTGTTGAGTGCGTTGGAGTTTCTCAACAGAGAAACGGAAACGTGCTCAACGTTAAACCA